>CACWMM010000046.1:0-11659 GCA_902761955.1 uncultured Olsenella sp. | reverse complement strand
GCTTTCCGGCACGCCGGAGGAGGTCTTCTCGCACGCAGAGGAGCTGCGCCGCATGGGGCTGGAGGCGCCGTTTGCCGCGCGCCTGGCAGAGCGCCTGCGCACTCGCGGCGTAAGCGTCCCCTGGACGTGCGACGCAAGCGTGCTCAGAAGCTCCATCCTGCGCGCATGCGCCCCGGTCGCCACAGCCACCCCATCAACCCCGGCCGTTCCGGGCACCCCGTCCGCCGCGGGCGAGAAGAGCACGGCCCCCGCGCCAGCACGGCCGACCGCCGCGCCCGATGCCGCCGTCGCCGTCGCGGACGTCAGCTACAGCTACGCCGGCGACGTCACTGCGCAGGGCGTGCGCCGCCAGGCGCTCGACGGCGTCAGCCTCTCCATCCCGCGCGGGCTCCGCACGGCCATCGTGGGCCAGACGGGCTCCGGCAAGTCCACGCTCGTCAGGCTCATGTGCGCGCTCGAGGTGCCTGACGCCGGTCACGTGGTCGTCGACGGCGTCGACACCGCCCGCAAGCGCGACCGCTGCCTCGTGCACCAGAAGATCGGCTACGTCATGCAGCACCCGGAGCGGCAGCTCTTCGCCCAGACCGTCGCGCAGGACGTTGCGTACGGACCGCGCAACATGGGCCTGCCCGCCCCCGAGGTCGACCGCCGCGTCGCGCGCGCCCTCGAGCTCGTGGGCCTTTCGGACCTGCGCGAGGCCTCCCCGTTCGACCTTTCCGGCGGCCAGCAGCGCCTGTGCGCCATCGCCGGCATCCTCGCCATGCACCCTCAGACCCTCGTGCTGGACGAGCCCACCGCCGGCCTCGACCCCCACGGGCGAGAAGAGCTTCGCGCCATACTCGACGCGCTCTCGGCGCGCGGCGTCACCATCGTCCAGGTCACCCACTCCATGGACGACGCCGCCCACTGCGACCACGTGATCGTGCTCGACAACGCGCACGTGCTGGCCCAGGGCGCGCCCCAAGACGTCTTCGCCGTCGCGAACGCACGGGCACTCCGTGAGTGCGGCCTGGGACTGCCGCGCCCGCTCTCGTGGGCGCGCGACCTCGCGGAGGCGGGCCTTGCGCTCGACCTTGCGCCCCACGCGGCGCCGCTCACGACGGGCGCGCTGGCAGACGCCCTCGCGGCGCTCGCCACGCCCGCGCCGGCCAGCCCGGACGACCCCCGGGAGGCACGCTGATGGCACTTCGCATTCGCATGGGGCAGTACCTGCCCCGCGACTCCCGCATCCACCGCCTCGACCCGCGCGCGAAGCTGGCCTGCGCCCTCGCGGTCATGGTGACGGTGTTCTTCATCCAGACGCCCCTTCAGCTGGCGCTCGGCCTCGCGTTCGCGCTCGCGGTCGTCGCGCTCTCGAAGGTGCCGCTTCGCCAGGTGGCGCAGTCCATCCGCCCGCTCGTGGTGCTGCTGTGCGTGCTCGGCCTCTTCAACCTCTTCTATGTGGGCGAAGGCGCCACACTCCTCTCGCTTGGCCTCGTGCGCGTCACCACCATGGGCCTGTGGTGGGCCGTGTGCTACCCGCTGCGCTTCACCATCGCCATCCTCATGGGCGCGCTCATCCTGCTCACCACCACCCCCACCCAGCTCACCGACGCGTTCGAGTCGTGCCTGTCGCCGCTTTCGCGCGTGGGCCTGCCCGGGCACGAGCTCGCCATGGTCTTCTCGCTCATGCTGCGCTTCATCCCCACCATCGCCGACGAGGCCTCCGCGATCCTGGACGCGCAGACCGCGCGCGGCGGCGCCGTCACGGAAGGCTCGTTCGCGCATCGCGTGCGCGCCATCGGCCCCGTGCTCGTGGCGCTGCTCGCAAGCTCCGCCCACCACGCGGAGGGCCTCTCGCGCGCGCTCGACGCCCGCGGCTACGAGGGCGGCTCCGGCCGAACGCACTGGCACCCGCTGCGCATGCGCCGCGCCGACTGGCTCGCCTGCGCCATCTGCTGCGCCTACGTCGTGGCACTGCTCGCGCTCGTCGCCGCATAGGACAACGCCGCCAGGCGAGAAGCGCTAGGCAAACTGGCTGCGATAGAGGTCCGCGTACACCCCGTTTCGCTCCAGCAGCTCGCGGTGCGTGCCCTTCTCGACGATGTCGCCGTGGTCCATCACCAGGATGAGGTCCGCGTCCACGATGGTCGAGAGCCGGTGCGCGATCACGAAGCTCGTGCGGTCCGCCATGATCGCCTCCATCGCGCGGGTGATGTACTGCTCCGTGCGCGTGTCCACGCTCGAGGTGGCCTCGTCCAGGATGAGGATCGCCGGGTCCGTCAGCATCGCGCGCGCGATGGTGAGCAGCTGGCGCTGTCCCTGGCTCACGTTCTCCGCGTCGTTCGCGAGCATGGTGTCGTAGCCCTCCGGCAGCGTGCGCACGAAGTAGTCCACGTGCGCGGCGCGGGCGGCGGTCTCCACCTCCTCGCGCGTGGCGCCGGGATGGCCGTACGCGATGTTCTGGGCAACGGTGCCCTCGAACAGCCACGAGTCCTGCAGCACCATGCCAAACTGGCGGCGCAGGTCCGCGCGGGCAAGGCTCCTTGTGTCCGTGCCGTCCAGCGTAATGCGGCCTCCGTCCACCTCGTAGAAGCGCATGAGCAGGTTGATGAGGGTCGTCTTGCCGGCGCCGGTCTGGCCCACGATGGCCACCTTCTGGCCGGGTCGCGCCACGAAGCTCACGTCGCGCATGAGCGGCTTGTCCGGCGCGTAGCCAAAGCGCACGTGCTCGAACGCCACGCGTCCGCGGACGGGCTCCGCAAGGGTCGCCGGCGTCTTGGGATCCGGCACGACCTCCTCCTCGTCCAGCAGGACGAACACGCGCTCCGCCGCCGCGAGGGCACCCTGCAGCATGTTCAGGGTGAGCGACAGCTGCGTCAGCGGCTCGGACGCCTTGAGGACGTACTGGAAGAACGCCTGGAACGAGCCGACGGTGAGCCGGCCTGCCACGAGCATGCCGCCCGCGAGCACGCCGCAGATGACCTGCGCCAGCCTCATGAGGAAGCGGATGGCCGGCGAGATGGCATTCGTGAGGAAGTCTGCGTGGGCGCTCACCTGCGCAAGCTCCTCCGCGTCCTCGCGCACTCGCGCGAGAGACTCCTCCTCGCGACCGAACGCCTTGATGACGGCGCGGCCGCTGTACGCCTCCTCCACCCGGCCCGTGAGGCGGCCGAGCACGTCCTGACGCCTTGCCGCCACGGCGAGCGTCCGCGCGGCCACGACCTTCGTGAGCACGGCCGACAGCGCCGCGAACACCAGGAACACGCCGGTGAGCAGGAGGCTCATGCGCGCCATGAGGATGAGGGCGCCCACGAGGGTGATTGCGGAAATGATGATCTGCAGCAGGCCGCGCTGCAGGACCTCGGACACCTTGTCCAGGTCGTTCGTGGCGCGGCTGATGGTGTCGCCCGGCTTGTGCGAGTCGAAGTAGCGAAGCGGCAGGCGCTCGACCTTGCGCGATATCTCCTCGCGCAGCTTCAGGTTCAGCCGCTCCGCGAAGCTCGCCATGACCAGGGACTGCACGCTGTAGAACGCCCACGCAAGCATCCAGATGCCCAGGTAGACCAGAATGTCCACGCCGCCGTTCTCCATGGTGACGCGAAACGTCTTCCCGTTTGCGAACGCCTGCTGGATGCCCGCCCACAGGTGGTCGATAAGGCTTGCTGCGTACACGGGCGTCATGAGGTCGGTCGCGACGTACAGCACCGCCGCGACGGCTGCGACCACAAGGCGCCAGCGAATGCCGGCCGCTGACCTCCAGAGCCTCAGCGCGGTGGCCCGACCATTGGTCGGCACGTCCTTCTCCTCTTCCTCACTCATCCTCTTCACCTCCCCTTTCCTGGGACTTCGCGATTGCCAGGTACGTGGGGCACGTGGCGAGCAGCTCGTCGTGCGTGCCAAGGCCCACGACCTCGCCGTCGCGCAGCACCACGATCTGCGCCGCGTCGCGGATGGTGCTCACGCGCTGCGCGATGATGAGCACCGCCGCGTCCGCAAGCTCCGCGCGGATGGCGTGGCGCAGCCTGGCGTCCGTCTTGTAGTCGAGCGCGCTGAACGAGTCGTCGAACACGTACAGGTCCGCCTTGCGCGCGAGCGCGCGGGCTATGGCCAGGCGCTGCCGCTGGCCGCCGCTGAAGTTCGAGCCGCCCTGGGACACGCGCGCATCCAGGCCGTCCGCGAGCTCGTGCACAAACGCGCCCTGCGCCACGTCGACGGCATGCCACAGCTCCTCGTCCGTCGCGTCGGGGTTGCCGTCCCTCAGGTTCTGGGCGATGGTGCCCGAGAAGAGCCACGCCTTCTGGGGGACGTACGCGATGTGGTCCCGAAGCTCGTGCTGGCCCACGTTCCTCACGTCCTGTCCGAGGAACTCGATGCGACCGGCCGTCACGTCGTGGAAGCGCAGGAGCATCTTCGCGATGGTCGACTTGCCGGAGCCCGTGGACCCTATGACGGCCGTGACCTCGCCGCGGCGCAGGCTGAAGCTGAGATTGCGCAGGGTGTCCTCGTCCGCGTCCGCAAAGCGGAAGCTCACGTGGTCGAAGCGTGCGACGGGGACGGACGGCTCTGCCGCGGCAAGCTCCGCCGGCGCCTTCTGGTCCCTCACGCGGGGCTCGACGGCAAGCACCTCGGAGGCACGGGTGAGGCACGCCATGGCGCGGGGCAGCTGCAGGATGGCGAACTGGCCCATCATCATGAAGAACATGATGAGCATGGCGTACTCTACCAGCGCGGATATCGACCCTATCTGCATGGCGTGCACGCCGACGCGGTCGGCGCCGAGCCACACCACCAGGACTTCCACCACGTTCATGAGGAAGAACGTCATGCAGTCGGCCGTGGCGAACACGAGGTTCACGTGGATGGCGTTTCTCGCGTAGTCCTCGAACGTGGCGTCGAGGTTCCTGCGCTCCGCGTCCTCGCGGCCAAACGCGCGGATGACGCGGATGCCGGTGATCGTCTCGCGCAGGCGCGTGTTCATGTTGTCGATGAACCCCTGGAGCACCAGGAAGATCGGGGCGCTCACCTTGACCGCGATGACCATGACCACACCCATGACCAGGGTGATGGCCAGAAGGAGCCAGCCCATGACGTAGTCGATCCCGAACGCGAGCACGATCGCCACCACGCAGATGACGGGAACGGGCGCGAGCATGATGAACGTCATGAGGAACGTCTGCTGCACGACGTTCGCGTCCGACAGCGTGCGGGTGATCATGGAGCCCGTCCCGAGCTGGTCGAAGTCGTACCCGCCGAGCTCGAGGGACTTCTCGTACACCGCGACGCGCATGTCCCTGCCCACGCGCGCGGCCAGGCGGCTCGCCAGCCAGTACGACACGATGCAGCCGCCCGAGCCAACGATGGCCGCGACGAGCATCGAGATGCCGTGGGCGAGCATGCCGCTCGCATCCGTGGAGGACACGGCGGTGTTGATGAGGGCAGAGAGCTCCGTCGGGATGTACAGCATGCCCGTTATGTCGCAGAGAAGTGCGAGGACCGTAAAGACGGCGAGCGCCTTGTACGGGGTCACGAGCCTGAGCAGCAGCCTAAACGAGGCTGACCTGCTGTAGTCTTTCTCCACGCTCTTCTCGCCCGATGCGTCCTTGCTCATCTGCCACCCCCTTCCTTTTGCTTGGACCTTGATTCCATGACGCGGCCGAGCTCGACGTCGATCGCGTCCACGTAGATGCGGACGAGGCGGGCGAACTCCCTGCGGTCGCGAAGCGACAGCGAGGCGAACGCGCGCTCCTCCGCATCCATGGCGGGGCGTACGTTGCGCGCGCAGAACGCCTTGCCCTCCGCCGTGAGGGACACCGTCTTGTTTCGGCGGCTTCCCTCCTCGAAGCCGATGGCGACGAGGCCGCGCGACTCGAGCGACTTGACGGCCGAGTTCACCGTCTGGCGCGAGTACGCCGTGTCCTCCGCGATCTGGCCCTGGGTGGCCCCGCCGCGGATGACGATGGAGACGAGCGACCAGAACGCGGCATTGGAGAGGCCGCAGCCACGCGCCACCTCGTAGTACAGGCGGTCTGACTCGCGAAAGATGGAGTCGATCGTCCTGACGCTGGGGACGTCGCCCTGGGGCGTGCCCCCTTCCTGTCGTGATGACACCTTTCCCTCCGTGCGACGTATATCCGAATTCGGACAGCTCAGGACATGCTAATCCGAAATCGGACAAAGTGCAAGCAGAAGATCACCCTCGGCCGACGTGGGTCCTCAGGCGCCTGGCGCAGGCGCTACGCCCATACGGCCATGGCGACGGTCGCCGTCGCGATGAGCGCGAGGCCCGTGAGCGAGCGCGCCGTGTAGCGCTCGTGGAACACCACGGCCGCAAACGCCATGGACACGAGGATGGACAGCTTGTCCACGGGCACGACGACGCTCACGGGGCCGTTCTGGATGGCGAAGTAGTAGCACAGCCAGCTTGCGCCCGTGGCGATGCCGGACAGGCAGATGAAGGCGAACTCGCGGGCGTTGAGCGCGTCCAGGCGCGCCTGCGGAAGCTTGCCGCGCATGCCGACCACGATCCACGCCATCGCAAGGACAAAGCAGGTGCGCACCGCCGTTGCCAGGTTCGACGGCACCCCCTCGATGCCGACCTTCGCCAGGATCGACGTGAGCGCCGCGAAGACGGCGGATGCCACGGCATAGGCGAGGTACGCGTTGTGGGGATGCCCCGCAGCGGAGGCGTCCGCGCTCTTCTCGCCCGTGCGCTGGACCATGAGGAGCGTGCCCGCGAGGATGGCCACGGAGCCCAGCAGCTTGACCGCGAGGTTGTTCACCTCGCCAAACAGGACGATTGCCAAAAGTATCGTGAGGACGGAGGACGTCTTGTCGATGGGGACGACCTTGTTGACGTCGCCCATGGAAAGCGCCTTGAAGTAGCAGATCCAGCTCGCGCCCGTCGCGACGCCCGACAGGGCGAGAAACGCCCACGCCTTTGCCGTGAGCGTGCCGATGGCGCCGACCTGCCCCGTCACGAGGGCCATGAGCCACGAGAACGCGAGCACGACGATGGTCCTGATGGCCGTGGCCACGTCGGAGTCCGTCTTCCTGATGCCGAGCTTTGCGAGTATGGACGTCACGCCCGCGAAGAGCGCGGAGCCGACTGCCGCCATGAGCCACATGTGAACCATCCTTCCCTGGCACGTCTGGCTCCATCAGAGGCCGTACGACCACCCGGCGCCCAGGACGCCCTCCTCCTGGACGGTGAGCTCGTCGCTCACCTTGAGCGTGTGTCTGTTGATGACCGACTGCTTCCAACCATACGACAGCTGGGGCACGCGGACCTCGAACGTGACGTGCCCGAACGCGTTGAGCGAGCGTGTGCCGCCCGCCAGCGCGTGCTCGCGCACGAACTCCGCGGAGTAGCCCTTGTGGACGTGCCCGTGCACCAGGTACTGCGGGTGCCAGCGATCGCACATCTCGCCGAGAGACTCGAAGCCGCGATGCGGGATGTCGTCCATGTCGCCGACGCCGAGCGCCGGCGCGTGCGCGAGCAGGAGGTCGAAGCCACCAAGCATCCGGACCTGGCGGGAGACCCTGCGGACGCGCCGACGCATCTGGCGCTCCGTGTACATGTACGTCCCCTCGCGGTAGCGCCTGGAGCCGCCAAGCCCCACCACCCGAAGGCCGCGGTACACGTAAGCGGCATCGTCCACGCAGATGCAGCCGCGGGGCGCCTTGTGCACGTAGCCCTCGTCGTGGTTGCCGTGCACATACAGCAGCGGCTTGTTGATGACGGTGACCAGGTACTCCAGGTAGTCCGCGTCGAGGTCCCCGGCCGCGAGCATGAGGTCGACGTCCTTGAAGCGCTGGTCGACGCCCGTGCTCCACAGCGAGCGCTCCTCCACGTCCGCGATGGCGAGTATCTTGAGCGTTGCCTCAGACATCGGCATCGACCCCCAGCCCGGCCGTCGCGACGCGCGCGGGGCGCAGGTCTTGGGGGAAGTCCCCCTCGATGTTCTGTGCAAGCCAGTCCATTCCCACGATCTGGTTGCTCGTAAGCCGGTCAGCCTCCCCCGACCTCACGATGCCGTCGCGGTCGAGGAGCTCGCCGTCGAACGGTGCGACGGCACCGGAGGAGATGGCGCTCCGAAGGACGCCCGCAAGCTTGCGGGAGCCGTATGGCAGCTCCGGCGAGAGCATGAGGTCGATCACGCCCGACGACATGCCGTACCAGTACGTCACCGCGCGAGGACCCGCAGGAAGACCGTCCCCGTCCTGGGTGAGTATGCCGGGTAGCTCCCCCTTGAGGAGGCTGTCCACGATGATCTGGTAGTAGCGCCCCCAGTTCCACGTGGGAACGGCGATGTTTCTGACCTTGCCGTCGACCACCTTGAAGAGGCCGTGGGCAAGAGGGTCGTCAAACGGTGCGGTGACATCCGTGCCGGAGATCATGGTGATGCCCTTCTCCACCAGATCCTCTATGCCACTGACGCCGTGGTCGGTCCATTCCAGCACCACCTTTGCCTTGGGGTCGACCATGGCGACCCCCTCGGCGAAGGCGTTCGCCTCCGGGACGGCTCCGCACGGGGGCAGGCTCACCCGATAGGCGATGACATGGTTGTCCGCCAGGCTCGCCGCAAGGGCGCCGGCAATGAACTTCGCCTCGTACATGCGGCCGTAATAGGAGCGGACCAGGCCATGCGAGAGGTTGACCGAGCAGTTGAGGAAGCTTGTGTGGGGAAACTCTGCCGCGGCTCGCACCGTCACGTCCATGAGCTCGGGCGAGCACGAGAAGAACACCTCCGCACCCTGGGAGGCGGCGTCGCTCACGGCAGCCGCGAACGCAGCCTCGCTCTCGCAGCCCCCGTACGAGAGCGTGCGCACGATGCCGCCGTAGTGTCTCTCGAGCTCCTGCCGGCCCCTGTCATGCGCACGCGCCCAGAAGTCGTCCTCGAGCGAGCCGGCATAGGCAAAGGCCGCGACGAGGGGTCGCTGACTGGTGTAGCCGCTCCCTCCCGAGAGGAAGGACATGGCACCGCCGGACTCCTTCACGGGCTCGCCCACAAGGACGGGGGCGCTTGACGGCCCACTGGACGCGAACTCCGCCCAGATGCGGGCGAGCCTCGTCCTGAGCAGGGGCGACGGGGTCTCGAGCATGCGGCTCGACCCGTACACGTCCATATAGGTGAGCATCGCGTCCGCAGGCGTGATGTCGAGGTGCGCGCCGCCGGCCTTCAGGTACACGGACCTGAAGAAGAGGTAGGTGGAGCGGAGCTGCCTGACGGCGTCTTCCGGCCAAGGCGAGTCGAGGTCGCGACCGAGGTGGGACGCGAGCCTACGGTAGGAGCCAGGCTTCGTGAACTCGATGTCGTAGGTCGGGACCGCATTCCAGAACTCGAGGAACTCGCGGTAGAGGTCCACGCCAGGCGCGACGCCCTCGTCCTCGTCCGCTAGGGCCACGCCCTTCTCGCCCGGGGCGTCGTCAGACGCGCGCTCGGGCGTGGGGCGCACCTCGGGCAGGATTCTGATCACGTCCGCCTCGATGGAGGGGGACTCGAGGTACTTGAGGACGGACGTCCTCTTGTTGCCTTCCTCCACGTAGAAGCGATGCAGGTACTCGTACACCTTCACGGGATCGCGGAAGCCTTCGCCCATCTGCGCGTCATAGAGGTGCGACCACTTCGTCGCGAACTCCGTGCGCACACCGAGCATGGGCATGAACGTGCGCGAGAACGCGTCCTGCCGGCCCGCGGTGCGCGTGCCCACCACCATGGCCAAAGGAATCTGCATGATGCCGAGGCTTTTCTGGCCAAAAGAGCGATTGCCGGGCACGAGTTCGTCGAGCACGGGCGGATGCGGGTAGCGACCGGCGGCAACGTCCGCCTTGCTGTCGCGCTCGCCTTGGCGCAGGGCCTTCTTGTAGTCCTCGATCATGTTGGTACCACCCCTCGTCTTGTGGACGCGTCGCGCCACTGGGTAAGGTGAGCTGGGCCCGTCCTTAGTGAGGTGGGCACATGGACAAACGATAGCGCAAGAGAGGGACGCGGGGTTGCGGCGTCCTACTCCAGCTCCACGCGCACGCTCGACCCGTCGTGTCCTGCCTCGACCACGATCTTGCGACCGATGGACTCCTGCAGCTCCTCGACGTGGCTGATGATGCCGACGAGCTTGTTCGACCCGGTGAGGTCCGAGAGCGTTCTGACCGCAAGCTCGAGCGACTCCTGGTCAAGCGTGCCGAAGCCCTCGTCCACGAACATCGCATCCAGCTGGACCCCGCCGGCGCTGGCCTGCACCACGTCCGAGAGGCCAAGCGCGAGAGAGAGCGACGCCTTGAACGACTCGCCGCCCGAGAGCGTCGAGGCCGGCCGCGGCTTGCCCGTGAACGTGTCACGCACGTCTAGCTCGAGCCCGGACTGCGAGCCACCCGTGCCCGTCTGCTGGCCGCGGTGACGCTCGAGCTCGAACCTGCCGTTCGTCATGACGGAGAGCCTGCGGTTCGCGGCATGGATCACGCGGTCGAACCACCGTGCCTGCAGGTAGGTCTCGAAGCTCAGGCGCTCCTTTCCCGAGAGCTGTCCCGACGCGGTCTGGGCGAGCGACCTCACCTCCCCGTAGCTCTCCGCCACCTCGAGGGCTTGCTTGCCCAGGCGCCGGAGCCTCTTTCTCATCCCCGCGTTCGAGCTCCTACGCGACGCCAGGACGGTCTGCCTCCCCAAGAGCCGGTCGAGCTCCTCGCGGACCCGGGCAAGGGCCGCCTCGGCGCCTTCCCCGTCCACCTGGCCTCGCGACCGAAGCGCATCCAGTCGCTCCTGCGCGGATTTCCGGCTCGCCTCCGCGGCGGCCTCGCTGCGACGGGCCTCTTCGTAGGCGTCACGAGCGGAAGTCGAGCCCTCCTCCAAGGCGCGGCGTGCGGCCTCCGTCTGGTCGAGCTGCCGCTTGGCCTCCGCCCCGCTTCCAAAGCTCAGGCCTGCCGCGATCTGGCGTACGCGCGCGGTTGCGGACGCGACGTCACGCCCAAGGCCGTCAACCGACTCGCGTCGCGCGTCACGCCTCGCCCGAAAATCCTCCACCTCACCCGCGAGTCGCTCTGCTTCCGCCGACGCAGCGGCACCCGCTTCCACGCGGGCACGGGCGTCGCGCTCTGCCTTGAGCGCCGCGTCCAGCGCACCGTCGCACACGCGCTTTCGTGCGCGTGCCGCCTCGACGTCCGTCTCCCCCAGTGCAGAGGAGAACTCCTCGAGCCCAGATTTCGCGGCGGCAAGCTCCTTGTCCGCAGCGACCCCGCAAGACCTCGCCTCCTCCACGCGCCGGTCGGCGTCCTCAAGCCTCTTGCGAGCGGCATCGCGCCTCTTCCGCACATCCTCCAGGGCGGCGACCTCCGCCTTCGCGGCGGCCTCCTCGTTCCTGGCCGCCTCTCGTTGCTCCGTCAGCGTGGCGCGCCCCTTCGCAAGCGCATCCTCGCCCCCAGTCTCCGCAATGAGGCGCGACAGCTCCGCCTGCGACGCGTCGAACCGCGCGCGGGCATCGGCCGCCTGTGCAGCGGCTTCCTGGAACTTCTCCCTTGCGGCGTCGGCCGCCTGCTTGGCAGCCTTGACCTGCTCCTCCGTGGGCACCTCCGCCGACACCGCCGCAAGGTGCGGATGCTCCGTCGAGCCGCAGACCGGGCACGCCATCCCCGGCGCAAGGGTGCTTGCCATGATACCGGCTTGACCGTCGAGAAACGCACGCTCCG
>CACWMM010000045.1:0-24447 GCA_902761955.1 uncultured Olsenella sp. | reverse complement strand
AACATGAAGTTTGTTTGCCCCGTTTGCGGTTACGTTGAGGAGTTCGACGGCGACGAGCTGCCCGCCGACTACAAGTGCCCCCAGTGCGGTTGCCCCGGCGATCGCTTCACCAAGCAGGAGGGCGAGCTGACCTGGGCCGCAGAGCACGTCGTGGGCGTCGGCAAGGCCGAGGGCGTCTCCGAGGACATCATCGAGGACCTGCGCGCCAACTTCAACGGCGAGTGCTCTGAGGTCGGCATGTACCTCGCGATGAGCCGCGTCGCAATGCGTGAGGGCTATCCCGAGATCGGTATGTACTACCGTCAGGCCGCCTTCGAGGAGGCCGACCATGCCTCTCGCTTCGCCGAGCTGCTTGGTGAGGTCGTGACCGACTCCACCAAGAAGAACCTCGAGATGCGCGTCGAGGCCGAGAACGGCGCCACCGCCGGAAAGTTCGACCTCGCCAAGCGTGCAAAGGCCGCCAACCTCGATGCCATCCACGACACCGTTCACGAGATGGCGCGCGACGAGGCCCGTCACGGCAAGGCCTTCGCCGGCCTGCTGAAGCGCTACTTCGGCTAAGACTGACCGACTGGCAGAGACTAGCCTGAGGAGGAGGGGTTCACGGCATCCAGTTCGCCGTGGACCCCTCCTCCGCTACGTTGCGCTTGGCAGCTTGAGTACACCGAAGCCGTCAGAGTCACCTATGGCTTGGGCTACAGCTCCTCCTCCGTTTGGGAGGGGGCGGGAGTAATTGCCTCCATGTCCCTCTCGCCCGTGCGAATCCTGACGGCACGGGCCACGGGGTACCAGAACACCTTGCCGTCACCAGGGTCTCCCGTCCGAGCCGCCTTCACGATGGCGTTCGTGGCACGTTGAGCCCAGTCCTCGTTTGAGACCACGATCTCGAACTTCACCTTAGGCAGCATGTTCATCGAGACCTTGCTGCCGCGGACCACATGCGTGTAGCCAAGCTGCGTGCCACAGCCCATGACTTGACTGACCGTAATTCCTCGCACGTCGATCTCTCGCAGGGCCTCCTTCACGTCCTCGAGTCGCTCTTCCCTCACTATCGCCTCGACCTTGATCATTGGTGTCCCCCTTTGGTTACGCTCAGCCTGCACCCGGCAGTGCTAGTCGTCAAGTCCGGTGAACGACGGGTAGGCACGCTCGCCATGCTCCGACACGTCGAGGCCGACGCGCTCCTCGTGCTCGCTTACGCGCAGGCGTCCGCCACAGCACGCGCGGACGATAACTACGCAGACGAGCGTGCCGACGACGGCCCAGGCGATGGTGACGACGATGGAGAGCAGCTGCGCGCCAAAGAGGCTGGCGCTGCCAAACAGCAGACCATCCCAACGAAGCGCCGGGTTGACTGCCTTGCTCGCGAAGAGGCCCGTCGCAATGCCTCCCCAGATGCCGCCGATGCCATGGCAGCCAAACGCGTCCAGGGCGTCGTCGTAGCCGAAGTGCAGCTTCATGCGAGAGCACGTGAGGTAGCAGATGACGCTGCCCACGAACCCGATGGGAATTGCCGCCCACAGCGGGACGAAGCCGCAGCCAGGAGTGATGGCGACGAGGCCGATTACGAGGCCGGTGCAGGCTCCAACGAGGGTGGGCTTCTTGGAGAGAAGGACGTCCATCATCATCCATGAGAGCTCCGCGGCGGCACACGAGAGGGCCGTCGTGGCGAACGCATGCACCGCAAGCCCGTTTGCCGCGAGCGCGCTGCCGGCGTTGAAGCCGAACCAGCCAAGCAGCAGCATGGTCGCACCGATTGCCACAAGTGGCACGTTATGGACCCGGTAGTTCACGTTCTTATAACCGATGCGCTTACCGAGCACGATGCAGAGCACGAGGCCCGACACTCCAGAGCTGATGTGGACCACGTTTCCGCCCGCGAAGTCTACAGAGCCGAGCGCTGCGAGCGCACCACCTTGTCCCCACACCATATGGGCGACGGGATAGTACACCGCAAACGTCCAGAACAGCACGAACAGCACGAGCGCCTTGAAGCGCATTCGACCCGCGACGGCACCCGTGACGAGCGCCGGGGTGATGATGGCGAACATCATCTGGAACAGGGCGTACGCAAGAAACGGGATGCTGGGTGCGTACGGGCCCACCTTCGAGGCACCAACACCATTCATCATCACGTACTCGAAGCCGCCAATGACGCCGCCGTGGTCCTGACCGAACGCGAGCGAGAAGCCCACGACGACCCACAGCACGGTCTCGAGCCCGATGGTGAAGACGGACGCGAGGATGTTGTTGACCACGTTCTTGCGCCTGCCAAGGCCCCCATAGAAGAATGCGAGCCCAGGTGTCATAAACAGCACCAGAGCAGCGCATATGAGCATGAACCCAGTGTCCGCGGCACTCATGATTCCCCCTAACGCCGATGGTGTAAGGCACAAAGATGATGGCCCCCGCGCATTGCGAGGACGTGACGCGTCCGTTGCGACGAAACGCCCATGCCGTGACCATCGCGCGGCGGCGCAGGCACAGGCCTTGCGGTAACCTTTGGTCTGCGCACGCGGGGCGCGTGCTCGCGCGAACACTTTGAAGAGGCTTAGCCCACGGGCGAGAAGGACGGCGGCACGACCAGGGAGACGCGATGAAACTGCAAGAGAACGGCATGTCTCGCGACATGTGCATCGACGTGGCGCGACGAATGAACGCGCTGAACGCGCGTTTCTATCGCGAGAACGCCGCATCTTTCTCGCAGACGAGGCGGTCTGGTTGGCCCGGTTGGGAGCGCTGCCTGGCAGAGCTCAAGCGCGACGAAGGCACCTGCGCGAACCCCACCTCGGCCGTTCGCGAAACGGCATGTCATGTGCTGGACCTTGCGTGCGGCAACTTGCGTTTCGCGCAGTTTATGGCGGACGCAAGCGTCGAGGATGTCTTCTACCTGGGAGTGGACGACTGCCCGGAACTTGCCGCAGACGCAGCGCTCCCGAGCGCGTGGGACGTGAGTCTACGGCGCCTGGACATCGTAAGCGCCCTTCTCGCGGGAGACTTGCAGGACAAGCTGGGTACCGCCATCGCGCAGGCATGGGGTGGTCCGACGACGCATCCCGCAGCGGCTGACCTATCGGTTGCCTTTGGGTTTCTCCACCACGTCCCTACGCACGCGTCGCGTCTTGCCCTGCTTCGCGCAGTGCTTGAAGTGACGCGGACGGGTGGCATCTGCTGCGTATCTTTCTGGAAGTTCATGTCGAACGAGCGGCTTGCCGCGAAGGCGAATGCGACGACACGCAAGGCCCTGGCAGATCTTGGAATGTCCGAGGAAGATCTGGGCGCAGGCGACTACCTGCTTGGATGGCAGGACGTGCCCGGCGCGTGGCGCTACTGCCACAGCTTCGACGACGCCGAGGTGGACGAGCTGCTTTCCGCCCTCGAGGGAGTCGCGCTCCCCGTGGCGAGGTTCGCCTCGGACGGGCGCTCCGAAAACCTCAACGCGTACGTTGTCCTCAGGCGCCTGTAGCGCGGCACGCCCGCGAATCACTCTCCCAATCCTGAAGACCCGAGCGCTGACGGGCCTTCGCCTCCTCGAGCGAAATCATGGGGATGTCCTCTTCGAGGTAGGCCCGAAGCTCCGGGATACCCTCCCCCGTCGCGTTGTCCACCAGGAAGATGCGCTCGCAGCGGCACTCCTCGAGCCACTGGCGCACCATGGGAACGTTCGCGTTTGGCTCGTTGATCTTGGTGATGATGCCGATGAGCGGGCGGTTCAAAAACGCGTTGCAGTTGGGCGCGAACACCGTGAACGGCTCGTTCGCCGCGATGAGTATCGCCACGACGTCCGACTCGAACGAGAAGCACGCGAGCCCTACGCCCACCTGCTTCGACTCGGAGTACTCGCCCGGTGTGTCGATGGTGTCGCCGTCGGCGTAGGTGTACTGCGTCTTGTGATAGTGCAGCTTCTCGCCGCGCAGGGCCTGCGTGAGCGAGGTCTTGCCCGCCTCGCTTCTGCCCATCAGAAACAGTCGTTTCATGCACACCTACCTGCGAGTCATCTTGCACACGTGAAAGTCGAGCTCGTGGTCGAAGTAGTCCAGAATCTCTTGCTCGGCGCTCTCTATCTCGGCTATCTGCCCGCACAGGATGAGCGATCCGTTGAACCTGTCCATGAAGCCCAGCTCGACCGACCCGTGCTTTACGGCGATGTCCGCCGCCACCACGACGGCCTCCCACGGCGTGAAGCGCATGAAGCCCAGCGCCTCGCCCGTGTGGTCCTCGCCCTCGTGCGTGCCGATGTCCAGACCAAGCGTCTCGCACGTGCGACGCGCGGACGTCCCCATCACGTGCGCGAGGTCGACCTCGCGACCGGGAACGCGCACGCGCGTTATGCGAATCTCGCCGTTCTCCCCACGTGGCGGGTTGCCGTGGAACACCTCGTCGAAGAACTGCTGCCTCGTGACCCTCTGCCTTGCCATGACGTGCCTAGCGCTTCGTGACCTTGCAGGTCACGTATCCCAGCGTGTCGTGGAAGAAGCGGACGACCTCCGTGATGGCCGTCGTGACGTCCGCGATTTCGCCGCTGATGATCATGGTGCCGGTAAATCGGTCCGCAAACCCCAGGTAGACGTCCGCGCTCTTGATGGCGATGTCGGACGCGATGACCGCGGACTCTGGCGGCGTGATGTTCATGATGCCGAGGGCGCTGGAACCGTAGTCCACGGAAGGGTTCAGTCCCAGCTTCGTGTAGATGATGGGCTCCGGTCCGCCAATGACGTGGGCGAGGGTAATCTCCTTGCCCGAGACGGTCTCCTGAACAACGCGAATCTGGTCCTGTTCCATATCCACTCCCACAGCCTCGTGCGGCGGAAGTCCTTCTCCACCACGCCTTGGCACGTATCTTGCATCTGCCTGCGCGCGACGCCCATCAAGCGCCAACGCCGCGCAAGCCTGTCTTGCGAATGCCTGCCGGACCTCTTTTTAGGTGCTCACGCACCGTGAGTGTCAAGCAGGGAATCGGCGGACGGCCATCCTCCCGCTCCGGGGCAAGCCCACGGGCGAGAAGGGCAGCCGCCTTCGCCGCCGCCCCATGCGAGCCCAGGGAAGAGAGGCTAGGGGCGGTATCTCTAGCTAGCCGTTGTAGGCGTCGCGATAGAGGTTGACGAGGTCCTGCCTCGAGACGGGACGAGGGTTCGTCGGCGTGCAGCGATCGCCGAGCGCAGCCTCGGCCATGTCGCCCACGTGCTCCTCGAACGCCGTGGCGTCGATGCTGCCAAGGTCTGCCAGACGGTCCTCGACCCCCAGCTCGCGACGCAGCTCGATCACGTGGCGCAGGAGGTCCTCCGCGTCTGCCATGCCAAGCTCGTGGGCGCAGCGCTCGTACGGCTCGCGGTACTTGGCGTCAGACATGTGGAAGCGCATCACGTACGGCAGCAGGATGGCGTTCAGCCTGCCGTGGGCGACGTGGAAGCGGCCGCCGAGGGCGTGCGCGAGGCTGTGGTTGATGCCGAGTCCGGCGTTGGTGAACGCGATGCCCGCCACGCAGGAGGCCTCGGCCATGCGGCCGCGTGCGCGCATGGCATCGCCGTCGTGGAAGACGACGGGAAGGTCCTCGAACACGACGCGCAAGGCCTTGACGGCAAGCGCATCCGTGAAGGTGGTCGCCTGGTTGCTCACGTAGGCCTCGAGTGCGTGCGTCAGGACGTCCATGCCGGTGTCGGCCGTGATCTTGGGCGGGACGGAACGCGTGAAGCTCGCGTCCAGGAGCGCCCCGTCCGGTGCGAGCGCGTCGTCGATGAGGGCGACCTTCGTGTCGCCGCGCGTGATGACCGCGAAGTTCGTGACCTCGGAGCCGGTGCCGGCCGTTGTCGGGATGGCCAGGAAGTACGGGTGGACGAGACCCTTCTGCTCCGCGAAGTACAGGATGGCCTTCGTCGCGTCGATGCAGGAGCCGCCGCCAAACGCGATGACCACGTCAGGCCTTACGCCCAAGATCATGTCGACGCCGGCGTCCACCAGCTCCTGGCTGGGGTCGGGACGCACGTTGGAATACACGCTCACGTGCGCGCCGGACGGCAGGTGCTGCGTCATCTTGCTCACCATGCCGGACTCCTGCAGAAATCCGTCCGTCACGACGAGAACGTTAGAGCACGTAAGGGAAGAAAGGTGCTCCACCGCCTGCGGGCCGAAGAACAGCTTTGCCTTGAGAGAGAACTCGTTCATCTATTTACTCCGTTTCCGTTAGCAAGAGGACCTCCGCCACAAAGAGGTCCGAGTTGTACGTGGTCCAGTAGTCCGACACGAAGCGCTCGACGGCCGGACCTGCGATCTTGTAGTCGTTCTCCTGTGCGAAGTCCAGCAGGCGACCGTACGCCTCGTCCAGCTTCTCGAACGGCCCCACGTGGTACGTTGAGAGGTACATGCCCTCCGGGCGCACGAACGCGTTCTTGGGGTCGATGGGTCTGATGGGCTTCTGCAGCAGCCACACGTCGCACTCGCCGCCCGTAGCCGCGGTAACGGCATCTTCCACCGAAGAGAAGCGCAGGATGACGGGGCCTGCAATCGCGTTCTCGACGCCTTGCACGTACGAGGCGAACTCGAGGCTCACGACGGACTCCGCAAAGCTGCCAGAGAACCTGGTCTTCAGACCGAGCAGCTCCTGCTGCGGAAGATACTTCACGTTCACGTTCTTGGGCTTCGCACGCAGCACCATGTTGGCCTCGTCCACGAGCTCGCTCCACTCCACAATGGCCTCGCGCTTCTCGGCCAGAAGCCGTGCCTGCTCGTCGCACTCCTCGAGGTGCTTCGTCAGCAGGCTGCGCGCCTGCCGCAGGCTGGAGTGCTGCATCATGGAGGCGATCTCCTCCAGCGAGAGCCCCATCATCTTGAGGTAGTTGATGACGGGAATCTTCAGCATCGTCTGCAGGCTGTAGTAGCGGTACCCGTTGTCGCCCACCACGTCCGGCTGCATGAGGCCCAGCTCGTCGTAGTGGCGCAGCGTGCGCTGCGAGATGCCCCCGATCTTGCTTACCTCGCCTATCTGGTACAGCCCGCGCCTCCGTGCGCGCTCGTTTGCGTTCATGCACCCACCTCCGTTGCCTCAAGAAGCCTCGCGGCCAGCACGTAGCTCGACTCGACCGGATTCGCCCCAGCGTCCGGACGCGAAAGCGCATCGCGAAGGTAGAAGATCGTCGAAAGCGAGTAGCCCTCGAGCTCTGCCAGGAAGTAGTCCAGCGCCGAGACCGTTCCGGCCGACGACACGTCCGGGCGCGCGTGGCGGTGCGCCTGGGGAAGCTCGCACGCCGCCTGGGCAAGCACGGGCGCAAGCAGCTCGCGCAGCTGGCCGAGCGCGCCCCTCTTCACGGGCGACGTCAGGGGCAGGGCATTCGCCCACGTCCTGTTGAACTCGACAGGATCGGTCGCGGCCATCATACGCGCGTACTTCTCCTCCACCAGGTTCCTGCCACTGAGCTCCGCCTGCTCGAACTCCGCGAGCACCCGCGGTATGAGCCCGTGGGGAAACGCAAGGTACTGGGCGCAGCGATACGCCGAGAAGCGCCTAAGGTCGTCCTGGCAGCCCGCTCGGCCGTTCATGCCCAGAACGGCGTCGAACTGCTCCCACTCCAGCGCGACGACGCGCTCGAGCCCCTCGAGCAAGTCTCCCCTCACGCCCCGCTCCGCCGCGATGCCCTGCACGGCGGGAAGCGAGAAGAACCTCCGCACGTCGCCGCGACGCTCGAGCCTGCGACCATACGACGGCTTCCTCGCGTCGCTGGTTCCGGCGCACGCGGCGCAACCGCACCTGCTACATGCCATGGGAAAACGCCCCCTCGTTCAACGGACGCTCGCGAAGATACTCGTTCGGTATACCCCTCCACATGGACGTGGCCGCGTCCAGGAGGAAGTCCGAGCCGCAAGCTGCCCAGCCTAGCGCAAGCGCGCCGCGCAGCACCACGGAGCACAGCAGCTCCACGTCATCAGAAGAAACCTTGGCGACGGGAGCCGCCGCGACCCTGCCCACCACGTCGCAGATGGGCGCCGGCACGTGCGCGCGCTCGCGCAGCGACCTGAACGACCACTTGTAGAACGGCATGTACGTACGACTGAGCAGGTGCAGCGCCGCCATGGAGGCGCAAAGGAACTCGCTGCGCGCCACGTCCGCCGCCACGAGATCGTGCCGTGCGAGGCAGCGACCCAGGTTGTACTGGCCGGATTGCGCCATGACCGCCATGTTCGCGGCCAGCTTCTTGCGCACGACGGGTTCGGGATAGAAGCCCCTGTACGCGTTGCGCACGCGCGTGAACTGGCCACTGGGGTCTCGGAAGACCTTCCCGCCGCACACGATGGCAAGCAGCTGCTCGGGAATCCGCAGCCACTCGGCCACGCCCTGCGGCGCACGACCAAGACCCGTGTACGTGCGGTAGAACGACTCCGTGCAGAACACGCCCACGCGCTGGCCCGCAAGCTCGCTCTCCTCGCGCCTCTCGCCCATAAACTCGCGAGGCAGTGCCGCATACCTGCGCGCGAGCTCGCTGCCGTACGCGTCCCACAGGTCCGCCGGGACCCACACGCAGAACCCGGGCCCAAAGTCGTGGTCGCGCGAGAGCCCGTCGTCAAAGCCCAGGCACTCCGAGCCTGGCCCGACGAGGCCAAAGGCGAGGCGTGACTCGACGGAGTACGGAAGCCCGGACACGAGCACGGGGCCGAACGTCCCGAAGTACCTCTCGGCCAACTCCAAGCCCCTCATGTCCCACCTCGCCTTCGTGTTGTCCTTGCCTCGTGATGCCGCCGCACTGATTTCGCGTTCCTACCTCAGGGCGCGCATCTCCCCCGCCCGCCGCTCGAGTGCGTCCGCGTTCGGCGCGTCGCCCAGCTTATCGCGCAGGACCTCCGCGGCCTTGAGGTAGTGCGCCTCGGCCGCTGCGTAGTCCCCGCGCAGGTACGCGATGCGCGCCGCGGTCGCAAGGGCATGGGGGCGATGGACGTCACGGCCGCCGCCCAGCGTCTCGTACGTGACAAGGGCCGTAGCGATGACCTCCGCCGCCTCCTCGATCCTCCCCTCGTCGGTCAGCACCTGTGCGAGGTTGATCGCGTTCGTCGCACGTTTTCCCTCTGTCCCGGGAACCCCGTCCAGCAGCCGTCCCGCGCGTCGCAGGTCTGTCCTCGCATCCGAGAAGCGCCCGAGGCCTCGGTAGGCACTGCTCCGGTTGTTGCAGATCGCGCTCAACTCCAGGGGGTTCGCGTCCCCGTCGCCGAGCATCCGCTCCGCACGGTCGAACGCCTCGACCGCCGCGGCGTTCCTCCCCTGCGCCACGTACACGTCGCCTAGGTTCACGAGGGCCCGCGCCACGTCCGACTCGTCGGCACCCGTGGCCTCAAGCGCATGCAGCAACTCGTCGTACAGCTCCTCGGACTCGTGAAGCTCCCCGCGCAGCCTCAGGACGCTTCCAAGCTCGTTCGCGACAGAGGCGACGCCGCGCCCGTCGCGAACGAGCCGGGCGCGCCGGAGGGCCTCCCTCAGGAAGCCCTCGACGTCGGCCCCCGGCTCGCCGTACAGGCGGTCGAGCTCGCTATAGAACGTCCCGAGCTCCAACGCCCTACACCGTCTGGTGGGGGACGATCTTCTCGACGTCCGTGTGCGGACGCGGAATCACGTGGACGGAGCGAAGCTCGCCCACGCGCTCGGCGGCAGCCGCTCCGGCGTCGGTCGCGGCCTTCACGGCCGCCACGTCGCCGCGCACGAAGGTCGTGACGATGCCGCCGCCCACGTTGACCTTGCCCACAAGGGTGACCTCGGCGGCCTTCACCATGGCATCGCTGGCCTCGACTGCGCCTACGCAGCCGATGGTCTCGACCATTCCCAATGCCTCGTTCATAACGAATCTCCTTGACTAGTTAAGAGAAGTGCGGACATGCCGTGCCGCGGGACTACTCGCCGCGGAAGGCGGCTACCAGCTCGTTGACCATCTTCGTGAGCTCGGCCGCGTCGATGGTGTCGCCCTTGCGCTCCTGCGGCTCCGGCTCCGCGTGACCACCGCAGCTGTTGCAGCCCACGGAGTAGCTGATGCCGCTCACGCCGTGGCCCACGGGCATGTCGATGCCCAGGTCGCTCTTGGCGCCCTCGCCGCAGGACGTCGCGGCACAGCCGCTGGTCGCGTGCGACGCGCAGCCGTACTCAGCCGCGAGCTCCGGGTGCCACTTCGCGAACGTCTCGTCCGCGGCGGCAACCATGTCCGGCTCGACAATGCCGTTGGCGACGCGCTTCACGTTGATGAGGTGCTGCGGACCAACGTTCTCGGAAACGGAACTTCCACCCCAGGTGCCGCAGCCAAGGGTCAGCGCGACGTCCAGACCCGTGGAGAGGCCGGTGCCGCCCTGAGTTCCGCCGGTGTTGATGAGGATGCGCGAGGCGGGCTTGACGGAGAACTTGCGGACGATCTCCTTGTCCTCGGTGTGGATGTTCATCGTGTGGCCGATGCCGTTCTGGAGCAGCGCGATGGAAAGGTCGCACGCCTCGTGCCAGTCGGCGACGGTGTAGAAGCCCAGGACGGTCGTGAGCTTCTCGTAGGAGAGCGGCCACTCGGGACCGACGCCATGCTGCTCGCCAATGAGCACCTTCGTGTCTGCGGGGACGCAGATGCCAGCGGCCTTCGCGATGTCGAGGGCGGCGTGACCCACGAAGTTCGGGCTCATGGAGTGGCCGTTGCGGAACAGGATCTTGCAGACCTTGCTGCACTCCTCCTCCGACATGAAGTAGCCGCCCTGGCTCTTGAACTCCGCGACTACCTCGTCGTGGTTGCACGTCTCGCAGATGACGCTCTGCTCGGAGGCGCAGATGGTGCCGTTGTCGAACGTCTTGGACGCCATGATCTGGCGAACCGCATCGTGCACGTTCGCGGAACGCTCGATGTACGAGGGCGAGTTGCCGGCGCCTACGCCCAGCGCGGGCTTGCCAGAGCTGTAGGCGGCCTTCACCATGCCGGGGCCACCGGTCGCGATGATCATCTTGACCTCGGGCGCGTGCATGAGCTCGTTCGTTGCGGCAATCGTCGCCAGGCTCACGCCCTGGATGATGTTCTCGGGAGCGCCCGCGGCGACGGCGGCGTCATTCATGAGCTTGATGGCAAGGTTCGTGCACTTGGCGGCCTTCGGGTGCGGAGAGAAGACGATGGCGTTGCGCGCCTTCAGCGCGATCATCGACTTGTAGAGCACCGTCGAGGTGGGGTTGGTGGAGGGGACGATGCCCATCACGAGGCCGACGGGCTCCGCGATCGTGATGACCTGCTTCTTCTCGTCCACGTCGATGACGCCGATGGTCTTCGCGTCCTTGATCTGCTCGTACAGCAGGCCCGAGGCCATATGGTTCTTGTAGATCTTGTCGTGGACGTTGCCAAAGGTCGTCTCCTCGACGGCCATCTCGGCAAGCTGCTTCGCGTTCTTCTCGGCAACCTCGACCATGGCGCGAAGGATGCGGTCGATCTGCTCGACGCTGTAGTTTGCGATCTGGTTCGCGGCAACCTGGCCCTTGCGCGCAAGGTCACGCGCGGCCTGGATGCTCTGAAGATCGTAATCGTATTCCTGCATGATGCCTCTTTCCGACTAGCTGACGAATGGGTGCGCTGCGCCTCGCTACTCGGCGTGCGGCAGGATGGACTCCACCATTCCGTCCGGGCGCGGGATCACGTGGACGCTCAGCAGCTCGCCCACGCTCCTTGCCCACGAGCTTCACGTTCGCGGCCTTCACCATCGCGTCCGCCGCCTCGACGGAGCCGATCAGGCCCTTGGTCTCGATCATGCCGAGTGCCTCAACGGTGTTCGACATCGCAGTTACCTCCTTGTTCATGGCAGGCGCGGCCTTCTTGGGCTCGGCCTTTTCCTTAGGTGCGCCGAGGTGCTTTCCCTCGGACGCCGTCTCTGTCTTCCTACTGGCCTCCGCAAAACTCCCCGCGTAATCCTTCGGGGCTTCGGAGCGCGCGACCTCAGTCTTTCGCGACGCGGCGGGGCGAGAAGGGCTCGGCTTCTTGGCATCCGCCTTCACGTGGCTTGCGACGCCCTTCTCGCCTCCGGCCGTGGCCGGGGCCTTCGCGGCCCCGGTCGATGCGGAAGCCTTGGCGCCCTCGACAGCCTTGCCCTGGCTACGAGGGGTGCCGGGGGTCGGCTTCGCGGCGCCTTCCCCCTCCTGCCCCGACTTCTTCGCCGCCATGCGGCTACTCCGCGGCGTGCGGCAGGATGGACTCCACCATTCCGTCCGGGCGCGGGATCACGTGGACGCTCAGCAGCTCGCCCACGCGCTGCGCGGCGGCGGCGCCTGCGTCGGTCGCGGCCTTCATCCTTGCCCACGAGCTTCACGTTCGCGGCCTTCACCATCGCGTCCGCCGCCTCGACGGAGCCGATCAGGCCCTTGGTCTCGATCATGCCGAGTGCCTCAGTCATGCTTGCCATGTTGCTTCCTCCCTGGGATGTGCGGGTCTTTTGCCCCGCCTCTTCGTGTCTAGTCGGACGTGCTCGCTACTCCGCGGCGTGCGGCAGGATGGACTCCACCATTGCGTCCGGGCGCGGGATCACGTGGACGCTCAGCAGCTCGCCCACGCGCTGCGCGGCGGCGGCGCCTGCGTCGGTCGCGGCCTTGACGGCGCCCACGTCGCCGCGGACGAAGACGGTCACGAGCCCGCCGCCTACGCGCTCCTTGCCGATGAGGCGGACGTTTGCCGCCTTGACCATCGCGTCCGCCGCCTCGACGGAGCCGATCATGCCCTTGGTCTCGATCATGCCGAGAGCCTCAGTGGTGCTTGCCATGCTTGTTCCTCCCTGGGTCGACTTGCCTGCTGTCTGTGCTTGCTACCTAACTACCTGGACCTTGGAGCCCGTCTTGAGGTGAAACGCGTTTGCCTCTTCCGTGTCTATGTGACAGTCGAGGTTTCCGGTCTCGGTGACGCGCACGATCACGTTGTCGAGCATGCCGCCACGCTCCCCGCAGATCTTGAGCGACACGACCTGACCGTCGTGGAAGCCGCGCTCCGCTGCCTGCGACGGGCTCATGTGGATGTGGCGGGCCGCCACCATGACGCCCTCGGGAAGGACGACCGTCCCCTTAGGGCCGATGACGGTGATGCCCGGGGTCCCCTCAAGGTGTCCCGAAAGGCGAATCTCCTGCGGGACGCCCAGCTTGAACGTGTCGCCCGCGAGCACCTCCACCTGGGTCTGCGAGCGGACGGGCCCAAGCACGCGCACCTTCTGGATGACGCCCTTCGGGCCGGCGAGGGTGACGCACTCCTTTGCCGCGAACTGGCCGGGCTGGCTGAGGTCCTTCACCTTCGTCAGCTCGTAGCCCTTGCCAAACAGCGTCTCGAGGTCGTGCTGGGACAGGTGGATGTGGCGGCCAGACACCCCCACCGGAACGACGTTCGGGTCGATGGCCGACTCCTTCTTCCCAAGGAGCGTCTCGATGTCGTCCTTAGTCCAGATGCCCTTCTCGAAGGCGGCGGCTATAAGATGCTCGAGCTCGGCCGCGGTCAGGGCGGGCTCGGCACCCTTGCCCTCGTGTGTGAGGTCGACCTTGTGGCACTCGACCGCGGCGTGGTCAGCCGCGCCCTTCTCGCATGCCGCGTGCTCCTTGACCGCGTGCTCCTCGGGCTTCGGGCCACACGTAATGTGCACGCCGTTCTCCCGCGCAACGTCTTTCGCCTGGGCGGTCACGATGGTGTTCTCGTCCACGTAGATGTCCTCGTGTCGTGCCGCCGCCGCGACGACGTCCTTCGCGCTTACAAGTCTCTTCATGTCGTCCTCCTTTCCTTACAGATTCACGTCTTCGTCTATGATTCCTACGATCACCGCGTCTACCGGCGCGTTCTTCTGGAACTCGTCCTTCACGAAGTGGTATGCGGAAGACCCCGTGGTCACGATCACCCGGTCTCCCACCCCCGCGCTGATGGTGTCGACGCAGATGAGCTGCTTTCCTGCCTCGTCGCCCGTGATGACCTCGACGCGCATGAGCTTCATCCCGTTCAGCTCGTCGTACTTGCGGGTGGCCCAGATCGAGCCGATGAGCCTACCGACAATCATGGGACGCGTCCTTTCCGTCCTGGATCTTCCGGAGGCACTCCATCACCTCTGCCGTCTCCCCCGCAATGGCGAGCATCACCATGTTCTGGGGGCAGGACCCTCTCACGTCGGTCACGACGACCCCCGCGGTCTTCTCGGCGATGTCGCTCGCGACCACCATCTCGATCAGCTTGCCCTGGACGAGCCCGACCGCCGCCGGCCTGAAGTCCTCGCCCCAGCGTGCGCCGCTTCGCTGTCTGATGATCTGCATTGTCCCGGGCGCCGGGGCCTTGATGACCTTCACGTCAAGCATCGTCGCGCTCCCTCGCCTTCTGGACGCACCCAAGCGCGATGCCCATCGGCGTTACGAACATGGGATGGCTCGGCTTGTGGACCTCGATGCCCAGGCGCTTCTGCACCCTGTCCTCGATGCCCGTGAGCTCGGCCGTTCCGCCAACCAGGATGACCTCCGGCACCTCGTAGTCGCGACACGCGCGTTCGATGATCGTCGTCACCTTGTCGATCGTCGGCGACACGATGGGAAGGACCTCCCTGTGGTGCTCGGGATTGCGCTTGTAAACCTCCGCGTCGTCGAACGTCATCCCCTTCGCGCCGGCAAGCACGAGCGAGAAGTGCGTCCCTCCGGTCGACTCGTCGATGCACTCCACGACTTTGCCGTCCTTGAAGACGGAGATGCCGGTCGTTCCGCCACCGATGTCGACGACCGCGCCGTCGGTGGTGCCGATAAGGAGGTTCGCGGCAGTGGGTTCGTCAAAGACCGCGATGCACTCCAGGCCCGTGCTCTCGGCCACGTTCTTCACCACGCCGCCGTCGAGCGCCTCGGTCTCGGGCGGGATTGCGACGGCGCACTCCTCGAGCTCTACGCCAAGCTCGCCCTCGATCTGCTCCTTCAGCCGCCTCGCGATGTCGCAGGCGCCCACGTAGTCGACGACCATGCCGTCCTTCACGACGCTTGCGAACTGGTACTTGCAGTCGACGGGGTTTCCGTCCTCGTCCAAGACGACGAGGACGATGAAGGCCGTGCCCAGGTCGAGGCCACAGTAGAGCCGCTGCCCCTCCCTCACCTTCCTGGGATGGTCCACGCAGTCCAAGAGCTCCTCGAGCCTGTCGTTCGCCTTCTTAAGATCGACCATCCTCTACACCTCCTCTTCCGCATTGGAAATTGCCTCTTCGAGCAGTTCGCACACCGTCGTCGCCTCGCCGACCCACGCCGAGGCGACCCTCGCCTCTTCGGGTCCCAGACTCTCCTTCGCCCTCGCCCAGGAGCGGGCATACCGACCTATCTGGGCATGAACGCTTGCCATCTCGAAGAAGACCGGATGTATGCCCGCGTCGAAGGTCGGGACGGGCGCCGGGCCCGGCGGACCTCCGCTCGGGTCGGCATGGCCGTCGCCCGTGACGAGGTCGGAAGCGACCCGCGCCTCCTGCCACACGCGGCCGACCCTCTCCGTACGTCGCGCGACGGTGTTGTCCACGCCGAGTGCCCTGCGGGCGAGCAGCCTCAGACGGGCGCCAAGGAGGTTCGCGTCGAGGACCAGCGCACCCAGGTCCGCCGTCGGCTCGTGATGCGGACGGCCGTGAATGCCGCGCGTCTCGCCATGGGACTTCGGCCCCTGCTCGTCGCCCTCGAACTCGATCCTGAAGTCGATCAGGAACTGCCTTGCGCTTGGCGTGAGGCGCGCGCCCTTGGGAAGCTCGTACTTCTCGAACGGGCACGTCCCGTATGCCTCGCGCAGCTCGTCCTCGGTGACGTAGTGCATGTCATCCTCCTCTCAGTCTCTCGTGTCCTGCAGATGCGGGTACCTCATCGCTTCTCTAGTGCCTGACCAGGCTCACCTTGAAGTCGGCGTCCTTGATCCAGCCCTCGATCTTGTTGAGGTCGTCGTCGCTGAGCGACGGGTCGTCCTTGATCTCGTAGTCGCGGCCGAGCGACGCGTACTTGCCGACGCCGAGCTTGTGGTAGGGAAGCAGGTCGACGCCGTCGAAGTTCTTCTGGTAGCGATACGGCTTG
The DNA here is from genome assembly GCA_902761955.1 of uncultured Olsenella sp. Taxonomy (GTDB): domain Bacteria; phylum Actinomycetota; class Coriobacteriia; order Coriobacteriales; family Atopobiaceae; genus Parafannyhessea. Next base: position 8,435 of record CACWMM010000045.1, on the reverse strand, counting down.
AAATACGCGATGACCGCGTCGATCTCGTCCTTGGAGTCGTTGACGCCTTTGAGCAGGGGCATGCGGACGCGGACGTTGTATCCGTTCTCCAGGAGCTCCTTGACGTTGCACAGGATCTGCTCGTTGTTCACGCCCGTCCAGAACTTGTGCTTAACGGGGTCCATCTGCTTGATGTCGAACAGGAACAAATCGACGTACTGCGCGACCCTCATGATGGTCGGCGTCGGTGCGTACCCGCAGGTCTCTATGGCCGTGTGGTAGCCATGGGCCTTTGCCGCCATCAGGATGGAAAGGGTCGCCTCCGGCTGCGCGAGCACTTCTCCCCCGGAGAGCGTGATCCCGCCCCCGGACATGCGATAGAAGTCGGCGTCCTCGTCCAGGAAGTCCATGATGTCGTCGATGGAGCGGTCCTCCCCCATGACCTCAAGCGCATGGTACATGCAGGCCTTCTCGCACCTGCGGCAGCCGATGCACTGGACGTCGCGGTCGACGACATGCTTCCCGTCCACCATCTTGTGGACGCCGACGGGGCAGACCGCGACGCATGCCCCGCAGTCGACGCAGTTCGCACGCTTGAACATGACCTCGTGCCCGCGATGCTGGCTCTCGGGGTTCGAGCACCATTTGCAGCGGAGGGGGCAGCCCTTGAGGAAGGCCATGGAGCGCACGCCGGGGCCGTCGTACATGTTGTACTTCTGAAGGTTGAAGATGCGCGCCTTGCGCTCAACACCACTCTGCTCGCGGCTCATTGCAGCCTCTCCCTTCTTTTCACGTGCCACGGCGTGGCACCCCCTTGGTCTTCCGATTGCGGTTCTTGTTGCCTAGAACTTGTTGAGCATGGTGCGGCTGATGATCTCGTCCTGGACGTCCTTGCACAGCTCGTTGAAGAACGCCGAGTAGCCTGCGACGCGGACCACGAGGTCGCGGTGGTTCTCCGGGTGCTTCTGGGCGTCGATGAGCGTCTTGTTGTCGAGGTAGTTGAACTGCATCTCGCCGTTGCCGAACATCGAGGCGGTGCGCAGCAGCGTGATGAGGCCGTTCTCGCCCTCGGGCGTGTCGAGCAGGCCGCTCATGAGCTTGAAGTTGTGGACCATGCCGATGTTCATCGAGTCGTTCGAGAGCTTCGAGACGGACTTGATGATGGCGGTGGGGCCACGGAAGTCCGCGCCCTGGGTGGGGCTGATGCCGTCGGACAGCGGGGTCCAGGCCTTGCGGCCGTTGGCGGTGGCGCCGGTCATCTCGCCGAACGGGGTGTTGTTGGAGATGGAGAGCGTTCCGGTGGACATGTGCGAGTACAGCGTCTTGAAGTCCAGGTGGATGTGCTCCGTGTAGTCGACGATGTCCGCGGCGATGTCATCCGCGTAGTCGTCGTCGTTTCCGTACTTCGGGGCGTCGAGGCAGTCCTTGCGCAGCTGGTCGTAGCCCTCGAAGTCGGCCTTCATGGCATCGAACATCTGCGTGAGCGTGTACTTGTGCTCGTCGAAGACCAGCTTCTTGATGGCGGCCATGGAGTCCGCGTAGGTGGCGAGGCCCGTCCAGACGACGCCGGGGCCGTAGTTGTACATGGCGCCACCGGCGGAGACGTCCTTGCCGTGCTCCATGCAACCCTCGTACATGATGGACATGAGGGGCTTCGGGGCGACGTCACGTGCGACGCGCTGCGAGATGACCGTCGCGACGTCCGTCCACTTGGTGACGTAGTAGATGGTCTTCTTGACGGCGGCGTCGAACTCCTCGTAGGTGTGGTACTGCTCCGGGTCGCCAAGATCGGGGGTTACCTGCTTGCCGTACCACAGGGGGATGCCGTGGTTGAGGGTGAGCTCTATGCAGATGGGCCACTGCGTGTAGGACGTGGAGGTCCACTGGTACAGTCGGCCGGACTTCTGGGGCTCGACGCAGCCCATCATGCAGTAGTCGCGTGCGTCCTCGACGCTGACGCCCTTGGCAAGCATCATCTTGATGTGCGTGTCATCGAAGTGACACGCGGGGAAGCCCATGCCGGAGCGGACGATGTCCACGATCTTGCGCATGTACTTCTCGGGCGACTTGTTGTTGATGCGGCACGCGATGGACGGCTGGTACACCTTGACGTGACGGACGGCGTCCATCAGAAGGTAGGTCAGTTCGTTCGTCGCGTCGTGGCCCTGGCGCGTGACGCCGCCGAGGGTCATGTTCACGAAGGGCTGGTAGCCGGCAAAGAACTCCGACTGGCCGCGGGAGGTGACCCACATCATCTCGGACATCTTGATGAGCATGCAGCCCGCGATGTCGAACGCCTGGTACGGCGTGATGCGGCCGGCCTCGATGTCTGCCTTGTAGAACGGGTACATGTACTGGTCGACGCGGCCGAGAGACATGCCGGTCTGGTTCTCCTCCACCGGAAGCAGGCTCTCGATGACGAAGACGGACTGGACGGCCTCCCAGAACGTGCTGGGCTTGTGGGCGGGGACGTGCGAGAGGATCGTGGAGATCTGCTCGAGCTCGTGCTTGCGCTTCGCGTCGTGGCACTCGGAGGCGAGCTTCGCCGCGTAGTCGCTCATGCGCTTCGCATAGATCATGACGCCCTCGGTGGTGTCGATCACGCTCTTGTAGAAGTAGATCTTGTCGAGGTCGTCGGGGTTGGCATAGTCAAGCTGCGCGAGGTGCTGCTTCGCCTCGGCCTGGATGTCGAGCATGCCCTTGTTCATGAGGATGACGTCGTAGCCGGGGTTGGAGTCACCGCCGCCGGACATGGCGTGGTAGGAGCAGTCGGAGACGAAGGACTCGCCGGAGAGCTCCCAGACGCCTGCCTCGCGGTACTGGTCCTCGCAGATCTCATCCTGGGACTTGCCCTCCCAGAACGGGAACAGCACGTCGCGGCAGTACTGCTTGTCCTCCTCCGAGATGTAGAACGGGTCCTGCGGACGGTCACCGATGGTGTCGAGCTCGTCGCGAAGCCAACGCCATGCGAGGTCCGGCGAGAACGCACCGGCGCGAGGTGCGCCGCAGGGTGCTCCGACGACAAGCTCGTCGTCCTGGATGACCAGCGGGGCGGTCTCGCAGCAGCGACGGAACGCCTTGGCGCGAAGCTCGATCTTCGGCATGCCGGGATTGGCCTTCGTGAGCTCGGTGACCGCACGAGCGCGGAACATGGTGATCGTCGGCACCTGCTTGAGGAAGTTCTCCTTCAGGCGGACCTGGCGGTCGGTGGGACCGTCGGGCACGTCGTAGGGCTCATCGTCGCTCACGTGCTCGTGGGCGGAGGCGACGGGCGCGTCGAGCTGGTCGGCCACCTTCTCGAACATCTTGCGGACGGTAGCGCGCTGCTCGTCGGACATGTCCTTCGTTGCCTCGGACAGCTCCTTCGCAAACTCCTTGATGTCCATTCTCACTCCTCTTCGGAATCGTTACGAATTGCCTGTACTACGCCGGAGAACCAGTCCCCCGGCTCCTTGCCTGTATCCCTCGGCCCCGCAGGACGGCTCTTCTCCCCGCCCCCGGAGTCCGGAATCCGAACCCTCACAGCGACCGGCGTGTGGTCGCACGAGCTCGCCTTGTCAAGCAGCGCCCGCGCGTCGGGACCCTCCCCGACTCCCACCTGCCTCCTGCGCACGAAATCCCCGTAGGTGACCCCGAGCTCCGAGGTGGTGGCGCAGTCCCATCCGGTGACCGTGAGCGTCTTCGGCAGGTCGCTGTGACAGCCGATGCAACCAAGTCCGGTACTGACGTTCACGAGGACCCTGCCAACGGGCTTCTTGAGGATGAATTGGCGGATTACCTCGGGATCCTTTGAGAAGATCGAGAGTGCGTTGCCGTGACCGCTGTTGAGGATCAGCTCTATGCACTTCTCGCACGCCGTGCGCCAGCTCTCCTCCACGTAGTACGAGAGGACGGGGCCGAACTTTGCCTTCGAGAAGAAGCTGTACTCGCTGACGTAGGGCTTTTCGACGACGAGCACCCTCGTGCTCTCGGGCACCGTTATGTCGGCGCGACGGGCGAGGTCGAAGGCGCTCTTCGCGATGAGCTCGCGATACGGGTTTCCGTCCGGCATGAAGAGCGTTCCCACAAGGCGGTCCGCCTCCTCGTCCGTGAGGAAGTAGCACCCGCGCCGGCGAAGCTCCTCCTGGAAGCGCTCGTCCACGGCACGCTCCACGACAACGCTCTGCTCCGCGCCCGGAAGCATCCCGTAGCAGAACGACTTACCGAGGACCACCTCGTCCGCGCACGCGGAGAGGTCCGCGGTCGACTCCACGAAGACCGGGTTGTTGCCCAGCGTCGCGTGGTACACGTCCCTGCCGGCAGCGTCGAAGTCGTGGGCGTTCGACTCCTCGCGGGAGTCGATGACCACGCGGACGCACGGCTGCGAACAGACCCACTCCTCGCCCTCGGGGCAGAAGATCGAAAGGAAGCCGAGCGCCTCCGTGGGATAGTGGCAGAACTCGGCGACCTGCAGCACGTCGCCCATGACCTTCTCGCACGTTGCGTGGATGCGGGCGCTGGCCGAGAAGACGATCGGGCTCTTGGAGTGCACCGCCATGAAGAGCTGGCTGAGCATCGTGGGAACCGCAAGCCAATCCGGAAGCAGCGACACGACCACGCCCTTGGGGAGGCACACCTCCGCGGAGCCGTTGCGCGAGCGGATGATCTTCTGAACCGGGGTCTGCGCGCGCACGTCGTCCAGCAGGTCGCCGAGGACCCACTTCGTGAGCTCGGACTCGTCCTCCGGGGAGCAGTAGTCGCTCTCCGAGAAGGACGCCTCGGCGTACTCGCGCGCCTTCGGCAGGATACGCTCGCGCAGGTGGGTCAGGAAGTCGTCGACCAGCGATGCCGGCAGCCCCTCGAGGACCTCCGCGGACTCGGCCGCGTGCTCCAGGAGAATGCGCGCCTCCTGGATCGAGAGAAGGTCGTTATCGATGAGAGACATTCGACACCTCCCTAGTAGGGCAGGAGGTTCTCGACGGTGTACTTGTCGGTGATCTTCTTGAGGTCGGGGTGAGGCCTCGCGATGACGACGGAGCTGTAAACCTCCGCGCCAAGCGCCTCGACTGCCTTCACGCCGGCCTCGACGGCGGCCTTGCACGCCGCGACGTCGCCCTGGACGAGGATGGAGATATAGCCGGAGGCGGTGTTCTCGTAGCCGATGAGCTCGACGTCGCCCGCCTTGCACATGGCGTCGCCAGCCTCGAGGACCCACACGAGACCAAAGGTCTCGATGGCGCCAAGCGCGTTCATGCCCTCACTTGCCATAGGTCAACCTCCTAGTTGTAGTCGACGTCGTGGACGGAGACGACGTCGCCGATGGGCGGGACGGGCCTCTTCATCACGTTCGCGGCAGTGAGCTTGCCGATGCTGGAGGCAGCCTCCTTGCCGGCCTTGACCGCGGCCTCGCAAGCCGCGACGTCGCCCTTGACGATGATGGTGACGAGCGTGGAGCCGACGTTCTCGTAGCTGACGAGCTCGGTGTCCCCGGCCTTCAGCATCGCGTCGGCCGCGTAGATCGCGGGGACCATGCCGATGGTCTCGATGAGGCCGATGGCCTCCTCTCCCCTGTAGCGCATGACGAGCCCCCTTACTTGATGTAGGAATTGATGGTGTCGCGCTGCTCGGCGTCCGCGCCGTAGAAGACGCGAAGGTCGCCGTTGTCGTCGAGGTCGACGCGGGTCTCGCTGATGAGCCCGTTCTTCTCGGCGGTCATGAGAGCCTCCTGCATCCTTTCGCGCTTGAACGCGGTGAAGGTGGAGTAGTCCGCCTCGAGGTCCTTCATCACGTCGTCGACACTTGCCTCGTCGACCGTCGTGAAATACTTGAGCATTGCGTAGTTGAGCGGGCGCATTATGCCTCCTCCTTCTTTCCGAAGAGCTCCTTGGGGTCAACCGCGATGACGACGATGCCGAGGATCATGACGATGGCGGCTATCCAGGCGATTGGCGGAAGCGCGTAGCCGGGGATGCCCATGATCAGGCCGACGACGATCCAGGTGACGAGCGGCGCCACGAAGGTATACGTGCCGTTGCAGGCCATGCCGAGAGCGGTGCCGCACATGGAGTTGCCGCGGTACCAGCTTGCGAACGACTTGTAGGCGGAGAAGCCAGCGACGACGAAGCAGAGGATGGTGGGGAGGTCGGTAATTGCCGCGCCCACGTAGCCGAAGGACTGACCGAGGGAGACGCCACCGACGAGGGACAGGACCGGCAGGACGACGAGGAGCTCGACCAGGCCGGAGACGCACTGGCGGATGGTGATGCCGATCTGGGTGTCAATCATGCAGGAAGCATAGCCGGCGATGCATCCCTCCGCACCCCAGCCGAGCGCCGCGACGAACGCGAGGGCGAGGCCGAGGACCATGTTGGAGGAGGAGTCGCCCGTGAGGCTCGCGGTACCGATCATGAGGCCCGCGAGGACGCAGATGCCGATGCCGGCAAGCTTGCGGGGACCAAGCTCCTGCTTGTACAGGATGCGGGAGAGGATGGAGCCGATGGCGGGGTTGAGTGCCGCGATGGGGACGACGATGGTGCCCGCCTGGGAGAGGGCGATGATGTATGCGACCGTGGCGATGGGGCCACCGACGAGCGCGGAGAGCATCAGGATGATGCCGGGCTTCGTGTTGATGGTACGGCCGAAGTCGCCGAGCTTGCCCTGCTTCGCGGTGATGGCGAGGGCCCAGATGGCGCTGCAGGAGTCGTTGATTGCGCTCGCGACGGTGGGGATGATGAAGACCGCGAGGAAAGCAGTTGGGTTGAGCGCGCTGGTCCAGCTGGTCCAGAGCTGCGAGTTCTGACCGGCGGTAACGAACGCGGTGTAGAAGCCGTACATAAGACTCGAGAAAAGGGCGACCATGATGCCCTTCTTGAAGAAGCTGGAGTCGAGCTCCCTCTTCTTCTGCGTAGCCACGCTGACAGCGGATGCCTCTTGCATGCCTTCACCCTCCAGACCACATAGGAATTTCTAATGGACGCGTTGGTCAAAGATGCTGCAAGGCTTCCGTTGCGTGAATGCAAAGGGTTTCGAGGGTGCAGCAAACAAAGCTGGCAAACGGTACGAAACGACCCGCCAAGCGGATTCCGTTTCCCCTTGAACGGCTTTTGTTCCGGAGCCGTCCACATCTGGAAACGTATTCGTAACTATTTATGACACTTCTATTGGATATACAGCCCGTCAGAGACGAAGGCCCGTGTTTGTATCGACCAACTGCGCTATCGAAAGGAGCATCGAGCAACAGCAGGCGCAGTCCAGTTGATGCGGTTTCGTCATGCGAGGTTAACAGCTCAATCCGCAGCGTACGATTACAGACGGCACGCGTGTTAAGGGAGCTGAAAGCAAATTCGGCGCGCTTTTCTCGGCGAAGGTCAAAACATTGACACAACGTTCGATGTTACCGTCTATACGTTGTTTTATGCAATTTGCGTATGAGTTTGCATCGCGGAAGCCGACATGTATGAATTGTTATGACTATTATATCAATTGTGTACAAGAAGACCCGCGATGGCAAGGACGCTGCCAATCGCGGGTCTGGGAAAGCCATGAGTGCCTTGGTTGTGAGGGCGTCGCACGTTGACGTAAGCGCAGGCGACGCGCCCAGCGCCTAGCGGGCGATAAGGAAGTACGCGACGACGGCGACGCCGAGGACGATGCGGTACCAGCCGAACGGCTTGAAGTCGTGCTTCTTGATGAAGCCCATGAGGAACCTGATGACCAGGATCGAGACGACGAACGCGGCGAGGCAGCCGACGCAGAGGATGGCGAGCTCTGCGGACGTGAACGCGAGGTAGAACGTGAACTCTGCCGCGACGGTGCGCGAGCAGCCGAGCAGCAGGCCACCGATGATGGTGGAGCCGGAGCGCGAGGTGCCCGGCACCATGGAGAGCACCTGGAAGATGCCGATGCCGATGGCCGTGCCCCAGCCGAGCTCGCCAATGCTCTGCACGCGGGCGTCGACGTCCGCGAGTGCGGCCTTGCTGGGAGCGACGGGCTGGGAGTTGGGCTTGAAGTGCTGCGGGCGGGCCTTGAACGACCTCTCGATCGCGATGCGCTCCGCCTTGTGCTCTCGCGCGGTCTCGATCGCGATGAACGCGATGCCGTAGAAGATGAGCGCAGCCGCGATCACGAACGGGCTGCCGAGGTGATCTTCCATCCAATCGTCCAGCGGGATGCCGATGGCGGCCGCAGGCAGGCACGCGACGATGATCTGGCCCCACAGCCTCCACGTGCCCTTGCGCTCCTGCGTGGACTTCGCCTTGGAGAACGGGTTCAGCGCGCCGAAGAACATGACGCACACGGCGAGGATGGCGCCAAGCTGGATGACGACGAGGAACATGTCCCAGAAGTCCTTGGTGACGTCTAGCGTCACGAACTGCTTCAGCAGGAGCATGTGTCCCGTGCTCGAGACGGGCAGCCACTCCGTGATGCCCTCGACGAGCCCGTACAGGGCCGCCTTCAGAAGTTCGACGATGTTCAAG
>CACWMM010000044.1:0-12038 GCA_902761955.1 uncultured Olsenella sp. | reverse complement strand
AGGTCTTCAACTTCATGTACCGCCTGTAGGCAGGGGAGAAGCGCAGCGGCCTTTGCCGGCGCGCGCCCACGACGGCACGTTCTAAGGAGACGCAATGTCTTATGCGTACGATCCGCTGGTCGAAAGGCCGCGGCACTACCTCACGCCTGAAAACACCTCCGCGTTCGAGCACATCGTCGACCGGTACCCCATGCCGTCCGTCGGGCTTGGCAGGCCGGAGGTCTCGGACCTGCTGTACGAGGGCGGCCGCAACGTGGACGTGGTGCCGGTCGAGCTGTACTCCCGCTACGACGTGAAGCGCGGTCTGCGCAACGCGGACGGCTCTGGCGTGCTGGTGGGCCTCACCACCATCTCTAACGTGCACGGCTACAACAAGACGGCCGAAGGCGTCGTCCCAGACGAGGGGCGCCTGACGTATCGCGGCTATGACGCGGCGAAGCTTGTATCGGCGGCGCAGCGCGAGGGGCGCTTTGGCTACGAGGAGGTCTCGTACCTGCTGCTCACGGGCCAGCTGCCCACGCAGGCGCAGCTGGACGACTTCCGCGCCCGCATTGGCAGCCGCCGTCAGCTGCCCGAGGGCTACCTGCGAATCTTCCCACGCACCACGTTCAGCCCCTCCATCATGAACGTGCTACAGCGTGCAACGCTGCTTCTGTACGCTTTCGACAACAATCCGGACGACACGAGCCCCGTGCACGAGGTGGACGTGGCGCTTTCCATGCTTGGCCGCTGGCCGCGCGTGGCCTCCATCGCGCACCAGGCGTACGTGGGCGCCCGCACGGGCGTCGTGCCCACGGTGCCGCCCGCGCGCGAGGACTTCTCGATGGCCGAGACGATCCTGGACGTGCTGCGAGGCGACGAGGGCTTCACCCGCGACGAGGCCATGATGCTCGACGTGATGCTCATGCTCCACGCGGAGCACGGCGGCGGCAACAACTCCACGTTCACGTGCAGGGTCCTGTCGTCCTCCGGCACGGACGCGTACTCCGCGTACGCGGGCGCGCTCGGCTCGCTCAAGGGGCCGCGCCACGGCGGTGCGAACGCGAAGGCCGGCGAGATGGTGGATGACGCCGCGGAGCACATAGAGGACTGGTCGTCCGACGACCAGGTGGTCGACTACCTCACACGCGTGCTTGCGGGCAAGGCACTTGACGGCAAGGGGCTGATCTACGGCATTGGGCATGCGGTCTATACAAAGAGCGACCCGCGCGCGCAGATCGTAAAGGGCTACGCCCGCGAGCTCGCGCGTAAGAAAGGCACGGCAGACGCCGAGAAGTTCGAGCTCATCGAGCGGATAGAGCGCCTTGCGCCTGAGGTCATGCGCGACGTGCGCGGCATTACGAAGCCGCTGTGCGCAAACATCGACCTGTACACGGGCTTTGTCTACCACATGCTTGGCATCCCGAAGGACCTCTTCACCCCCATATTCGCCATCGCGCGCATGAGCGGCTGGGCGGCCCACCGCATGGAGGAGCTCTACGGGCCGGCGCGCATCATACGCCCGGCGTACAACTCCTACATGCAGGCGCAGGAGTACGTGCCGATTGCGGAGCGCGGATGATGCCCATGCCCGGGATGCCTGCGAACGGCGGTACCGGCGGCGACGCGTGGGCTGTGTCCGCGGCGGGTACCCACGCGCCCGTGTCCATCGTGTTCGCGGACATGGATGACACGTTCCTTGCGACCGACAAGACGGTTCCGGCCGGCAACCTTGCCCTTCTCGACCGCATGGGCGAGAAGGGCGTGCCATTTGTGCCGTGCACCGGCCGCGTGTGGTCGGCCGTGGCGGGGCAGGTGCTCGCCCATGCCGCGACGCGCTACGTCGTCGCGAGCGACGGTGCCGTGGTGATGGACGTGCAAGACGCGGAAAGCCCGCGGCGCCTGCACCTGAGCGCCCTTGGCCGCGAGCGCTCGCTTGCGCTGTACGAGCGCGTGAGGGAGCTTCCCGTGACGTTCGACGCGTTCTGGGACGGCAAGATCTACGTGTCGCGCCGGCGCTTCGAGCTCATGCGCGGCTTCGACATCCCGCCGTACGACCGCGACGTGTACCTGTGCTATCGCACGCCGGTGGATATGTCGACGCCCCGGCTTCTGGAAAGCCTTCCCAACGTGGAGCGCCTCACGATCTTTACGGGAGACGACGACGCGCGCGCCTGCGCCATCGAGGCCGTGGCGGCGGACCCCACGCTGCACTACACGTATTCAGGCGCGCGCAACCTCGAGGTGATGGACGCGGGTACGTCCAAGGGCACGGCCGTCCGCTGGCTGTGCGATCACCTGGGCATTCCCCGGGTGCAGTCCGTGGGGTTTGGCGACTCGCCAAACGACCTTACGATGCTGGCCGCCGTGGGAGACGGCGTGGCCGTGGCGAACGCGTATCCGGAGGCAAAGGCGGCCGCGACGCACGTTGCGCCGTGGACGTGCGACGAGTCCGCGGTGGCGCGCTACCTGGAGCCGCTGCTGTAGGGAAGCGTCACAGTCGCCATCGCTCCGTAGGCACAACGGGCTCACGACATGGCGTGGCAAAGGAGAAGGTCCCCCGGCTCAGCCGAGGGACCTTCCTCATAGGATGCGGTAGGGGGCGTGGGGGCTAGCTATTCTCGCCCGGCGCGTCCTGCTCGTCGGTCTCTTCCTCGTCGACCCTGAGGGGACGGAAGCTCGCGGTGTCGCCGCCGATGACGGAGGACTCGACCTCCTCGGCGTTTGCCACGGTGTCGCTCTTCATCTTGTCCGCGAAGATGTCGTCGTCCTCGGGCTCCTGCATGGGGACATCGACGCGCTTCATGGCGCCGGAGCTGCCGGGGGCGGGCATTGCGGCCGTGTTGTCGACGGAGATGCGCGTGAGCTTGTGCTGGCGCTTCGTGCGGGCGAACAGCGGGACGTACTCGAAGATGATGGAGGAGTTCTCGAGGCCGTACCAGCGTGCGGGCGAGCCGCAGACGTGGCGGATCATGTACTTGAGCTCCATCACGCGACGGTTGAAGCCGGAGATCTCGGTCTCGGGCGTGAGGACCTTGCGGATGAGGCAGAAGCGGAAGTCGCCCACGTTGGAGTGCTCACGGTAGATGGAGTAGCGATGCTCCTGCGGGGCGAGCTGTCCGGAGTTCACGAGGTCAGCGACGATCTGGTACAGGTAGGTGTTCACGCGCTGGTTCACGCGGAAGCCCAGGCGCAGCTGGACCTTGAACAGGAAGTCCGTGCCGTAGTTGTTCACGATGAACTCGTGCGTGTTCGGCTCGTCCGTGACCATGACGTTCAGGAAGTAGTATGCGCGGGCGCGCTTGGGGCGCTTGTCCAGGATGGAGTAGAGGATGTCGCGGTCCAGCTTGTCAGGCGAGGAGTCGTTGGTGAGGAAGACGAGGTTGTCCGCGATGATGGGGTAGTCGTCGTCGTTGCGAAGGGAACGGAGCTGGTCGATGTACTTGTTGACGGGCAGGTACACGGACTGGGTGTGCTCGATCGCGGTGCCGCGGCGCCACACGTACATGACGATGAAGATGAGCGTTGCCATGAGGACGGTGAAGTAGCCGCCGTGGAAGAACTTCGTGAGCGAGGAGAAGAAGAACGTGAGCTCGATCGCGCCGAAGAACAGCGCGAAGACAATGGCAAGCCCGCGCTTGTGCCACAGCTGGGAGATGTAGGTGTAGAGAAGGACCGTGGTCATGAGCATGGTGACCGTGATGGCCAGGCCGTAGGCGGCCTCCATGTGGCTGGAGCTGCGGAACAGCAGCACGACGAACACACACGCGACCCACATGATGGTGTTGACCATGGGAATGTAGATCTGGCCCTTCGTCTGCGAGGGGAAGTTGATCTTCATGTGCGGCATGAGGTTGAGGTGGATGGCCTCGCTCACGATGGAGTAGGAGCCCGTGATGAGCGCCTGCGAGGCGATGATGGAGGCGAGCGCGGAGAGGACGACCTCTGCGAAGCGGAGGTTCTCGGGCACGATGTGGAAGAACGGGTTGAGGTCGGGCGTGGCCGCGAGCGCCGCGTTGCCCTTGTTCGCGAGGATCCAGGCGCCCTGGCCCAGGTAGTTGAGGATGAGGCAGAGCTTCACGAACGGCCAGGTCGCGTAGATGTTGGGCTTGCCGACGTGGCCCATGTCAGAGTAGAGGGCCTCCGCGCCGGTGGTGCACAGGAAGACGTTGCCAAGGACCATGAGGCCGGCGGCGTTGATGGAGCCGTCGAACAGGAAGCGGATGCCGCGCAGCGGGTTGAACGCGCGGAAGACGTCGAGGTCGAGGCCTACGTTCAGCAGGCCGGTGATGCCGAGGAACAGGAACCAGACGGTCATGATGGGACCGAACGCCTTGCCGATGGCGGAGGTGCCGGCGCGCTGCACGGCAAACAGCACGCACAGGATGATGATGGTGATGGCCACGACGATGTTCTGGTTGTTGCCGATGATGGCGTAGAACGTGTCGATGGTGCGCAGGCCCTCGATCGCGGTGGTGACGGTGACCGCCGGCGTGAGGATGCCGTCCGCAAGGAGCGCGGCGCCGCCGATCATGGCGGGGAAGATCAGCCACTTGCCGCAACGGCGGACGAGGGAGTACAGCGCGAAGATGCCGCCCTCGTTGTGGTTGTCGGCCTTCATGGCGACGAGTACGTACTTGACGGTGGTGATGAGCGTGAGCGTCCAGATGATGAGCGAGAGCGCGCCCAGGACCGTGTCCTGTCCCATGGTGGTGAGACCGCCGTTGTCCGCCATGATCGCCTTGAGCGTGTACATGGGGCTGGTGCCGATGTCGCCGTAGACGACGCCCAGTGCGACGAGAATCATGCCCGCGGACAGCGGGATGCCGTTGTACCTGCGCCGCTTGGTGGTTACACCCTTTGGCGTTGCCGGCAGCTTCGTGTTAGACATAGTGCTCCTATATCGATGTGACCTCCGCTTGCGACGGCGTGCGTCCGCCGGGCCGTGCCCATGGCGCTGCACACGACGGCATGCATCCGCCGGACGTGGCGCATAGCGTCGCAAACGACATACATGCGATAATGGTAACACTGCAGGCAATTCTAAGGTCGCGGCGAGCATGCGGTGAATGAACCGTCCGCTTGCATGCACGGGCGGGCGGGGTAGACTTGTCTGCGTAGACGACACCCGGCCGGCCGCGTGCCGGCCACGACGAAGGGAATGCGAGCATGGCAGAGGAGAGCCAGAACGAGGCGGCCCCCAAGCAGGCGAGGTCCAAGGTGGCGGAGGCGTTCATGTCCGTCCCCGCCGATGAGGCGAGCACGTGCCCGGAGCCCGCGACGGCACGCCTGACGTGGCACGGCTCCAACGAGACCGCGGGCGAGAAGATCGAGTACTCCTGCACGGCCGCGCACCTGGACGTGCGCTCCGACACCGGCAGGCTCGTGGGCAAGATGTTCAGCCTCACCTACGTTGCGCTGGGCGAGGACGGCAGCGCGAGTCCTTCTCGCCCCGTGACCTTCTGCTACAACGGCGGCCCCGGCTGCGCGAGCGTGCCCATCAACTTTGGCGGCATGGGCCCGCGCCGCGTGAGGACGGATGGCGTGAGCCACCTGGCGTACCCCATCGAGGTGGAGGACAACCCGTACACGCTGCTGCGCGAGTCCGACCTTGTGTTTCTTGACGCGCTGGGCACCGGGTTCTCGAGCCTGGCGGCCGATGCCGACACGAGCAAGGTGTTTGGCGTGGACGGCGATGCGGACGCGTTCTGTCGTGCCATCACGACGTGGCTGGAGGAGAACGGCCGCTGGACGAGCCCCGTCTACCTGTTTGGCGAGTCGTACGGCACGGTGCGCAACGCCGTGCTGATGCGCCTTCTGGGCGAGAGGGACGTGAAGGTCGCCGGCGTCACGATGCTTTCCGCCATATTCGACTGGGTGCAGACCCTCGAGGGCGAGGACCTGTACCACCTGGGCATGACGCCGACGTACGCCGCCACGGCCCACTACTTTGGCAAGGTTGGCGCCGGCGAGGGCGCGGACAAGTGGTTTGACCGGGCGCTGGAGTTTACGGACGACGTGCTGGCGCCCGCGCTGCTGAAGGGCGACAGGCTGGACCCCGAGAAGGAGGCGGACATCGCGTGGCGCTACGCCGAGCTCATCGGGCTTCCCGCCGAGCACATCCGCCGCAACCACCTGCGCGTGACGCTGGACGACTTCCGCCGAGGCGTGCTTGCGGACGACGGCAGGGTCTGCGGCCGGCTCGACACGCGCTTCTCGTCCGAGGCGCCGTCCTCGCTGCAGACGTCGAGCGAGTGGTTTGCCGGCGAGGACGCGGCCGACGACGCCGTGGAGTCCAGCTGGACGATGGCGTTTAGGGACTTCCTCCACCGCGAGCTGGGCTACAAGGCGCCGGCACGCTACATCTCGAGCAACTACGAGCAGGTGGGCGTGAACTGGAACTGGAGCCATCGCGAGCCGGGCAAGATGGACTCGACGGGCTGCCCGAACGTGGCGACGGACATCGCGACGGCGATGCGCCGCAACCCGCGCATGAAGCTGGCCATCCTGGGCGGGCGCTACGACGCGGCGACGCCGTACTGGAACGTGATGCACGACGTGAGCGCGCAGTTCCTGGGCGACGCGCTGAAGGAGCGCCTGGAGTGGCACCGCTACGGCTGCGGCCACATGGCCTACGTGGACGAGCCGACGCTGCGCCAGATGAGCGCGGACATGGAGGCGTTCTACAACAAGCAGTAGGCGCGGGCGAAAGCCTGCCCGGGCCCGTCCCGGGAGCGCGCGGTCGTCACGATGGCGGCCGCGCGCTTTTTGCGCGCGCGCTACGCGCGCCTCACGATGTAGCAGTGGTGCACCTTCGCGTTGCGCGAGAAGTCCTCCGGGATGGACTCCGCCGTGACGTCCTCCAGCACGACGCCGGCGCGTTGGAGCTTCTGCACGTCCGGCTTGAAGCCGCGCAGGTTGCAGCTGAAGATGGCCGAGCCGTTCCGGGTGAGCAGGCGCGACACGCCGATGATGAGCTCCGCGTGGTCGCGCTGGACGTCCCACGAGCCGCGCATGCGCGAGGAGTTGGAGAACGTGGGCACGTCGCAGAACACGAGGTCCCAGCGGTTCTTGCTGTGGCGCTGCTCCTGCACCCAAGAGATGACGTCCGCCTGCACGTACTCGTGCTCCGGCGGGCGCGACGTGCTCGCGAAGCCGTTGCGCTCCATGTTGCGGCGGGCCCAGTCCAAGGACGGCCGGCTCATGTCCACCGTGGCGGTGTGCTTGGCGCCGCCGTCCGCCGCGTAGCACGTGGCGGTGCCGGTGTAGGCAAACAGGTTCAGGAAGCGCTTCGACCCCTGGGTGCGCTTCATCATCTCGCGCACGAGCGAGCGGGCGTTGCGGTGGTCCAGGAAGAGCCCGCAGTCCAGGCGCATGCCAAAGTTGACCTCGAACGTGAGGCCGCCCTCGTCCACCAGGTGGGCCCCCTGGGGGAGAGGGACGAACCCCGGCCTCGCGGCGGCGCCCCTGCGCCCGGCAGCCCCGTTGCCGCGGGCATCGCCGCGCGCGTCCCGGCAGGGGGCCGCGGCCTCCTGCGCGTACTGCGAGCCGCCCTTGCCGTGGGTGCGCACGCGCACGAACACGTCCTGCGGCGCGACGCCCAGCACGAGCGGGGCTATGGCCAGCACGTCCAGCAGGCGCCTGCGCGCGAGCGTGGGGTCGACGGACCTGGGGGCGGCGTACTCGTACACCTGCAGCCAGCGGCCGCGGCCGCGCCTGCTGGGGATGAGCTCCGAGCCCTCCCACAGGTCGATGCTGACGGCGTAGTCGGGCAGGTCGGAATCGTACACGCGGTAGCAGCTGACGTCCTCGCACTGCGCCCACTTGCGGCGGAGCCGGGCGACCTTCGCGAGGCGGCGGGCGAACTGCTCGCTTGCGCCCACAAGCACGGGCACCCTGACCTGCCTTCCGCCCGGGACCGTGACCTCGACGCACGCGCGCTCGGCCGGCAGGGCCGCGGCGGCAAAGCGGCTGATGGCCGCGTCGCTCTGGCCCACGATGACCCCGATCTTCTCGGCAGGCTCCGCACCGAGGGCCGCGTCGATGGCACCGTCGCGCGAGAGGGTGACCACGGCGGACTCCGCCGGCAGGCCCTGGGCCGCGGCCGCGCACTCCGCGAGCGCCGAGGCCTGGGTGGCGACCTCGTCCGGCGATACCCACGAGAGGTCCTCGACCACGAGCGCGTCCGTGCGCCCGGCGAGCGCCGCGGCGACGTCTGCAGCCGTGCAGAACGTCAGGTCGACGTCCATGCCGGCCGCCCTGAGCGCGCGCCTGTCAGAGGCCTCGGCACCGGGGCGGGTGTCCGTGGCCACAAGCAGCGGCTTCCTGTCGCGAGCGGCGTCCGCGCGCTCGCGCGCCTCTGCGAGGACGGCTTCCCACGCGTCGGCGTCGTGGCCTCCCCAGCCCATGAAGCCCCAGCGCGTGCGCAAGAGCCCCGGGGCGCGGTCGAGCGCCTGGGAGGCAGCCTCGACCACGACGCTGCCGGCGCCGCTGAAGACGCAGGCCAGGGTGGGGGAGTCGTGTCGGATGGAGCGGAACCACCCTCCGGCGGCCAGAAGCGCCGCGGCGTAGTCCGGGCGCAGCGGAGCGATGGGCGCGCGGTCCGAGCGGGCCGCCTCGTAGCCGCGCCTGAACAACGGGGTGCCCGTGAGGTCGATGCCGACGGTCGCGCGCTCGCGCGAGACCCTCACCACGACGGACACGTTCGGGTGCTCGACGTCCACCATGGGACGGGCTCCCCGGCGGGCGGCAATCCTGTCCACGATGGCGTCCTTTGCGCGAACCGCGACGAACTGCGTGTTCCTGAGCTGGGCGTTCGTGCCATGCGCCTCGACGGCGACCGTGGCGCCCGCCGGCACGTGGTCCTCCCACGGGAGCTCCGACATGCCCTGGTACAGCGAGTCGGAGTCCGCGGCGCCGATGCGGCCGAGCACGAGCACCACGCGCGAGGCGAGGCGCGACCACAGGCAGGCACGGTACGCGTCCCCAAGCGCAGAGCCAAAGCCCACCTGGCCCCTGAGCGCGCGCACGTGCCTGGCGCCAAGCGACGCGAGCTCGTCTGCCAGCAGGGGCTCGAAGCCCTTGGGGCACGTGGCGAAGAATTCGAGGGCGTCTGCGACGCCTTCCGGAACAATGCGTGATGCGGTCATGCGGGACACCTTTCGCCCGTGGTCAGGAGTACTAGAAATGGTATGCGCATCCGGTATTGCCGCAGGCGTAAAACGCGGCCACCAGTAACTTGACACACGTTTCCCGTGCGTGGCGCGACCGCCGTCCGCCGTTGAGGGCACGTTTGTCGCTCGTTCTAAAACGCGGCCGCGGATACGGTTATCATCTTCTTAGGAATGTGTAGGAATCGGGCGGGCGCCGTGCCCTCCCGAGCGAGAAGAGCGAGGAGATCGTTCATGGATAAGGAAACCGAGTCCAGGGTTCAGCTTTGGAAGGAAAACGTCACCGAGCCAGACCTCAAGGCAGAGCTTGACGAGCTCATCTCCTCGGGCGACGAGGAGGCGCTGAACGACGCCTTCTATCGCGACCTCGCCTTCGGCACGGCAGGCCTCCGCGGCACGCTCGGCGTCGGCACGAACCGCATGAACGTGTACGTCGTCGCGCAGGCGACGCAGGGCGTGGCCGACTACCTGAACGCCCACTACGAGAACCCCTCCATCGCGCTCGCGCGCGACTCGCGCCTGAAGGGCGAGGACTTCCAGAGGGTCGCGGCGGGCGTCCTTGCCGCAAACGGCATCCACGTGTACGTCTACCCGCGCATCGAGCCGGTTCCCACGCTTTCGTTCGCCGTCCGCTACCTGCACACCTCCGCGGGCATCGTCCTCACGGCGTCGCACAACCCCGCGCAGTACAACGGCTACAAGGTCTACAACGACAACGGCGGCCAGATCGCGAACGAGGCCGCTGACGAGATCTCCGCCTCCATCGAGAAGACGCCGGTCTTTGGCGGCGCCAAGATGATGGACTTCGACGAGGGCCTGGAGAAGGGCCTCATCGAGTGGACGCCGGAGGAGGTCCTCGACGCGTTCATCGAGGCCGTCAAGAAGGTCTCCGTCCCCGGCTTCAAGGCGCCCGAGGGCTACAAGGTCGTGTACACGCCGCTCAACGGTACCGGCATGGAGTGCGTGACCCGCATCCTGAAGGAGATCGGCGTGAACGACGTCGAGGTCGTTCCCGAGCAGAAGGACCCGGACGGCAACTTCCCGACGTGCAAGTACCCGAACCCCGAGTTCCGCGAGGCGCTGCAGCTCGCCCTCGACCTCGCCGACAAGGTGAAGCCGAACCTCGTCGTCGCCACGGACCCGGACGCGGACCGCATGGGCACGGCGATTCCCCACAACGGCGAGTACGTCCTTCTCTCCGGAAACGAGATGGGCGTCCTGCTGATGGACTGGCTCATCAAGATGGCGGAGCAGCGCGGCGAGGACCCGAAGGCGAAGGTCGCCGTCTCCACGATCGTCTCTTCCGTCATGCCCGACGCGCTCGCGCGTGACCACGGCTTCGAGATGCGCCGCGTGCTCACCGGCTTCAAGTACATTGGCGACCAGATCGACCAGCTGAAGGACGAGGGCGAGGAGGACCGCTTCCTCATGGGCTTCGAGGAGTCCTACGGCTACCTCGTCGGCACGCACGCCCGCGACAAGGACGCGATCGTCGCGGTCGAGATGTGCGTCGAGATGGCCGCGTACTACGCCGAGCGCGGCATGGACCTCTACGAGGCCATGGAGGAGCTGTACAAGAAGTACGGCTACTACCTCAACGGCACGGTGAACGCGCAGTTCCCGGGCGAGGCCGGCGCGAAGCGCATGGCCGAGATCATGACCGGCCTGCGCGAGAAGCCGCTGACCGAGATCGCGGGCTACAAGGTCGTCGGCATGACCGACTTCGCGACCGGTCCGGAGATGCCGCGCGTCTCTGGTCTGCAGAAGGAGGCGCCGCAGCACCTGCCCGCCGCGAACGTGATCGAGTACCGCCTCGAGGACGACAACAAGGTCATCTTCCGTCCGTCCGGCACCGAGCCGAAGGTCAAGGCATACCTGTTCGCAAAGGGCGCCACGCGCGCCGACGCCGAGGCCATCCGCGCGAAGCTCGACGAGGCCTCCAAGAAGATCTTGGCATAGCCGGCTCGTGGCCTAGAACTGCACTGCAACGCCTCGCTCGGACTCCGGGCGGGGCGTTTCTCGTCTGCAGCGTTACCCGGGCTAGATTGGGTGCCGGGTGCCGTGTGGACCGTACGTCCCGTGAACGAGAAGAGCGGCGCTGCCGCCTGGCAACGCCGCCCCGTTTGGAACGCTCTTTTGCTTGGGACCCGCGGTGCTATCGGGACGACGAGTCGTCCGAGGAGGAGGCGGCGGTCACGCTCAGCAGCGTCGAGGCGTTCTTCGCGATGGTCCCCGCCGCCCACGTGTGTCCGCTCGCGGACGTGCTGTCCGGGTCGTACATGGTGACGGACCCGTCGTCGTTCGTCTTGATCACCAGCGCCCAGTGCGCGTACGGGGTCGTGAAGTTCGCGTTCAGCTGCACGATCGTCACGCCGTTCGAAAGCACGATGGACAGGTTGTCCGCGGACGACGTGTACTCCTTCACGCTCAGGCCCACCTGCGCGCCCACCTTCGTGAAGAACTCCTTCTTCGTGCCGGAGCCCTTGTCGGTGTACTTGCCCTCCGTCGAGAGCTCCGCGAGTGCGTTCGGCGTCTGGTCCGTCTTGCCCGTCAGCCCCATGTACGCCATGGAAAGCGACGTCGGGCCGGAGCCGGTCACGCCCATCACGCTGTCCGCATACTTGACGTAGCCCCAGCGGGCGTCCCAGTCGTACAGCAGCGGGTACGAGCCCTTCTCGTTGCCGTCGCCGTACTTCTTTCCCGTCGCCTTTGCCTTGGGGAGGCCGGCTACGAAGTCGATGGCGCTGTCCTCGCGCAGCGCCAGCTGGCACAGGCGCGCGTCCGCGTACTCGTCCGCATGCGCCGCGATCCAGGAGAGCTTCTTGTTCTGGTCGAGCACGGGGGTGAACTGCTTCGTGAGCGACTCGGACACGCCGGCCGCGACCCTGC
>CACWMM010000043.1:0-12667 GCA_902761955.1 uncultured Olsenella sp. | reverse complement strand
TGGGCGTGTTTGGCTATGCGCTGGAGTGGGCCAGGCTCACGGCGTGGGGCGTGGACGCGTCGCCCAAGCAGAAGGACGTCCGCGTGGGCGAGTGCATCAAGAGCGGTTGGCGCGGGTTCGTGGCCTGCCTGGGCTGGCTCATCGTGTGGGAGGTCATATCGCTGTGCCTTGCGCGCCTGACGCATAACAACGACGTGGTGAGCCTGCTTGTGGCCATATGCTCGCTCTTCGTAAACGTCATCCTGTGCGCAGCCGCGCTCCGTGCGGCCGTGTACCAGAACTTCAAGGCGGGCTACCAAGCCAACCGCCTGTGGGACATGCTGAAGGCGGACTTTGGCGGCATCGCGAAGATCACGGGAATCACGACGCTGACGTCGCTTGTCATAGGCTTCGTGCTGAGCGTGGTCGGTTTCATGGCGATGATGCCGTCAGTCGTGCGCGTGATTGGCTTTGCGGTGTCGGCGAGCCCCTCCACCGATTACCGCGCGTTCGTAAACGTCCTTGTGGACGCGATCGCGGGCATCTTCCCCCTGATCATGTTCATGGCGTACCTCGCGAGCGTGGGTCAGGCCTTCGTCACCCTCATCGAGGTCACGGCCGTTGGCCTGTGGATGAGGAACTTCGACGTTCCCGCGTGGGGTGCGAGCGCCGATCCGCTCCCAACCTCCGTTGCGACCCTTCCGGAGCCGGAGCGCCCCGCAAACCCCACGGAAAGTGATGCCTCCTTACAGCAAAGCGCCGCCGCACCGGCAACCTCGCAGCAGCCTGCAGCCCCTGAGGGCGAGAAGAACGAGACCGCTGGGAAGGAGCCTACGAACCAAACGCAGGAAGGCGCAGGTAGCGACGGTGTGCAAAACTCGCCTGCATCGGGAGATGCGGACGATTCGCCCCGATTCTTGTAGGGTTCGTGGCGAGGTTTGGGCAAAGGGACCTTGCTCTTCTCGCCATCACGCTCATAACGTGCGCATATGTATCCCCGGGCAGACATCTGCAGCCCGGGGATATTTTTCTGCAAGCACCGCCTGCTACGCTTCTTGTGTGGGGAACGTATGGGGAGTCGTGTTTAAGGCGCGATGACGAAGAGTTGGGACGCATCTGTGTTACGATACCAAATCGACCTTTCCTGCTCCGGATGCACCTTCACTAACCGGAGCCGTTAGCCCAGAGGAGGTGACCACATGAAGGCTTATGAACTGCTGTATTTTGTCGATCCCGCGGCCACTGAGGAGGCTCGCGCCGGCGTCTCCAAGCGTATTGACGTCGCTGTCACCGAGAACGGCGGCAAGATCGACAACGTCGAGGACTGGGGCAAGCGCAAGCTCGCCTTTGAGATCGACAAGCTCACCGAGGGTGACTACACCCTCGTCGACTTCCACGCAGACCCCGCTCAGATCGCCGAGCTCGATCGCGTTCTCCGCATCAACGATGCGGTGAAGCGCCACATGATCGTGCGTCGCACCGACAGGGACTAGTTTTGGAAGTGTGGACGTGCGCGTCCACGGACGAGAGGCGTGAGCAAGCATGAGTATCAACAGGGTGAACATTTCCGGTAACCTCACTCGCGACCCGGAGCTGCGCTCGACCGCTGGTGGAACCCAGGTTCTTACCTTTGGCGTTGCCGTCAACGACCGTCGTCGCAATCCGCAGAGCGGCGAGTGGGAGGACGTTCCCAACTACATCGACTGCGTCGTGTTTGGCAATCGTGCCGAACCGCTCTCCCGTTTCCTCTCCAAGGGCATGAAGGTTGCCATCGAGGGCAAGCTTCGCTGGAGCTCCTGGGAGCGCGACGGACAGAAGCGTAGCAAGATCGAGGTAATCGTTGATGAGGTCGAGTTCCTCTCGCAGAGGAATGGCGGCCAGCAGGGTGGTGGCTACCAGCAGAACAACGGCGGTAACTACCAGAACTACTCTGCACCTGCGCCCGCTCGTGCTCCCGAGCCCTCCCGTCCCCCCGTCCAGACCCCGCCCAGCGCGGACATCTACGACGAGGACATCCCGTTCTAGGATTAAAGAAGGCGGCCAGCGTACGCACGGCCGTCGTAAGAAAGGCAAAAAGACATGGCTAAGCAAAGGCAAGTTGAACAGCGCCAGCCGCGTCGCAAGTATTGCCAGTTCTGCAAGGAGGACGTCGAGTTCATCGACTACAAGGACACGCAGCTCCTCCGCAAGTACATGACCGACCGTGGCAAGATCAAGCCCCGTCGCGTCACTGGCGCCTGCACGCAGCATCAGCACGACATCGCGGTCGCTATCAAGCGCGCCCGCGAGATGGCACTCCTGCCGTACACCGTCACCGTGGTTTCCAGCCGTGGTGGCCGCAACCGCGGCTAGGTAGCCTCTAGAGAAGGACGCAGCTTCTTTTGAACGACACTTCCGAAAACGGACGTCCGGTGGCTCCCGAGGGGTTTGACGGCTCCAAGGGTAAGCGCGGCGCCCAAGAGGTGGCGGAAGGACCGAGTTCCACCCAAGGTGGTCTCGTCTGGATTCTGGCCGGCGCGGCATGCATGCTCGTGGGAATCGACTTCGCGTGCGTGCTTGTGGCGTACGGCATCGGCCTTTCGGAATCGAACGGGAAAGGGGCCAGGCGGACGGCGTTTGTCGTTGCCTGCCTCGCCTCCGTCCTCGTTTGCATTCTGGTCGATCCCCAGCAGATACCCTATGTGCTCATTGGGTGCCTGACGGCTTGGATTTTCTCTGCGGACGGTTCGGACGCAGAGGTCTCCACTGGTTGGAAGTGCTTTGCCGTCGCGGCGATAGCGCTTGCGATGGCAGGTACCGACGCGGTGTTCGCCTACCTGAACAACACGTCCCTTCCCGCCGCGATGAACGGTGCGATACGGGTGTATGCGAGGGAGGCGGGGCAGTCTGCAAGCGCGGACATGCGCGAGCAGCTGACCGCGGTGGTGACGTTGGCCAAGACCTACTGGCCGATGGCGTTTCTGAGCAACGCCATCGTCGAGGCGCTTTGCTCTCACATTGGCGGGAGCCTCGCGGCAAGAAAGAGAGACGCGCGCACAAAGCGTACGTTCTCCGAGTTTGACGCGCCGGTTTGGGTTGCGGTGCTCTTCATCGTCGGGGTTGCGGCGAGCCTCGTTAGCTCGCAGCTGCCTGCCTGGTCGTCCCAGGTGAAGATGGTGGGGGAGAACGTCCTCACGGCAGCCAGGGTAGCCCTGTTCCTGCAGGGCGCGGCCGTGGCGACGTGGTACACGAAGAGGGCTGGCTTCGGTCCCATAACGCAGGGGCTGACGCTGGTCGCAGCGTTCTATCTTGAAGTGTCATTCTTGTTAGTGAGCGTTGTGGGATTGGTCGACGTAGTCGCGGCAAACTTCCGCGGACTTCCGCGCAAGCGGGACAACGCGCGGCCAAAGATCCCAAAGTGAGCAAAGAGTCGGCCTAGGCCGACCAACAAAAGGAGTTCCCATGAAAGTCATCCTTCTGGGTGAGCTCAGGGGCAAGGGCGGCGAGGGCGACATCGTAGAGGTCGCTCAGGGCTATGCGGAGAACTATCTGTTCCCCCAGAAGATCGCTCAGCCTGCCACCCCGGGCAACATCAAGCAGCTTGAGGAGCGTCGCCACAACATCGAGAAGCGCGAGGAGAAGCGCATCGCCGATGCCAACGCGACGAAGGCCAAGCTCGACGGCCAGACGATCGTGATCGACGCCAAGGTTGGCGAGAACAACCAGCTCTTCGGCGCCGTCACCGCCGCGCAGATTGCAGACGCCATCAAGGCTCAGCTCGGCGTCGAGGTCGACCGCAAGCGCATCGCGACCGGTGGCGCCATCAAGACCGCCGGCGCCCACGTCGTCGACGTCAACTTCTACCGCGAGATCGGCTCCAAGGTCACCGTTATGGTTGGCACCCCCGTCGAGGAGGAGCCTGCCGAGGAGCCCGAGGCTGCCGAGGCCGAGCAGGCCGAGACCGCCGAGGCTCCCGCGGAGGAGTCTGCGGAGTAGCGTTCCCGCACCAAGGCTCCGGTGGCGGCCCTAGCAGGGGATTTCAACAATACCTGCAGGTAGAGGGGTCGTCATAAGAGCCTGGCCAGCACATACGTGCGCCATACGGGCCGCCCGAACATGCTTTCGTTCGGGTGGCCTTTTTCTCACTGGGAAGGCTTACACGCAATCTACCTGCGGATATGTACTGTTTTCGCAGGTAGACGGTGGTGGATGGGAGGCTGAGGCATTTCTCGCCCCGCGGCTGACTTTGTGAGGAGAAATGTTGAAAACGCGAAGCCCGAAAATTTCCCAAATTTGTTGAAAACTAAGAAAAGTGACGAAAGGCCCGCTTGTGGCGCCTAGCTATCAACAATTTGGGTCGCAGCCCTCGATAGTGGCTGCGGGCGGACTTGACAAATCGCCGAAGGATTCGTTCTAGAATGAGTGGATTGCGCTGACCAGACGAGGAGCGGATGCGACATGTCCGACAACCAATACGACAACTACTCTGGCTCCGGGGGGTCGCTTCCGGGCGGGGGCGTGATGCCGCAGGACCTTGCCGCCGAGAAGAGCATCCTCTCGGCGATGCTGCTCTCACAGGAGGTGCTGCAGGAGTGCCTCGTCGCGCTGAACGAGGACGACTTCTACCTCTACTCGCACAAGGCCATCTTCCGCGCGATGAACGAGCTGTTCGACCGCGGCCAGGTGGTGGACCCCGTCTCGCTCGCAGACCACCTCAGGAGCACGGGCAACCTGGACAAGGTCGGCGGGATGGCATACATCCTCGACCTCAACACGAACTCGTTCTCGCTCGCGAGCTGGCAGCACCACGTCGAGATCCTGCACAGGGACGCGACGCTGCGCGCCATCATCGACGCGTCCTCCAAGATCACGGCCCTTGCGTTTGACGCGCCGGAGGACACGAAGGAGGTCGTGGACACCGCGGAGAACCTGCTTCTGGGCGTCACGAACCGCGAGATCGGCGACAGCTACTCCACGCTCACGGAGGTCATGGGCGACCTCTACACCGAGCTGGGCGAGATGTGCCAGAACCCGGACGGCACGCTGGGCGTCTCCACGGGCTACCCGGGAATCGACGCGTGCCTGCAGGGTCTGCGGCCGGGACAGATGGTCGTCATCGGCGCGCGACCGGGCGTCGGAAAGACGTCGTTCGCGCTGAACCTCGCCGTGAACGCGGCGGCTGCGGGCGCAAGCGTCGCGTTCTTCTCGCTCGAGATGAGCAAGACGGAGATCGCGCAGCGCCTGCTGTCCGCGCAGGCCAAGATCCCTCTTTCCGCCATCCGCGGCGCAAAGATCAAGGACGACCAGTGGGGCACCATCCTGGACGCCACGCGCGACCTGTCGCAGCTGGACATCCTGATCGACGACACGCCCGGCACGACGGTGACGGAGATCCGCGCAAAGGCGCGCCGCATGCTGAAGGACAAGCCCAAAGGCATGGTCATGGTCGACTACCTGCAGCTGCTGTCACCGCCGTCCGGAGGCCACCGTGCGGACAGCCGCGCGACGGAGGTCTCGGAGATGTCGCGTGGCATCAAGATCATGGCGAAGGACCTCGAGGTCCCCGTCATCGCGTTGTCGCAGCTCAACCGTCAGGTCACGGACCGCAAGGGCCAGCGCCCGCAGCTGTCCGACCTGCGCGAGTCCGGCTCCATCGAGCAGGACGCCGACATCGTCATCCTGCTGGACCGCTCCATGACGGAGGAGGAGGCCGCGCGCGACGACCGCCCGGACATGAACGTGACGGAGTTCATCATCGCGAAGAACCGCTCCGGCCCGCTTAACATCGTGCCGCTCATGTTCCTGCCGGGCTCCACCAAGTTCGTCGAGGTGGACACCAGGCACGGCGACTAGCGGCACGGCCGCCCATAGAGATGCGTTGAGAGTCTCAAACATAGGTAACGAGAAGAACGGGAAGTCCTTCTCGTGGCCTATACTGAGACTGCCGGCGCCACGGCGCCGCGACATGTGAACATGACCCGACAGGGAGGATGCAATGCCTGCAACAGTTCTGGTTGGCACACAGTGGGGCGATGAGGGCAAGGGTAAGGTCACGGACCTTATCTCGGGCGACTACGACGTCGTCTGCCGTTACGCCGGCGGCGCGAACGCCGGCCACACGGTCATCGCGAACGGGCACAAGCTCGCCCTGCACCAGGTTCCCTCCGGCGTGATGTACCAGGGCACCTATCCCGTCATCGGCAACGGCTGCATCGTCGACCCCGAGGTCCTGCTCGGCGAGGTCGACATGCTCGAGGGCCAGGGCATCTCGTGCGCGGACCTCAAGATCTCTGGCAACGCGCACATCGTGATGCCGTACCACAAGGACCTGGACGGCGCGCACGAGAAGAAGCTGGGCAAGAACCTCATCGGTACCACGAAGCGCGGCGTCGGCCCCTGCTACATGGACAAGATGAACCGCACCGGCCTGCGCATCCAGGACATGCTGGACGAGAAGATCTTCCGCGAGAAGCTGGACGCGGCCCTTGCGTACACCAACCCCATCCTCGAGAAGGTCTACGACCTCCCGACCTACACGGTCGACCAGATCTGCGAGTCCTACCTGCCGTTTGCCGAGCGCATCCGCCCGTACATCGTGGAGAGCTCGCTCTTCCTGAACGAGCAGCTCGAGGCTGGCAAGAACATCCTGTTCGAGGGCGCGCAGGCCACGATGCTCGACATCGACCACGGCACCTACCCGTTCGTCACCTCCTCCAACTGCACCGCCGGCGGCGCGGTCACGGGCTCTGGCGTCGGCCCCACCCAGATCAAGCGCGTGCTGGGCGTCGCGAAGGCGTACCTCACCCGCGTGGGCTCCGGCCCGTTCCCGACGGAGCTGTTTGACGAGGTGGGCGACAAGCTGGGCGAGGTCGGCCACGAGTACGGCGTGACGACCGGCCGCAAGCGTCGCTGCGGCTGGTACGACGGCGTCGTCGTGAACTACGCGGCCCGCGTCAACGGCCTGACGGACCTCGCGATCACGAAGCTGGACGTCCTGGGCTGCCTGGACGAGATCAAGGTCTGCGTCGCGTACGAGTGCGACGGCAAGCGCTACACCACCGTGCCGGAGCACCAGAGCGTCTTCTATCACGCGAAGCCCGTGTACGAGACCCTCCCCGGCTGGAAGTGCGACATCTCCGGCGTCCGCAACTTCTACCAGCTGCCGCGCGAGGCGAAGGACTACGTCGACTTCCTCGAGCAGCTTGCGGGCGTGCGCGTCTCCATCATCACCGTCGGTCCCGATCGCGACCAGACGATCGACCGCTACTGGAAGTAGGCCAGCGTGACCGCCAGCACTTCCAACAGAAAGTTCGCGATAGTGTGCGATAGCTCGTGCGACCTCCCCCTCTCCACGCTGGAGAGGGCGGGGGTCGCCCTCGTACCGCTCATCGTGCGCATGGGGCACGAGCAGTACCGCGACTGCCTCGACATCGACACGCCCACGTTCTACCGCGAGTACACCAAGCACCGCGGCCAGATCAACACCTACTCGCCGTCCGAGGTCGACTTCTTGACCGTGTACCAGGCCCTTGCGGAGCAGGGGTGCGAGCGCATCGTCTCGCTGCACGTCTCGTCCCAGATGAGGGACGTGTGCGAGGTCGCGCGCAGCGCCGTCTCCAAGGTGCAGGGCGCGCGCGTCACGGTCATCGACACCCATGCGGCCTCTGCGGAGTATGCGCTCGTGTTCTCGCGGCTCGTGCTGGACCGCAACGCGGGCATGGACTCCTACGAGGCCGTGGAGCGCGCGCAGGCGCTGTCCGCGGCGTCGCGCATGCTCATGGTCCCCACGGCGGACGCGAACCCGTCAAACGGCATCGGCCACAAGCGCGGCGGCATCCTCGGCCACATGAGCAAGCTGCAGCGTCGCGCGCTCGGCGTGCGCGGCCTCGTCAAGATCACGCCCGACGGCCAGGCGGAGGAGATCACCACCTCCTCGGACACGGCCCGCCTCGCGGGCGTGCTTGCGCGCACGCTCAGCCGCTACTCCGCGAAGGTCGGCCCCATCACGTACGCCGAGGTCTACTCCGGCGACCCCAAGGTCCTGCAGAAGCTGGAGAAACCGCTCGACACGAACGAGTTCGAGTCTGCGTGCGCCGCCCGTCTCAGGGCCAACCCCTCGACCTGCGCCCAGATCGGCGTCGGCGCCGTGGGAATCGCCTACGCTCCCGCGTCGCTCATCACGGCCGAGGAGGCCTCCTCAATCCTTCAGGCACGTCCGGCCTAAGCCACATCCACGTCTAGCCCAAGGAGGGCACCATGGCTTCACAAGACCACAAGGTAGACATCCTGCTTCTAGGTTCCGGCGGGCGCGAGCACGCCATGCTGGTCAAGCTCGCCCAGTCCCCGCGCGCCGGGAGGCTGTTCGTGGCGCCGGGCAACGGCGGCATGTACCAGCTCGCCCAGAAGGCGGACGTGGACCAGGACGACCCGGCGGCGGTCGCGCGCTTCGCCCGCGAGAATAACATCGGCCTCGTGGTGATAGGTCCGGAGGCACCGCTCGTCGCGGGCGTGGCCGACGCCGTGCGTGCGGAAGGCATTCCCGTCTTCGGCCCCAGCGGCAAGGCCGCGCAGATGGAGGGCTCGAAGAAGTTTGCCAAGGACGTCATGGAGCGCGCCGGCGTCCCCACGGCCAGGTACGAGTCGTTCACGGACGAGGCCGCTTGTGCGGAGTACGTGCGCAAGGTCGGCGGCCCCATCGTCATCAAGGCCGATGGCCTCGCTGCCGGCAAGGGCGTCATCGTTGCGCAGACCACCGAGGAGGCCCTCGACGGCGTCCACGAGTGCTTCACCGCGTTCGGCGACGCGGGCTCGCTCGTCGTGGTCGAGGAGATGCTCGAGGGTCCGGAGTGCTCGCTTCTGGCTCTCACGGACGGCAAGACCGTCGTGCCCCTCGCGACCTCCCAGGACCACAAGCGCGCGCTCGACGGCGACCGCGGCCTCAACACGGGCGGCATGGGCGTGTACTCCCCGGTGCCCATCCTGCTTCCCGGCGAGCTCGAGCAGATGGTCCAGATAGAGGAGAAGGTCGTGGCGGAGCTTGCCCAAGAGGACAATCCCTACAGCGGCTGCCTGTACGGCGGCTTCATGCTCACGAAGGACGGTCCGAAGGTGCTCGAGTTCAACGCCCGATTCGGCGACCCCGAGACCCAGGTCGTCCTGCCCCGCATGAAGGGCGACCTCGTCGAGTGCTTCCTCGCGTGCGACAATGGCACCCTCAGTCCGGACATGGTCTCGTGGGACGACGACTGGGCCGTCTCCGTCGTGCTCACGAGCGCCGGCTACCCCGGCTCCTACGAGAAGGGCAAGCTCATCAGCGGCATCGACGACGCAAACGCCATGGACGGCGTCACCGTCTACCACGCGGGCACCAAGCTCGGCGAGGACGGCGCCGTCTACACCAACGGCGGCCGCGTGCTCGACGTCACGGCCGTCGCCCCCACGTTCGAGGATGCCCGCAACAAGGCGTACGAGGCGTGCGACAAGATCTTCTTCGAGGGCAAGACGTACCGCCACGACATCGGCATCAAGGCGATCAAGGGCCGCGCGAACCTGTAGCGCCCGCCTGGGTACCATGAGCATGTAGGCCAATCGTCGCGGCGCCGCGTGGTGCCGCGACTTTTTATCCGGGAGGCAGCGCAATGTCCAAAGACGAGAAGAACGAGGCCACGGGCCAGGAGGACGTCACGCTGGATGAAGACGACCTCTCGCTTCTTGCCGAGCAGCACGAGGTGCAGCTCGACGACGGGACGGAGGACGCCCTTGACCACGCGGTATCGAGCATGGTCGATGGGGTGGACGCCCTGACGTACGACGGCGACAGGAGCAGGCACGACCATCACTCCGGGGCGCCTGAGCGCAGGCACCTGGTTCTGGGCGACGACGACCCGCGTGACGTGAACCTGAGCGAGCACGTGCTTACCGAGGACGTGGTGTTCAAGGGGCGCGTGTTCAACATCGACCGCCTGCGCGTGAGGCTGCCAGACGGTGCGGAGGCGGATCGCGATGTCGTGCGCCACCCCGGAGCCGTCGCGATCGTCGCCCTCACGGACGACGGCCGCATCTGCCTCGTGCGGCAGTACCGCTCCGCCCTCGGCCGCGTCACGGTGGAGATTCCCGCCGGCAAGCTCAATCCCGGCGAGGACCCTCTGGACTGCGCGGAGCGCGAGCTTGCGGAGGAGACGGGCATGCGCGCCCAGAAGATGGCGTTTCTCACCACTATTGCCACGGCGGCGGGGTTCGCAGACGAGCTCATCCACATCTACATGGCGACGGGCCTCACGCTGGCGGAGTCGAGCCCGGATGCGGACGAGTTCATAAACGTCGACCTCGTGGACCTGCCAGAGCTGGTGGACGCCGTGCTCGACGGCAGGATCGAGGATGCGAAGACCGTGGTCGGCGCGCTCATATGTGATGCGGTTGCGCACCGGCTCTCCCCGCAGGGCGCGGACGCGCGGTAGCAATATACTTGACGGGATTGATTGTTGGCCGGATTGATTGACGGGACGGGCGTGGCCCGCGGCAGGAAGAGGCTTCATGGCAAAGTTGGGGGGAAAGGCTCGCGGGCGGGGCACCCTTGACGCCGCAGACGCAGAGAAGCTCTTCTCGACCGTGGACGAGACGGGCCACACCAACGAGGAGACCGCGGCGCGCCAACGCAAGATGCGCAGCCAGGGGCACCACGGCGTCGACGTGGACCCGCTTTCCGACAAGGACCCCTCGGGCTCCAACGTGGGCGAGGTCATGACCCGCACCACGACCATCTTCCTCGTGGTGTTCTTCCTGGCCGTCGTAACGCTGCAGGTGTCCTGCGGCGTGGTGCGGCGCGTCAGCACGCGCAGCCTTGGCAACGAAGCCAGCATCTCGAGCGTCGTCGCAGCCATGAGCAACGGCGTGGAGTGGGGAAACGGTTACACGCAGTTCCCGGAGGACTTCTCGGTGCAGGAGGCGGACGAGAACACCCATCGCATCGAGGTGACCGTGACGGACACGAGCTCGTCCGACGTGCTGGGCGTGTTCTCGACTTCGCAGATCCAGGCGGCCGCCCTTGCGACGAACGCCCTCATGAACCCTGACATCAACACCGTCATCTACAACGTGAACGTTCACGTGAACAAGGCGGGCAAGATCCAGACGTCCAGGTTCTTTGGCTACCTCAAGCCCACGGGCGAGCTGAAGACCCTCATGACGTTCATCTGGACCAAGACGTCGACCGCGCAGGGCGTGCGCTTCAACTGCTCCATCACGGGCGTTGACTCCGCGACGGAGAAACAGCTGCGCAAGTCCATCACGAACGGCGTGCTTGACCAGGTGTTTGGCCCGAGCGCGGACGACAAGTCCTCAAGCGGCACGGACGACGCGACCGGCGGCATCCTGAGCGTGCTGACCTCCGGCACAAACGACAAGTCGGAAGGCGACGCGTCTGCCACGGACAGCGCGTCTGCCACGGACAACAACGACAGCGCCACCGCGAGTGCCACAAGCGCAACAAGCGCCACGGGCGAGAAGAACGCGTCCGGTGCGGCAACGGGCTCGGGCGGTGGAAACTGACGCCGCCGAACCTATACTGTCTGTAGCGACCGCCGGCGCAGATCCTGGCTGGAGGGCGCCTTCCGAAGAGACGAACACGAGACCTTGGAGGTCAAGCATGGCAGAGCAGCCTGTCGTCGGAATCATCATGGGTTCGAAGTCGGACATGCCGGCAATGGAGGCGTGCACGAAGGAGCTGGACGAGCTGGGCGTTCCCTACGAGCTGGTCATCGCGTCCGCGCACCGTGCGCCCGCGAAGGTGCACGAGTGGGCCTCGACCGCGGCGGACCGCGGCATCAAGGTGATCATCGCGGCGGCCGGCAAGGCCGCGCACCTGGGCGGCGTCGTCGCGGCGTACACCCCGCTGCCCATCGTGGGCGTGCCCATGAAGACCTCCGACCTCGGCGGCATGGACTCGCTCCTGTCCATGGTGCAGATGCCGTCCGGCGTGCCCGTGGCCTGCGTCGCCATTGGTGGCGCAAAGAACGCGGCCATCTATGCGACGCAGATCCTGGGCGCGACCATGCCGGAGTACCGCGAGAAGATCTTGGAGCTGAAGAGGCATATGGCCGAGGCCTAGGCCACGCAAAAGCACGGCAGCGCGAGGCGTCCGTCTGTGGGCGCCTCGCGTCGTTTGTGGCCAGGCGTAGGCCAAACGTGCAAGAATGGTGCGTTGAAAACGAAGACGGCGGGCCCGGTGGGAAAGCACACGCGAGCTCAGCAGCCCGGCGACACGGCGCAGTCGCCCGCCGCAGTTCCGACGATGGGGCGGGGTGCCGTGGGCTTCGAGCCGCTGACGCCCGCGCAGGGCGCGCAGTCTGGCGGCCGCGCCGGCCGTGACGGGCCCGGCGCCGTCGGCGCATCGCAGCGCCCCAGGCGCAAGCACCGTCTGCGCAACGCGTTGAGCACCATCTTCCTGGTGGTTGGCATTGCTCTTCTCGCCACGGCGGGGTACCTGTACTTCCACGCGCAGAGCGAGTACAGCCACACCCGGCAGAGCAACGAGAAGCTCCAGAAGGTGGCGAACGTCCAGGTGAGCGAGGATAACAACGGCGCGCCGAAGATAGACTTTGCCGCGCTGGAAGCCGTGAACGACGACATCGTGGGCTGGGTGGACGTCGTGGGGACGAGCATGAGCTTTCCCGTGTACCAGGGCAAGACCAACAACACGTACCTGCGCACG
>CACWMM010000042.1:0-14204 GCA_902761955.1 uncultured Olsenella sp. | reverse complement strand
GATGCTGTCGGAGGGGGAACGGTGGACACGTCGCGCAAGATCCTACACTGTGACATGAACGCCTTCTATGCGAGCGTCGAGCAGGCGGAGCGGCCCGAGCTCAGGGGGCGCCCGCTTGTCGTGGGCGGAAACGAGGAGCTCAGGCATGGCATTGTGCTGACAGCGAGCTACGAGGCAAAGCGTCGCGGCGTCAAGACGGCCATGGCGCTCTGGCAGGCGCGTCAGGCCTGTCCGGACGCGGTGATCGTCCCGCCGCGCTACGAGCTCTACCGTCGCTACTCGAACGCGGCACGCCGCATCTACTATGACTACACGGACCTCGTGGAGCCCTTTGGTCCCGACGAGGCGTGGCTCGACCTCACGGGGTCCATCCGTCTGTGGGGAGGCGACGTCCGCTCCGTCGCGGCCTCCATCTCCAATCGCATAAAGCACGAGCTTGGCATAACGTGCTCCATCGGGTACTCGTGGAACAAGATCTTCGCCAAGTTCGGAAGCGACCACGACAAGCCGGACGGTTACATGGAGGTGCTTCCGGACAACGCCCGCGACCTCGTGTGGAAGGCTCCGGTGGGAGACCTCCTCTACGTGGGGCCCGCCACGGAGCACAAGCTCAACCACTTTGGCATCTGGACCATAGGCCAGCTCGCCCGCGCGGATCCCGCCTTCGTCAGGCGCACGCTCGGCAAGCCCGGCCTCGTCATCCAGGCCTTCGCCCAAGGCAGGGACGCGAGCCCCGTCCGGCCGCTCGACCTTGCCATCACGGACACGGAGCGGGAGGTGAAGAGCGTGGGCAATGGCATAACCTGCCCTTTCGACGTGGAGGATGCGCGCACGGCCAAGCAGGTGGTCTGGCTCATGGGCGAGTCCGTCTCCCAGAGGCTCAGGCAGCTTGGCCTCATGGCGCGCACCGTATCGGCAACGGGCCGCGACTTCCGCACGCTTGCCTGCCACAGCCGCCAGGCCCAGCTCGACCGTCCCAGCAACATCACGACCGAGATATGCTCCCTCGCCGCGAGCCTCCTCGTGTCGGACTGGGACTTCAGGTACGAGAGAATCCGCGCAATCGGGGTGCGCGCATCGAACCTCGTTCCGGCCATGCGTCCCGTGCAGCTTGACATCGAGGGGGTGGAGGAGAGGCGCCTGCGGCAGCGCTCGCTCGACGAGTCGATGGACGAGCTCAGGCATCGCTTCGGCAACCATGCGGTCCGGCGTGCGTCGGAGCTGCTCGACCCACGGCTCTCCGGCCTCGACCCCGAGCGCGACCACTTTACCCATCCCGTCTCGTACTTTGCGTGAGGTGAGCCCTTGTGGACGGCATAATCGACAGGAGGAAGCACTATGTGGAGGTCCTTTCGGAGACGGACGTGGAGGGACGGGTCAAGCCCCTCGAGGTCATATGGGATGACGGGACGCGCTACAAGATCGACCGCGTGCTCGACCGCCGGCAGGCTCACTCGCTTCGCACGGGAGGGACGGGCATGCGCTACACCGTGCGCGTCTCGGGGAGGGACACCTTCCTCTACTACGAGGGACCGCGCTGGTTCGTCGAGGCGAAGGTGCCGCCGTCGTATCTTGGCTAGGCATGGTGTAAAGAACGAAAGGTTCCATTGCGCGCTTCGTGTCCAGTGGAGCGGTTATACTCGAAAACAAAGGTCGTAGCTGCGACGATTGGGGATTCATGTCTGACAGGGCACTACATGGGGTTAACCTTTCCGGCTGGCTTACGCTCGAGCCGTGGGTCTCTCCGGTCCTGTTCGCGGACTCCGGGGCCCTGGACGAGGAGAGTCTCGTCCGCTCGCTTGGCAAGCGCCACTATCGTGACCTCGTGAGCGAGCATAGGGCCGACTTCATAAAGCAGGCGGACTTCGTCCATATCGCCGCGCGCGGGTTCAATGCCGTGCGTCTCCCTGTGCCCTGGTACGTCTTCGGGGATGACGGTCCCGAGGCCGGCCCGTTCCTTGGCTGCATCGACAAGGTCGACAAGGCCTTCGACTGGGCGGACGAGATAAGCCTCAACCTCGTGCTGGTGCTGGACATAGCACCCGGCTCAACAAGCGATCAGACGTCCCTCGTTCGCAACCATGACGACTTCTCCCACTACCGCGACGACATGGTCGCCGTTCTCGGCATGCTCGCGAAGCGCTATGCCACCCGCGCGTCCTTTGCGGGCATCGAGGTGGCGGACTCTCCCGTCGCTCAGGTGAGGCATGGCCTCACGCTCACCGATGGCGTCCCGATCCACAGGCTCCGGAACTACTACCGCGATGCCTATGACGCCATCCGTCGCGAGGCGGGAGACGACGTCAGGGTCATCATTCCCGATGCCGGCGAGCCCGCCTCGTGGCGTCACTTCATGGCGCACGACCGCTACAAGAACGTGTGGCTCGACTGCCATCTCTACCACTACACAGACAGCGTCAAGACGGCAGGACCGTCAGGCGTGAGGAGCCTGGTCAACAAGTCCCAGAAGTCGCTTCGCGCCGCAAGGAGGAGCGGACTTCCCGTCATGGTCGGCAAGTGGTCTGCGGCCCTGCCGTTCTCGGACTCCATGACCACCCCGGAGGGGCGCATCGCCCTCGAACGCGTCTACATCTCCGAGCAGCTCAATGCCTTCAAGGACTGCGACGGGTGGTTCTATCAGACGTGGAAGACCGACGGCAAGCTTTCGAGCTGGGACGCGAGGATCTCCCTCGCATCCTTCGAGCGAAGGATGCTGGCGTGAGCGTGGCGGCCTCGGGCGTGCTCAGCGTCGTGGGCACCCCCATAGGAAACCTCTCCGACGCATCGCCGAGGGTCATCCAGACCCTGAAGTCCGCAGACCTCCTGCTCTGCGAGGACACGCGCGTGACGAGCAAGCTCCTCGCTCGCTTCGACGTGCACGTTCCGTTGCAGCGGGCAGACGAGAACGTGCTCGACCAGAGGGTGGAGCCGACGCTCGAGCGCATCGAGGCGGGGGACCGCGTCGCCTTCGTCTCGGACGCCGGCATGCCGGGCGTCTCCGACCCCGGCCAGAGGCTGGTGCACGCGGCGCTCGACAGGGGGCTGCGCGTGGAGGTCATACCGGGCCCGTCTGCGGCCATCTGCGCGCTCGTCGCCTCCGGCCTTCCCATGGAACACTTCTTCTTCGAGGGCTTCCTACCACGCAAAGCGGGCGCCATGCGGGCGAGGCTCGAGGAGCTGTCCGTCGTGCCCGGCGCGCTCGTGGTGTACGAGTCGCCACATCGTGTCGCGACGACGCTGGCGCGCATCGCGGAGGTGCTTCCAGACCGCGAAGTCGCCCTCGTACGCGAGCTCACGAAGGTGCACGAGGAGTGCCTCCGGGGCCGTGCTCCCGAACTCGCCGCTCTCGTCGCGGAGAGGGACGAGGTCAAGGGCGAGTGCGTCGTCGTGATCGGCGCCCCCACGGAGGAGGAGCTTCTGGGAAGGCGCGATGCGGCAAGCCAGGGAACCCAGTCGCTCGAGGAGGCGATACGCGCCGGACTCGAGGAGGGCGAGCCCAAGACCAAGCTCGCGAAGCGCCTTGCGAAGTCCTTCTCGCTCGCGAAGGCAGAGGTCTACGACGCGATCCTGCGGGAGAGCGAGCGATAGCGCCAAGCCACCTACTGGGTGTGGCGTGCAAGCGTCGCGGCGCACCCACGCATGCCCCTGCGTACAGGTGGAGCAGATGTGCGCCCTCAACCTGCGCGAACCGCGCAGATGCACCTGAGTTACAATTGTCCATCGCGAACGTCGCGGCGACATGCGCCGCCGGCAAGCCAACCATTCCGTCATTAGGAGACCAGCACCATGGCAGACAAGCCCTCGTTCTTCATCACCACGCCAATCTACTACGTCAACGCGAAGCCGCACCTGGGAACCGCGTACTCCACGGTCCTGTGCGACGTGCAAGCGCGCTATCGTCGCGCCAAGGGCTACGACGTCAAGTTCCTGACCGGTATGGACGAGCACGGCGAGAAGGTCGAGGAGGCCGCGCGCGAGCACGGCATGGAGCCGCAGGAGTGGTGCGACAGCCAGGCGCCGTACTTCAAGGAGCTCTGGAAGACCCTCGAGATCTCGAACGACGACTTCATCCGCACGACCGAGCCGCGTCAGACCCGTGCCGTCCAGTACCTTTGGGATCGCATGCGCGAGTCCGGT
Organism: uncultured Olsenella sp.; assembly: GCA_902761955.1. Lineage (GTDB taxonomy): Bacteria > Actinomycetota > Coriobacteriia > Coriobacteriales > Atopobiaceae > Parafannyhessea. Next base: position 10,067 of record CACWMM010000042.1, on the reverse strand, counting down.
TACATCTACAAGGGCTCCTATGACGGCTGGTACTGCGTGCCCGAGGAGACCTACTTCACCGAGACGCAGGTCGCGCATGCGGACGAGGACCGTCACACCGAGGGCCAGCACCTCTGCCCCGACTGCGGCCGTCCCCTGGAGCGCGTGCAGGAGGAGTCCTGGTTCTTCAAGCTTTCCGCCTTCCAGGACAAGCTGCTGGCGCTCTATGACGAGCATCCCGACTTCGTCCAGCCGGGCTTTCGCATGAACGAGGTCCGCACCTTCGTCGAGGGTGGCCTTCAGGACCTCTCCGTGTCCCGCACGAGCTTCGACTGGGGCATCAAGCTCCCGTTTGACGAGAAGCACGTCACCTACGTGTGGTTCGACGCCCTGCTCAACTACATGACCGCCGTGGGCTACGGCGACCCCAGCGAGGCCGCGAAGAAGGAGCTCGCGTTCCGCTGGCCCGCGCAGTACCACGTCGTGGGCAAGGACATCATCCGCTTCCACTGCGTCATCTGGCCCGCGATGCTCATGGCCATCGGCGAGGCCCTGCCCGAGCACGTCTTTGCGCACGGCTTCCTCATGGTCAAGAACGAGGAGACCGGCCAGGGCGAGAAGATGAGCAAGTCCCGCGGCAACGCCATCGCACCGCAGGAGGTCATCGACCTTCTGGGCGTCGAGGGCTACCGCTACTACTTCATGACCGACGTCAAGCCCGGCGAGGACGGTGCCATCAGCTTCAGCCGCATGGAGCAGGTCTACAACGCCGACCTGGCCAACAGCTGGGGCAACCTCGTGAGCCGCGCCCTCAACATGAGCGTGAAGTACTTCGACGGCAAGAGCCCCGAGGTTCCGGAGGGCTGGGCAGACCGTCCGAACCCGCTCAGGGACGTGGCGCTCGGCATCGAGGGCCGCTACGCCGCGCACATGGACAAGATCGAGTACGACGATGCGAAGGACGTCGTGATGGAGCTGGTCCACGCGGCGAACCACTACATCGAGGACTCCGAGCCCTGGAACGTTGCGAAGGACCCCGCTCGCGCGGGCGAGCTGCAGGACATCATCCTGAACCTGCTGGAGACCATCCGCATCTGCGCGCACCTGCTCGCACCGTTCATGCCCGAGACCTCCGCGGAGGCTCTGCGCCGCATGAGCCACGGTGACGAGGCGGCGACCGACGACCTTGCGGCCGCATGCGAGTGGGGCCAGCTCAAGGGCGGCCTTCCCGTGACCAAGGGCGACGCGCTCTTCCCCCGTCTGGCCAAGAAGTAGCCCATGGCCCAGACGCCGCACTCATGGCTTGCCAATCCGTCCAGGACGCGTGAGGTCCTGGACGGATTCGGCCTCTACACAAAGCACCGCCTTGGGCAGAACTTCCTGGTGAACGACTCCGTCATAGGGCGCATCCTCGACCTGGCGGAGCTGGGCGAGAAGGACGTGGTCTTCGAGGTTGGGCCTGGCATCGGCACTCTCACCGTCGCCATGCTGCCGCATGCCGGGGCGGTGTGCTCCGTCGAGGCGGACAGGACCCTGCCGCCCGTGCTTGCAGAGACCTGCGCGCGCGACTCCGAGCGCTTTGCGCTGATCGAGGGCGACGCCCTCAAGGTCGATGCGGACATGCTGACGGAGGCCGTTCTCGAGCTCGGGATCGAGGGTCTCGAGCCCGCTCCGACGAAGCTTGTCTCCAACCTTCCCTACCAGGTGGCGGCGACAATCATCCTGAAGACGTTCGAGCAGATGCCCACGATCGGGCGTGCCGTCGTGATGGTCCAGGCGGAGGTCGCCGACCGCATCGCCGCCAAGCCCGGCAGCAAGGCATACGGAGCCTATACGGCAAAGCTCTCGCTCTTGGGAACGGTGACCGGGCGCTTCGAGGTGGGTCCCGGCAACTTCATGCCGCCACCGCACGTGGACTCGGCCGTCGTGAGGATCGATCGCAATCCCGCGTGTGACCCCGCGACGGGAGAGCCCCTCACCCCGTCGCAGCTCGCCGCTACGAGGAGCGTGATCGAGGCCGCGTTCGCGCAGCGCCGCAAGACCATACGAAACTCCATGTCCTCGGCGGGCTTTGCGAAGGGTGCGCTGGACGAGGCGCTCTCCGTAACCGGCATTGCGCCGACGGCGCGCGCGGAGACCCTTGCGACCGAGGACTTCATACGCCTTGCGGACGCGCTGTCCCGGGTGGGGGAGGGGTAGACATGTCGCAGGAGATGCTGGGCATGGACGCCCTCACGCTCGAGGACGGAGAGCTCTTCCACGACCGAAAGGGCCGTGCGAAGCCGCTGCCTGCGCCGCTCGCCCCCATTGCGGACAGCCACGGCCACCTGACGAGCTTCCGCAGGCACGACGCCTCAATTGCCATCTGCCGTGCTGCGCTGGCGGGAGTCCGCCTGCTGGTGGTGCCCGTCGATCCCGTGGACGAGGTGCCGCGAAAGTTCCCGACGGCGCAGGCGCTGCTCTCGTGGCTGGACGAGCGGGTGGAGCGTGCAACCGAGCGCCTGGACGAGTGCGCCGAGCACGGGCTTGTTCCCCCGGAGTTCCCCGGTTGGGATGTGCCCGACCTCGTGGACAACGTGCGCATCGTCGCGGGGGCGCATCCCTATGGCGCGGCCGAGCTTACGGACGAGGCGCTGGCCAGGCTCGACGTCCTTCTCGACAGTCCGCGCTGCGTGGGCGTGGGGGAGATAGGCCTCGACTTCGGCCCGTACAACGAGCTTCCCGCGGACGTGCAGGAGGCGGCGTTTCGGGCGCAGCTGCGCATCGCGCACGAACGCGATTTGCCCGTTGAGCTGCACATTCGCGACAACCCGGACGACCCCGACGCCCAGGCTCACGTGCTGGCCGCGCAGGTGCTTGCGGAGGAGGGCGTGCCCGAGCGCGGTTGTGACCTGCACTGCTTCACGCAGGGACCGGACGTGATGGCGCCGTTCGTCGATCTGGACTGCCACGTGGCGTTTGGCGGCGCGATGACGTTCAACCGCTCGGATGACATCCGCGAGGCGGCAGCGCTGTGCCCGGAGGAACAGCTCCTGTGCGAGACGGACGCCCCGTACATGGCTCCCGTGCCGCTGCGCGGCGAGGAGTGCGAGCCGGCGATGGTCGCGTTCACGCTCGCGAGGCTGGCGGAGGTGCGCGAGGCCGGCGGGCACGCTCGGCAGTCCACGTACGACGCCTGCTGGAGAAACGCGCTCAGGCTCTTCTCGCTGTAGCCTCGGCGTGGTAGCATGACCCAAATCGACGACCCCCCGCGCGCAAGCGTTGGGGGGTCGTGTGCATGTGGGGCGTAACAGACGGCGCGTTGTGGGGCCTTGCGGACGGCATGGCGGAGCTGCTGTGGCCGACGCGCTGCGTGGGCTGCGACATGCCGGGGGAGCTTCTGTGCGCGGACTGTCGCGCAGCGCTGCCGTGGATAGACCAGCGCTGGGCGTGCCCGGTGTGCGGCGCCCCGTTCGGCTGGCTCACGTGCACGGAGTGCGCGCGCGACTGGGAGCTGGCCGGAACCGTGTGCTGCCTGCCGTTTGCGGGGCTCGCGGCGCGCATGATCACCTGCTACAAGGATGAGGGCGAGAAGCGCTTGGCACCGGTGATCGCGGCCGCCATGCTGACCTCGCTCGACGAGGCGTCGTCGTGGCCGGGGGCGGACGGTGGCCCCCGCTTCGACGCGTGTGCCTACGACGGCGTGTGCTTCGTGCCTGCGACGGCCGAGGCGTACGCCAGGCGCGGGTTTGACCACATGGAGCGCGTGGCGGCGCTTCTCGCCCGCGGCGCGGGCCTGCCGCTTGCGGACGTGCTGGTGAGGCGCTCGGCCCGCGACCAGCGCGAGCTGGGCCGCGACGAGCGCGCCGCGAACCTCGCGGGAACGGTCGGCGTGGTGGAGGACGTGCGGGGACTCAGGCTGCTTCTGGTGGACGACGTGATCACGACCGGGGCGACGGTGCGCGAGGCGGCACGTGCCCTGCTGGCTCGGGGCGCGCTGGCCGTGAGCGCGTGCTCGCTCGCACGCGTGTGGTGAGGGCGTGGCGAAAGTGCTGGTATACTATGTAATCGTTCCATCCAGGTCTGTGGTTGCGGGGCGTAGCCCCTAGTCCATGGCAGACGAGGCCAAAGGGATCCACGTAAGCTCGGGCGTGCGCGGCCGAGCGAGCATGGCTCGTCCTAGAAGTCAGTCGCACCGCCCGTAATCCTTCGAGGCATCCGGCCTCCCGGGCGAGAGGGCCAACAGTGGGGGGCCGAGCAGCCCCGAAGCGACGGCCCCGGTGCGCGAGTGTGGGGTCAAATACCAGGTCAGCTGGGTGGGACGCGTTTCTGGTCGCACGAGGAGAGGTCCTGGCATGAGCAAAGCCACCCACCGCAACACCGTAGCCGCCGCGGCGGCGCTTGCAGCCTGCGTCGCGCTGGCGGGCTGCTCGGGCCCGCTGTCCGCAGTCGCGGGGCCAAAGGCCAGCGTGGGCGAGGCGCTTGCCGCGAAGACCGCCGCGCTCTCGCCAAAGGTGACGTCGACCATAAGCAAGGGCGTGCTCACCGTGGGGATCGACACGCAGGACAGCATGGTGCCGCTGTACGTGGGCTCGAGCTCGGGCAAGGCGTACGGCATGGACGTGGACCTTGCGAGCGCGCTTGCGGATGAGCTTGGCCTGAAGGTGCGCTTCGTGAGCGTGGACGATGCGAACCCCGGCCTGGGCACCACGTGCGACGTGCTGATGGGCGCCGTGGACGGCCAGGTGGGGGGCACGACGGTCGTGGGCGACTACGCGGAGCAGGCCTCGGCGTTCTTCCACAGGGGCGACACGGGCGTCGCGAAGGTGGACGACCTCTCGTCCAAGTCCGTCGGCGTGCAAACGGGTTCCGTGTCGCAGACCGCGCTCTCCAAGACCGGCCTCGTGATGTCGGTCAAGACGTACGACAACCTGAACGCGGCGTTCGACGCGCTTGAGTCCGGCGGCGTTGACTACGTGCTGTGCGACGCGTACAGCGGCGCGTACCTCTCCGCCCGCTACGACGAGGTGTTCCTCGCGGGCACGCTCGACGCGCCCAAGGCACAGGGCATCGCGGTGTCCTCCCAGAACGCCGAGCTTGCGGACGCCGTGAAGGCCGCGTACGACGCGGTCGAGAAGAACGGTCTCATGGGGCTGGTGCGCAGGCGCTGGGTCGCGGGCATGGACGCGCTTTCGGCCTCGTCGCAGGTGCAGGACGTTCCGGCTGGCTCGTCCGCCGCGGCCGCGCCCACCGCGACGGGGACGGCAACCGCGACGGGGGCGGCAACCGCGGCGGACGGTGGCTCCGACAACGCGAACCAGGCGTCGCTTGCAGCTGCGTCCGCAAGCCACGAGGCCGGCTCGAACGCGGCCACGGTGTAGGGGCCAGGCGCGCGTCATCCCGAGTGCGCGACGGCCTGCGGCGGGCAATCCTACCGAATGTCGAATGCAAGGGGCTTTTGTCGGCACCATTGGGTATTAATAGGGTACGCAAGTGCTCCAAAAGAGCAGAAAACGCGATAGTGGGAGGCACTGATGGCTGATATCAAGATTTCCGGGCGCAAGGTCTCCGTGTCCGATTCCATGCGTGAGCACGTGAACAGCAAGGTTGGCGAAGCGCTCAAGGTGTTCGATATCAAGCCCATGAGCTGCGACGTCGTGCTTCGCGTCGACAAGAACCCGTCCAACCCCGATCGCAAGATGTGCGAGGTCACGGTATTCGTGCGCGACTACGTCGTGCGCGTGGAGGCAAGCAGCTCTGACATGTATGCCGCCATCGACGAGGCCGCCGAGAAGGTCACGCGCCAGCTGCGCAAGTACAAGACCCGCGTGATCGACAGGAAGCAGCGTGCCGCCGTCGCGGTCCCGGAGCACGTCGACGACCTTGCGGAGCTCATCGAGCCGACGGACGACGACGATGACGACGTGCTCGTGCGCGAGAAGTACGTCGACCTGAAGCCGATGACCGAGGAGCAGGCACTGGTGCAGACTGACCTCTTGGGACACGACTTCTACGTGTTTGAAAATGCTGCGACCGGGCTGGTGAACGTCATCTACCACCGTCATAATGGAGGATACGGAATCATCAAACCGCGCCTCGAACCAGAGGACGACCAGGCTTAGCGAGGTAAGCAGCAGATGGGTCAGCAGGCACATGCCATAACTGACGCTCCTGATGTTCCGGCCGGCGTGAAGAGCGCCGGCCGCGCCTATCATCAGAGGCGTAACGTCAAGATCATAGTGGACTCCACGGCGGACTTCGCGCCCGGTGTCGTGGAGCAGCTCGGCGTGGAGGTCATCCCGTTCACGTACGTGGGGCCCGACGGCGAGCACGTGGACGACATGTGGGCCGAAAGCGACCCGCACGAGTTCTACGAGAACATGCGCAAGCACCCGGACGTGCACTACACCACGGCGGCCGTCACGCCCGGCAGGTACTACGAGGTCTTCAAGCGCGCCGCACAGGAGGGCATGCCCACGCTGTACATGGGCCTGACGGAGGGGCTCTCCTCCTCCATCAACTCTGCCCGCCAGGCCGCGGAGATGGTGCAGAGGGAGTACCCGGACTTCGAGATCTACGTGCTGGACAACAAGTGCGACTCCGTGGCCGGCGAGCTTCTGGCCATCGAGGTGGTGCGCCAGGCCTCCAACGGGCTTTCCGCAAAGGAGCTCTTCGAGTGGGCGAGCGACGCGCGCTACTTCGTGCATGGCTACTTCACGCTCGACAGCTTCGACGCGCTGGCCGCAGGCGGCCGCATCCCGCCCGCAGCGGCGAACGTGGGCGGCAAGCTCGACATCAAGCCGGAGCTCTCGTACGACACGAACGGCGCCCTCACGCTGCGCGGCATGTGCCGCGGCCGCAAGAAGGCGCTGCGTGCCATCCTGCAGGACTTCCGCGACAACTACGCGCACGACACCACGCTGCCCCTGGCCATCGTGTCTACGGACGCGCAGAAGGACGCGGACTGGCTCGAGCGCGAGGTGCGCAAGGAGAAGGGCTGCGAGGACGTCGCGATCATCCACAGCAGCGTATCTCCCATACTGGGCTCCCACGTGGGTCCCGGCATGGTGGCGCTCGTGTTCTGGGGGACGGACCGCAGGGAGAAGATGTCGCTTACGGACCGCATCGCCCGCAAGGTGAAGAGGGGCGGCTCCGCCCAGTAGGCGGGTGCCGCACGCAAGAAGGGAATCGAATGGCACTCGTGCGCGTACGCAGGGTGGCGTTTGTGGGCTGCGGAATCATGGGCGCCCCAATCGCCTCCAGGATCATGGACGCCGGCTTCGACGTGACGGTCCACAACAGGACCAAGGAGAAGGCCGAGGGCCTTCTGCAGAAGGGGGCCCATTGGGCGGAAAGCCCGGCCGAGGCCGCGCGCGACGCGGACGTGACGCTCACCATGGTGGGATATCCCAGCGACGTGGAGGACGTCTACCTGGGGAAGGACGGCATCCTGGACGCGGCGCGCAAGGGGTCGTGGATGGTGGACCTCACCACGAGCTCGCCCACGCTCGCGCGCGAGCTGCACGATGCCGCGGCCGTGATGGACAAGCATGCCGTGGACTGCCCGGTAACGGGCGGGCAGCAGGGTGCCGAGGACGGCACGCTCACGCTCATGATGGGCGCCACGGAGGACGAGGCGAAGGTTCTTCTCCCCGTGCTGCGGGCATTTGGCAAGAGCGTCCACTATCTGGGACGCGCCGGCAACGGCCAGGCGTGCAAGCTGTGCAACCAGGTGGCGCTCGCGTCGTGCATGGTGGGCTACGCGGACGCGCTTGCTCTGGCACAGGAGTCCGGCCTCGACCCCGACCAGGTGATCGACGTGCTCAGCGGCGGCATGGCTGATTCCGCGGCGCTGGAGCGCCTGGCGCCGAAGTCCGTGGTGGGCGACTTCGCCCCCGGCTTCCTGAGCGAGCACATGCGCAAGGACATCGCGCTGGCCCTGCGCCAGGCGGAGGACGTGGACGTGACGCTTCCCGGCGCGGACACCGCGTTCAACCTGTATGACGTGCTGTGCCAGATCGGCGGCTCAAAGCTGGGCACGCAGGCGCTCACGCTGCTGTACGCGGACGAGGCCACCGGCACGGCCGCGGGGCTCGACTGGTCGCTTCTGGACGCGGACCCGTACGCGGACGCGTCCGCGGCGGCCTCCCAGGCTGCGCAGGGCGAGAAGGGCGCGCCGTCCGCGGCCGATGCCGTGACGGGTGACGCGAAGGTTCGCCTGGTCAGCCGCACGCGCAGGGCGAGCCAGAACGGGGAGGCCTAGCTTGGGCGCGTTTGCGCTGGCGATAGTCGCCATCATGCTCATGCTGCTGGGCATCGTCATCGGGGCGCGCATCGGCAGCGAGCTTGCGCGCGGATGCGTCACGAGGCGCGAGTACTGGATGGCGAACCTCAAGATCGTCCTCGTGGGCGTGCTCGCGTCCGCGGTCATCGGGTTCACGCGGCTCATCCTGCTCGCCGGCATCCCCATTGGCGCCATGGCCGGCGCCATCGCCACGCTGAAGATGGACTTTGGCGAGAGCGTGGGCCCGTGGAAGTTTCACGACCGGGTGCTTGGGGTAAATAAGGACCAACTGCGCCGCGCGGAAAGCGGCAACGCGGAGGCCGTGCGTCGCGCACGTCGCGACGGAACCCCCATGCCAGAGGTCATCAGCGTGCCCCGGAAGGACGCGGACGACCCCAAGGGCACGTCTGGGGCAAAGGGCCCCCGCTCTTCTCACAAGAGTTCGAAAGGCAAGTGATACATGAACGAATCCAGCCAGAGCTCCCTGGCGGTTCTCATCGACTACGAGAACCTCGCGCTGGGGACTGGCAAGCGCAAGAAGAACGGGCACCAGGAGCCCGGACCCAGGCCCGACGTCAAGCGCATCCTGGAGCGCCTGGTTGACAAGGGCCGCATCACGGCAAAGCGCGCGTACTGCGACTGGCAGCGCTTCGACGACGCCATCACGCCCCTGCACGAGCTGGGCATAGAGCTGATAGAGATCCCGGACCGGGCGTACACCGGCAAGAACTCCGCGGACATCAGGCTCTCGGTCGACGCGATGGAGATGTGCCTCACGAAGGACCACATAGACACGTTCGCCATCCTGTCCGGAGACTCGGACTTCTCGCCGTTGGTGACGAAGCTGAAGGAGTTTGGCAAGACGGTCATCGGCGTGGGCATGAAGCAGTCCACGAGCCCGCTTCTGGCAGAAGTCTGCGACGAGTTCCTGTTTTACGAGGACATCGTGCACGCAAGTGGCGTGCCGGACTTCCAGACGAAGGTGTCCAAGGACAAGCACCCCTGCTACCAGCTGCTGTTCGAGACGATCGACGCGCTGCAGGCGGAAAGCGACAGCGCGATTCTGGCATCGCGCCTGAAGGACACCATGAAGCGCAAGCGCCCGCAGTTTTCGGAGCGAAGCTACGGCTACCGCTCGTTCTCGACGCTGCTGCGCGAGGCGTCCAAGCTGGGCTTTATCGATATTCATCAGGACAGCAAGAGCGGCACCGTCATGGTGGACGGTTTTCGCGAGTAGACGGGAAGGAAGCGGCCCAAATGGCAGAAGAAGCAAAGACGGCGGACGAGACGAGCCTGGAGCTGCTGGTTGCGCAGCTCGGCGGGTCGCATCGCCGTGGCAGGCAGGAGGCGTCGCGCATCGTGGCGGCCATCGCGAAGGCGAGCCCCGACGCCGTGCTGCCGTACGCGGACGACCTGGTGGACGCGCTCGACCGTCCGGAGGCCCAGACGCGCTGGCAGGTGCTCGAGGCGCTCACGGCGCTTTCGGCAGTGGACGCGCAGGCGGCTGCCGCGGCGCTCGACGGGGCGGAGGCCTCGCTGTTTGACGAGGACTCGCCCATCGTGCGCCTGGCGGCGTTCAAGTTCCTGGCGGCGCTTGGCGCGCGCTCGAAGAGGCTCTCCACCTCGGTCTGGCCGCTTCTGGACGAGGCCGTGCAGTGCTACCACGGCGACCCGGAGTACCGCGACATGCTGGTGGCGCTGGGCGAGTTTGCGCGCGGTGACGTGTCCGACGAGGTGAAGGCGGCTCTTGTGGCACGCGTGAGCTTCGACGCGAAGAGTGGCCGCGACTACGTGAAGACCATGTCGCAGGAGATCATCGACGCCG
>CACWMM010000041.1:0-27779 GCA_902761955.1 uncultured Olsenella sp. | reverse complement strand
GAACCCCATCGCGCAGATCCTCTCCGTCGAGCTCATGCTTCGCTACAGCTTCCAGATGGACGACGCGGCAGACGACGTCGCCGGCGCGGTGGAGGACGTGCTGAACGCGGGTTGGCGCACGGCCGACCTTGCGGACGACGACACCCCGGAGGACAAGCGCCTGAACACCTCGCAGATGGGCGACAAGATCATCGCGGCGTTCCAGGCACGGGCCCAGGCAAGGGCGTAGCAAGGCGGAGCGCTCAGTCGCTCGAAAAGGACGCACCCGCATCCCGCCGGTCGGCGTGGGTGCGGGTGCGTTTGCATAGCGTGGTGCCTGGGTGGGGTGCCGGGCGTACCCGGTGCAGCTCCTAGGCCGCGAGCCCCATGATGACGGACGCGAACGCGATGATCACGCCCACGATGGACTCGCCGCCAAGCACGCCGGACGCGACGACGGTTCTTGCGGCGCCAGGCGGCATCGTAGGCGAGCTTTGCGAGCGCGCCCAGAAACGCGGTGAGCGACATGTAGAACGGCAGGTAGACGCCGAGTCCCACCATCATGGCGGGGAGCTTTGCCCAATAGAGCGCGATGCCTGCCGCAAGTCCTATCGCAAAGGCTGGCACGCTGGGGATGCCAGAGATCATGGTTGCGACGACGGACGCCTGCGCCGCGACGAACGCCTTTCCCGGGCCGAACGCGCCCGGTCCGTACGCCGCCACGAGCGCGCACATGACGGCCGCCGCGACGACGGCGCCGATGATGCCGCCCAGGGCCTGGCCAAGCCACTGTGCGCGCGGATCCGTCCCCAGCAGGTGGCCGGCGCGGAAGTCGTTCATCACGTCGCCGGCGAGTCCACATGCCACGGCGACCATGCCTGCGACGAAGAACAGCCTGACCTGGCTGTGCTCGCCAAGCGCCGCAACGGCCAGAAGCACGATGAGGCCGAAGATTTCCATGGGGTCGATGCCGGTCTGGCCGCACGACTGCGCGCTCATGATGGTGGTGACGAAGGTGAGCGCAACCACGACGACGGAGGCCACGGGAGAAAGGCCAAGCCCCAGGCACGCGAGGACGGCCACGGCCGCGGTGGCAACGCCGAAGATCCCGGCGTCCGTGCGGAGGCTGCCCGACACCAGCGACTGGGGGTCGTTCTTCTCGCCCGGCGCGTCCTGGCGGGCCTGACGCACGAACGTGCCCACCTGGGGCAGGATGTCCTTGACGACGGTGGCGATGCCCGAGCCCATCATGAGGCCCATGCCGAGGCTGGATACGATGCCCTGGGCGCTCGTCACGTTCCACAGGCCAAGGGCGCCGCCCGCGCCTATCAGGCCGAAGCTTGCGAACACGGCGCCGCCGAACCAGAACGCCAGCGGCACGAAGCCCACAAGGAAGCCGACGGAGAGCATCATGGGCGAGTTGTAGATGCCAAAGTTGACGCCGGGGACGGGCAGCTGGGCCAGCATGGTGGGAACCACGCCCAGGGCGTCCCGCAGCACGCTGTACGCGCCGGCAAGCCCCATGGACCAGAACAGCCTTGCGCCGGTGCTGCCGCCGGCCTCCGTCGCGCGCAGCGTCTCGGCAGCGGCGGTGCCGGTGGGGAACTCGAGCTCGTCCTCCACGATGAAGTGGCGGTGTATGAGCGCGGTGCACACCAGGCCCAGCACGGTGCCGCACAGCGCCACCAAAAACATCTGCACCCAGCCCATCTGGTTGGCAAGTCCCAGCATCCACGCGCCGGGCAGCGTAAACGCAAGGCCGCCCGCGACCATGGCGCCGGCGGACATGATGGTGTGGGTGACGTTGGCCTCGTTCAGGCTGGCGTTGCCCAGAAGCCTGAGGAAGAAGAGCGAGATGACCGCCGCGAACACGATGGGCCAGGGCAATGCCCCCAGCTTGAGCGCCGTGTAGGCGGACGACGCCGTGATGATGACGCAGCCTATGGCGCCGATGATCGCTCCGCGCAGCGTGAGCTGCCCGCGCCACGAGGCGTGGCCGTTGCCGTTGTCCATATGTATGCTCCTTTGCGTATATCCGCTTCCCCTTGACGTGGATTGCGTCGGGAAGTCGGGTTACCGGACCGTCTGCCGTGCCGGACATGCAGGGCAAACGGTTAGAGTATACAGGTAGCGGGCGTGGCGCGAAACCCTTGGGGTCCATGCCGCCCCCGCGCGCGGCCTGCACCATGCGTCCGCGCAAGGCAGGCGTGAGTATGCGAAGGACGGAGCCATGCAGGTGGGCGAGAAGAACGCGCCATGCGGGTCGCTTGCGGTGGACGTGGGCAACACCACCACGAGCCTGGGACTGTTTGCGCCTGATGCCGCGCGCGACGCGGAGCCCGTGGGCACGTTCGAGGTGACGACCCCGGAGCGGCTGACTGCGGACGAGGCGCGTCTGCTGGTGGAGCGTGCGCTCGAGGTGTTGGGACGCGACGCACACGCGCCCGTCGCAGCCGCTGCGGCCACGGGGCACGTGGGTGCTATACTCTCGTGCGTGGTGCCCTCGCTCACGGAGCCGTGGACGCGAGGCCTTGCCGCCGCGTGCGGCGCACGGCCGCTTGTGGTGGGGCCGGGCCTGAAGACGGGCATCCGCATGGACTACCACGACCCGTCCGAGGTGGGGCCGGACCGCATGGCGGACGCCGTTGCCGCGCGCGAGTCGCTGGGGTGCCCCGCCATAGCGGTCGACCTGGGGACCACCGTCAACATGGAGGTGGTGGACGCCCACGGCGCCTTCGTCGGTGGCGTCATCGCGCCGGGCCTCGCGCTCGGCGTGCGCGCGCTTGCGGGCGCGGCGGCACGCCTGCCCCAGATAGAGCTGAAGGTCCCCTGCCGCGTGATCGGCAAGTCCACGCGCGAGGCCATGCTGTCCGGCGTGGTGCTGGGCGAGGCCATCCGCATAGACGGGCTCGTCCGCGGCATCGAGCGCGAGCTTGGCTGTGAGGCGCCCGTCGTGATGTGCGGCGACGGCGCGCAGGTGATCGCGGGGCTGCTCAAGCATCCCGTGACCGTGGACCCCACGCTCACGCTGCGCGGCCTGCACCTGCTCAACCTTATGAACGCGCGCCAGCAGAAGACGGCCCCCAGGGCCACCAAGACACGACGCTAGGGGAGAAGAGCCACATGTCAGAGTGGAAGATCAACCAGAACATCAAGGCTGCGTTCTTCGACGCGGACGGAACCATGATCTCTTTCGCGACGCATCGCGTGCCGGAGTCCACCCTCGTGGCTCTGCGGGAGCTGCGCCAGAACGGGGTGAAGTGCTTCCTGTGCACCGGCCGCGCCCCGTATACCGTAGAGGAGGTGCCTCTGGACAGCCTCGAGGCGTTCATCCTGTTCAACGGGCAGTTCATCCTCAATCGCGACGGCATCCTGTACCAGGAGACGATGGACAAGGCGGACATCGCCACGATCGTGGGGCAGGTGCAGGCCGGCATGTACCAGTGCCTGTTCATGACGGCGGAGCGCATGTTCGTGAGCGGACATGACGACCTGGTGCGCAGCATCGAGGCGAAGGTGGGCCTCACCTACGAGGAGGACGACCCCGCCCTTGCGCTTGACGCAGACATCTACCAGCTGAACGTCTTTCTGGAGCCCGGCCAGACCGACGTGGTCAAGCAGGCGTGCAACTCCATCAAGATGACCCGGTGGACCCGCGAGTTCGTGGACGTGTTCCCCCGCGGAGGTGGAAAGGACCGCGCCGTGCGCAAGGTGCTCGACCTCTACGGCATCACGCCAGACGAGGCCATCGCCTTTGGCGACGGCGGAAACGACCTTGGCATGTTTGGCGTGTGCGGCACCTCCGTCGCCATGGGCAACGGCAATCCAGAGGTGAAGGAGCAGGCGGATTTCGTGACCGACAACGTGGACCGCGACGGCATCTACAACGCGTGCGTGAGGCTGGGCCTCATCGGTCACTAACGACCGCCCTTCTCGCCCGCGCCCACGTCGCAGCGGGTCCTCTTGCGGCTGAACGTGCCGCCCACCCAGCAGCTGTTAAGGCCAAGCCGCTGTGCAAGGAGCACGATCTTCTCGCCAAAGTAGCCGCACGGCTCGTCGAGGTCCGGGCCCTTTGGACCCACCAGCGCAAGGTAGTTGCAAGCGTTCTGGAACTTTCCGTAGTGGGCGAGCATGGTCTTGAAGGCCTCGGGCTCGTCCCAGGTCAGCTGCATGTGCAGGCCAGAGGTGGCGTTCGCTGCGGCAACGGCCCGCTCGAGCTCGGTGCGAACGTCTGCAGGCACCGCCTCGCCCGTGAAGCGCCTGACGGAGTGGCGGTGCTCGATCGCCCAGATGTCGTCCCGTGCCTGGTCCATGTGCTCCCAATCCCTCTTTCCGTGCAGACGCGCCGCTACGAAACCGTGATCTCCGAGATGGAGGTGTCCTCGTACCTCGAGCCTGGCGACGCCGCCTCTATCGTGAACGTGATGGAGTTGCCGTCGACGGGCTCGGGCAGCTCGAAGCGGGTGATCGAGCCAAACTCGTTGTCGGGCAGGTCGACGTCCATGACCTTCTTGCCGTCCACGGAGACGCCCAGCCTGGTTGCACGCGGATTCTTGTGGTACAGGCTCTCGGACTTCTGGTAGCCGTTCGCGATGGAGAACGCCGAGAAGGTCTGGCGCTCGTCGCCGGAAAGAGTCACGGACTCCCCAATGCCAAGCCCGCTTGCACCCTCCGCCCAGCAGGTCGTGACGTTGCCGTCAATCAGGTTCTGGGCGCCGTAGTCTGCGTACTGGTCAGTCGGCAGCGTCGAGGATGCGCTGGCGCGGGTGACGCCCTTGAAGCCTACGTGCTCCTCGCTGGAGCTGGAGCCTGCGTCGTCCTCGTCGGAGCCGCCGAGCGTAATCTTCTTCGTGCCGCTGGAGCTGGACGAGTCATCGCTCCTCACGATGGAGGGCTCCTTGTGGTTGGCGTTGAGCATCGGCATCACGCCCAGGATCACGCCCGCGACGGCCGCCGCGCAGAGCGCGAGAACGCCGAGCGCTATGAGGGCGACCTTGCGCCCGCCGCGCTCCGGGTCGGGGCGAAGCGAGCCCGCCTTCGGGCGCGCCGGTGCCTGGGGCACCTCCCTGGGCGCGACGGCTCCGCCGGCCATTGCCTGCGGTGACGTCGCCTGCTGCTCGTCTTGGCCGGCGTCCTCGTCCGAGGCCTGCCTTGGCTTCCAGGAGGCATGTGCGGGAGGCATGGGCTGCGTCAGGTCCTGCGCGTCACCCGGGGTCTCGCCAGCGGCCATCTCGTCCGCGGCAATCTCGTTCGCGTCCGCCATGGCAGAGAGGTCCGCGCCGCACTGCGGGCAGAAGCGCGTTCCCGGCTTGATCTTGGCGCCACAGTTAGTGCAGAACATCTTGTCTCCTCGTCTTGGCCTGGTTTCAAATGTAGCGCAAGACAGGTGCAAGCAACAGCCAGAATGCTACATGGAGTGCGTCGAGAACACGGGATCGTCCACCCACTCCACCACGTCGTTCGCGCCGGGGAGCGTCCCGTCCGCATGCGCCTTGAGCGTGGCGGGCACGTCGATCAGGCGCTGGTTGGATGAGCCGCAGAAGCGCAGGGATATGTCGTAGAGATCCTGTACGAAAGGCCCGTCTACCAGCACGTCCAGGCACGCGAGCACGCGGTCCATGTCCGGCGAGGCGTGGTCCCCGTCGCCCGTCAGCTGCTCCCAGGTTCGTCCGGAGTACATCCAGATGTCTTTCTCGGGCAGCTCTGCCCGCACGCGCTCGAGGAAGGGCGCGAGTGCGGCAATGTTCTCCGGCTCCGTGGGCTCGCCACCCAGCACGGAAAGCCCGTTCACGTACGAGGGGTGCAGGCTCTCCAGCACCTTGTCCTCCACCGAGCGGTCAAAGGGCTTTCCCGCCGAGAAGGACCAGGCTTCCGCGTTGAAGCAGCCCTTGCAATGCAGGCGGCATCCGGACACGAAGACCGTGGTGCGCACCCCGATGCCGTTGGCGATGTCGCAGTACTTGATGTTGGCGTAGTTCATCGGATGGTTCCTTTGGGTGAGGTGGTTCTAGCGAACTGATCGTTGTGGAATGAGGCCGTGAATGAACACCGTATCGGCTTTGCGGTCATAGGGGTAGGTCATCAAGAAAGGGCCACCCCCTCGTGGACGGCGAGTCGCGAAGCGAACGAACGCAACGCGCGAGTGCCGAGCATGTCCACGAGGGGGTGGCCCCCATCATCGCTACAGGTGAAGCACGCGGTCCTTAATCTCTTGCGTGCGGCCCTGGTTCCAGTACTGGGTGCCAATGTAGCCGCAGGTGCGACGTGCCACGTTCATCTTGGACTGGTCGCGGTTGCCGCAGTTGGGGCACTCCCAGACGAGCTTGCCGTCGTCCTCCACGATCCTGATCTCGCCGTCGTAGCCGCAGACCTGGCAGTAGTCGCTCTTGGTGTTGAGCTCGGCGTACATGATGTTGTCGTAGATGAACTGCATGACCTTCACGACTGCCTCGAGGTTGTCCTGCATGTTCGGGACCTCGACGTAGCTGATGGCGCCGCCGGGGGAGAGGCGCTGGAACTTGGACTCGAAGGCGAGCTTGCTGAAGGCGTCGATCTGCTCGGTCACGTGTACGTGGTAGGAGTTCGTGATGTAGCCCTTGTCCGTGATGCCGGGAATGACACCGAAGCGGCGCTGGAGGCACTTCGCGAACTTGTAGGTGGTGGACTCGAGGGGCGTGCCGTACAGGGAGTAGTCGATGTCCTCGGCTGCCTTCCACTCCGCGCACCTGTCGTTCATGTGCTGCATGATGGCAAGGCCGAGCTCCTCGCCCTCGGGATCGGTGTGGCTGTGGCCCGTGAGCGCCTTCACGCACTCATACAGTCCGGCATAGCCGAGGCTGATGGTGGAGTAGCCGCCGTAGAGCAGGGAGTCGATCTTCTCGCCCTTGTCGAGGCGCGCAAGCGCGCCGTACTGCCACAGGATCGGCGCGGCGTCGGACAGCGTGCCGCACAGGCGGTCGTGACGGCAGCGCAGGGCCTTGTGGCACAGGTCGAGGCGCTCGTCGAAGATCTTCCAGAACTTGTCGACGTCACGGTCGGCGGACAGCGCGACGTCCGGCAGGTTGATGGTGACGACGCCCTGGTTGAAGCGGCCGTAGTACTTCGGCTTGCCCGGCTCGTAGTTCTTGGCGCGGGCCACGTTGTCGTAGCCGTTGCCGGAGCGGTCCGGGGTGAGGAAGGAGCGGCAGCCCATGCAGGTGTACACGTCGCCGTTGCCCTCGGTCTCGCCCTTGGACAGCTTGTACTCGCGCATCTTCTTCTCGGAGATGTAGTCGGGCACCATGCGCTTGGCCGTGCACTTCGCCGCGAGCTTCGTGAGGTAGAAGTACTCGTCGCCCTCGTGGACGTTGTCCTCCTCCAGCACGTAGATGAGCTTCGGGAACGCGGGGGTAATCCAGACGCCGGCCTCGTTCTTCACGCCCTGGTAGCGCTGCTTCAGCATCTCCTCGATGCACAGGGCGAGGTCGTGCTTCTCCTGCGCGTTCTGGGCCTCGTTGAGGTACATGAACACGGTGATGAACGGCGCCTGGCCGTTGGTGGTCATGAGGGTGACGACCTGGTACTGGATGGTCTGGACGCCGCGCGCGATCTCGTCGTGGAGGCGCTTCTCGACGATCTGGTCGATCTTCTCGGTGCCGGGGTGCGCGTCGATGGCCTCCATCTCGGCGTAGACCTGGCGACGGATCTTCTTGCGCGACACGTCGACGAACTTGGCGAGGTGGTAGAGCGAGATGGACTGCCCGCCGTACTGGCAGGACGCCACCTGGGCGATGATCTGCGTCGCGATGTTGCACGCGGTGCTGAAGCTGTGCGGCTTCTCAATCATGGTGCCGGAGATGACGGTGCCGTTCTGCAGCATGTCGTCGAGGTTCACGAGGTCGCAGTTGTGCATGTGCTGCGCGAAGTAGTCCGCGTCGTGGAAGTGGATGATGCCCTCCTCGTGGGCCTTCACCACATCCTCGGGAAGCAGCTCGCGCATCGCGAGGTCCTTGGAGACCTCGCCTGCCATGTAGTCGCGCTGGACGGACACGACGGTGGGGTTCTTGTTGGAGTTCTCCTGCTTGACCTCCTCGTTGTTCGCCTCGATGAGGCTGAGGATCTTGTCGTCCGTCGTGTTCTTCTGGCGCTTCTGGTTCTGCACGTAGCGGTAGATGATGTACTTGCGGGCGACGGTGAAGCGGTCGAGGGCCATGAGCTGGTCCTCGACGAGGTCCTGGACCTCCTCGACGGTCACGGTGTGGCCGGCGTCCGCGCACTCGTCCTGCACGTTGTAGGATGCGAACTTGACCTCGCGGTCCGAGAGCTGCTCGTCGGCGGGGGCCTCGGCGTTCGCGGCCTTGATGGCGTTCACGATCTTCTGAACGTCGAACTCGACCTCGGAACCGTTCCTCTTGATGATCTTCATGCCGTCGCCTCTCGATCTTCGTTGTGCGCCCACGCGCACGTAATTGTTGTAAACGGGCAGCTTGGAGCCAGAAAATGCGCGCCATGCGACGCGCCGTTTGCTGGCGGTTGCTGCTGCGTTTGGTGTGCGGAACTACTATGCCACAATTGGTGGTGGTGCGTTTGTGTTGAAAACACCAGATATGGTTTCCTATTGTGTCAATCATGCCGAAACTCATGATGAAAACCCGAGTCCCCGCAGGTAAAAAGTTTGCGCGATTCAACACGCATTGCGAAAGCGCTTAAAAGATATTTGTTTGATTCATTTTGCGGAACGCGGACAATCTCCACTTGACAAGGATTTCCGGCCGTCGGCGGAGCCCATTTGGGGCAATTGCTATCGCAATACCACTATATATTGCGGATATATTTCAACAAGGTAATAGATGTTGTATGACGGTCATATCAACACATGCGTGCGACGTCCACGGTTGCCACGTGCTAGGCTGGCTGTGTTGGCCCGGGCGCGGCGCCCGGGCATCGCATGCGAGAGGACGTGACCGCAATGGCACAGGCGGAGGGTACCTACGACGAGGCGCAGATCCGCGCGGAGTACGCGGACCTCACGCGCGAGCTCATCGCGCGCGGGCTGCAGGTGAGCACGATGGAGAGCGCCACGAGCGGCCAGATAGCGTCGCTCATAACGGACACGGAGGGCGCCTCGGCCGTGCTGAGGGGCGCGTACGTCACGTACTGCAACGACGCGAAGGTCAAGTGCGGCGTGCCGGCCGAGGTCATCCGCTCGCACACCGTCTACTCCACCCAGACGGCCGAGGCCATGGCGCAGGCGTGTCGCAGGTCGTACGCCGCGAACATCGGCATCGGCGTGACGGGCACCATGGGAAACGTCGACCCTGCGAACCCCGCGGCCTCGACCCCCGGCGAGGTCTACTTTGCCATCTGCCTGGGCACGGGCGAGGACGCCCGGGGCGAGAAGAGCCACAGCTTCCACGTGCACCTCGCTCCGCAGCCGTCGCGGCTCATGTACAAGCTCGCGGTTGCGAAGGAGGTCCGGGACAGGCTGGTGGTCCTTCTCGCCGAGGCGGGGGCGTAGCCGCCGGACGACGCCTGGCCTGCGCGCCGCGCGGGCAGGGCGGCTAGTCCAGCTCGCGCTTGCCGGTGCAGAGCTGCCAGTACTCGCCGTGCTGGGCCAGCAGCTCGTCGTGTGTGCCGCGCTCCACGATGCGGCCGTGCTCCAGCACCATGATGGCGTTGGCGTTGCGCACGGTAGAGAGCCGGTGCGCGATCACGAACACGGTGCGTCCGCGCATGAGGGCGTCCATGCCGCGCTCGATGAGAGCTTCCGTGCGCGTGTCGATGGAAGACGTCGCCTCGTCCAGTATGAGGACGGGCGGGTCTGCCACCGCGGCGCGCGCGATGGCGATGAGCTGGCGCTGCCCCTGCGAGAGGTTGGCGCCGTCGGACGTGATCTTGGTGTCGTAGCCGTTGGGAAGCCTCTGTATGAACGAGTCCGCGTTTGCGATGCGCGCGGCGTGGCGCACCTCCTCGTCCGTGGCGTCGAGCTTGCCGAAGCGGATGTTGTCCGCGACGGTGCCGCTGAACAGGTGCGTGTCCTGCAGCACGATGCCCAGGGTGGATCTGAGGTCGTCCTTGCGGATGTCTCGCACGTCGATGCCGTCGTAGGTGATGGAGCCGGAGCGCACGTCGTAGAAGCGGTTTATGAGGTTGGTGATCGTGGTCTTGCCCGCGCCCGTGGAGCCCACGAACGCGATCTTCTGGCCGGGCTTCGCGTAGAGCGACAGGTGAGAGAGCACCGTCTGCCCGTCCTCGTAGCCAAAGGTGACGTCGTCCAGGCGCACGTCGCCCGCAAGCGGCACGGCACCGCCGCCCGGGAGCACCCAGCGCCATCCGGCCGCACCGGCCGCCATGCGGCGGGGGAGGTCCTTCTCGCCCGGCGCGTCCTGGTGCCGCCCGTTCGTGCGGTCGGTCCCGTCCGCGCGCTGCACCACGACCTTGCCCTCGTCCGCCTCTGGGGCAAGCTCCATCACGCCGAACACGCGCTCCGCGCCGGCAAGCGCCGTGAGCACGAAGTTGCCGAGCTGCGTGAGCTGGTTGAGGGGCATGGTGGCCTGGCGCACGAACACCAGGTACGAGGCAAGGCTGCCCACGTCGGTCTGGCCGGCGATCGCCATAGTCGCGCCGAGCACGGCGACGACGGCGTAGTTGACGTAGCCGATTACGACGGTGCTGGGCACCATGGTGAGGGCGTAGGCCTGCGCGCTGGTCCCCGTGCGGCGCAGGTCCTGGTTGAGGCGGCGGAAGCCAGAGAGGTTCGCGCCCTCGTGGTTGAAGACCTTCACGACCTTCTGGCCGGACATCATCTCTTCCACATAGCCGTCCAGCGCGCCGAGCGTGGTCTGCTGCGCGGCGAAGTAGCGCTTGGAGCGCCTGCCCGAGAAGCGCGTGTACAGCACCACGACCGCATCGCACGCGAGCGTCACGAGGGTGAGCCGCCAGTTGAGCACCAGCAGCAGCGCCAGGGTGCCCGCCGTCTGCACCGCCGCCTGCATCATGTTGGCGAAGCTGTTGTTGAGCGCCTCGCTTATGGTGTCGACGTCGTTGGTGAAGTAGCTCATCACGTCGCCGTTGCGCGTGCGGTCGAAGAACGACACCGACAGGCGCATGATGTGGCCAAACAGGTCACGGCGGATGTCGAACACGATGTGCTGCGCCGCGTGCACCATGACCTGCGTGTACGCGAGCGCTGCCGCCACGGCCACCGCGTAGATGGTCGCCGTCGCCACGACGTCTGCCGTGAAGCCGGCGACGTCGCCGGCGGCGATGCGGTTTACGACCGGCTTGATCATGTACGTGCCCGCGAGGTTGCCAGCGCCTGCGACCGACACCAGCAGCGCAACGGCAAGCATGTGGAACCTTGCGTGGCCCATGTAGCCCACGAACGTCCTCAGCGTGCGGCGCATGTCCTTGGGCCGCGCGCCGCCCGATGCCTTACTCTGAGCCATTGCCATCATCCCCCGTGGTGTTTTGCGAGCGATAGAGTTCCTGGTAGATGGGGTCGCTCGCAAGCAGCTGCGCATGCGTCCCCGTTGCGTGCACGCGCCCGTCGTCCAAGATCACGATCTGGTCCGCGTCCATGACGGAGCTCACGCGCTGCGCGATGATCACCTTCGTCACGTCGCGCAGGCGTGCGAGCCCCGCGCGTATGCGGGCGTCCGTCGCGGTGTCCACGGCGCTGGTGGAGTCGTCGAACGCCATCACCTTGGGGTGCGCCAGCAGCGTGCGCGCTATGCACAGGCGCTGCTTCTGCCCGCCAGAGACGTTGCCCCCGCCGTGGCCGAGGTCCGCGTCGAGCCCGCCTATGCGGTCCAGGAACTCGTCCACGCACGCGACGCGGCACGCCTGCAAGATCTCCTGGTCCGACGCCTTCGGGTTGCCCCAGCGCAGGTTGTCGCGTACGGTGCCCGAGAAGAGCACGTTCTTCTGGAGCACCATCCCCACGCCCGCGCGCAGGGCGTGCACGTCGTAGTCGCGCACGTCACGCCCGCCCACGCAGACGGCGCCCTCCGTCGCGTCGTACAGGCGCGGCAGCAGCTGCACCAGGGAGGACTTGCCAGATCCCGTGCCGCCCAGGATGCCGACGGTGGAGCCTGGCTCGAAGCGAAGCGACACGTGCTCCAGCACGTTCCTGCGCGCGGTGGCGCTGTACTTGAACGAGACGTCGCGAAGCTCCACGGAGCCGTCCGTCACCTCCTTCGCGCCCGTGGGGTTTGGGTCCATGGCCGGCTTCTCGCGCAGCACCTCGCACACGCGTCCCACGCTCGTGACGGCGCGCGCGAGCAGCAAAAACACGCTCGATATCATGTTGAGGGAGTTCATGATCAGCAGCACGTAGCTCATGAAGCCGGTCAGCGTGCCCACGCCTATCTCGCCGGAGGCGACCATCTGGCCGCCAAACCACAGCAGGCCCACGTTCGCCACGGCCATGGCTGCCTGGAACACGGGCATGTTCAGGACGGCGCCGCCAAACGTGTGCGTCGCGGTGTCCGCAAGCGACGCGTTCACGTCCTCGAAGCGCTTCGCCACGTGGCCTTCGCGCACGTACGCCTTGATGGCGCGTATGGCCACCAGGTCCTCCTGCAGCGTCTCGTTCAGGCGGTCCATCACGCCCTGCAGCACCGCGTACTGCGGCGCCACGTGGTGCACGATGAGCCCCAAGGCAGCCGCAAGAAGCGGCAGGATCACGAAGAACACCACCGCGAGCCGCGCGCTCATGGCGCACGCCAGCACCAGACCGGCCACCAGCATGACGGGGCTGCGCAGAAGCGGCCTCACGCCCATCACGAACGCGTTCTGGATGACGGTGATGTCGCTGGTCAGGCGCGTGACCAGCGAGGACGACTCAAACTCGTCCAGGTTCGCGAACGCGTACTCCTGCAGGTGGGCGTACTCCGCCTCGCGCAGGTTCGCGCCAAAGCCCATGGCGGCCTTGGCCGAGAAGCGCGAGTACCCAAGGCCGCAGACGCCTGCCAGAAGCGCCACCACCACCATCCGGCGCCCCGTGGCAAGCACGAGCGCCAGGCTGCCCGATGCGATGCCCACGTCCACGATGCGTGCCATCAGGAAGGGGATCACGAGCTCCGCGACGGTCTCGCCCATGATGAGCAGCGTCGCCACCAGTATGTCCAGCCGATATCCGTGCAGGTAGCGCGCCACATAGCGAAGGTCTTCCATCACAGCGCCTCCCTGTCCGGGGCGGTGCCGCGGTTCGCGCGCCGCAGGTTCGCGTGGATGCGCGTGAGGTAGTCCTGCAGCTGGGCCACCTCGTCGGGCGAGAAGCCCTCGAGCATGGTCGCGCCCTCCTCGTCGCAGCACCGGTCCCACTCGGCCAGGGCGGCCCTGCCGTCCCCGGTGACCTCCGCAAGCCGGGTGCGACGATCTTCTCCCTGCGTCATGCGCACGAAGCCGCTCCGGCTGAGCGAGGCGAGCATGCGGCTGACGGCCGCGGGGTCAAGTTCGAAGTACTCCGCAAGCGTCCGCTGGCTGCACGGGCCGTTCACCCCAAGGTAGCCCAGGATCTTGGGCTGGCCGGGCCCCAGGCCGATCTTGGCCATCCGCGGCCGCAGGAAGTTTGTCTGCGCGTGGAACGCGCGATAGAGCATCATGTGCGCGTCGCTGAGGGAGCGTCCCTCTGCCGGCGCGTCGCTGCGCTGTTGCATAGTGTGTCTCCTTGACATGTCAACCTTTAGTCGGCAGCTAGCCTACTCTCATCGGTTGACGTGTCAAGGTTGATATATCAAATAAATGCGAGCTTCACGCGTGGGCGCCACGGGCGGCGTCGCCGTCTCCGCCTCGTCGCGTGTGTCGTGCGCCGCTACTGCGCCATAGGCGGAAACATCGCCGCAAACAGCGCAAGTCCGGTCTTCGTGGCAAAAAACGGCGCCGGCCTCGTGGGCGCAGGCCTGCCGTCGCGCACTCCCTCGGACGTGTTGACCAGCCAGTCCGCCTCCAGGATCACCTGGTGCACCGCGCCGTCCACCGGCTCGTAGGTGTGGTGGTGCGACACGACCCACGCAATGCGCTCCACGGTCTCTTGCGGCTCGTCCGTTCCCGCAAAGAACTCCCTCACGAGCGGCGCGGACTCCCTCTCTTGCAGCTTGCCGGGCGCAGAGCCGTACTTCTTGCGGCACAGCGGGCACGCGATGTCGTGCACCACGGCCGCGAGCTCTATCACGTGCAGGGTCTCCGCGTCGAGCCCCTCGCCCTCCGCAATGGCCTTTGCCAGGCCAAACACGTGCAGCAGGTGGTCAACGTCGTGCAGGTTTCCCGCCGAGAAGTCCACCATCTTGGCTATTGCCTCTCCCGTGAGCATGCGCCCCTCCTTGTCTGCGGCGTCTGGCCGTGCCTTGTGCGCCGGCCGGCTGCGGTTGTGTGTCCCCTGTCAGTATGACGGCCTCGCCGCGCGCCCGCGCGTGCGCGACCGCCTTGTAAGGCATGTGTAACCGCCGCGCCACCTTCTTGTTGCGCCGTACCGGCGCCGCGGTGCTACCATGTCCTGCGCACGCGCTCCGCGCAAGAGGAAGGTTTTGCTATGGCCAAAGATCCGCAGCGCCCGGTTGTTCGTGCGCAACGTTGTGCCACCGCGGCCGGACGGCCTTCCCCTGGTGTTGGTGCACGGCGCGGGCGTTGATTCCAGCTTTTATGACAGCTTCGCTACGTGCGCGCCGGCGCGGCGCATCGTCGCCTACGACCGCCGCGGTTGCGGCCAAAGCTCGGACGCCCTGGACGGCGACTGGTCGCTCGACGCGCAAGCGCGCGACCTGGCATCCGTTATCCGCGCGGCGGGCGGCAGGGCAGACGTCGTCGCGCACAGCCTTGGCGCCGTGGTGGCGCTCCGGCTGCTGGAGCGTGCGCCGCAGCTTTTCCGCGGGCTGGTGGCGTACGAGCCGCCCATCTTTTGCGGCCTAGACCCCAGCGACGAGGTCTTCGCCAACATCGAACGCGCCCGCAAGGCACTTGCAAGGCATCGGAGTCCATCGGCGAGCCCGTCGTTCCGTACTCCGAGCGCGAGCTGCAATGCCGCGAGCGCAACATGCAGACGAGCTTCTCCCGCGAGACCTGGGCGTTCGACTACGCGCCGGACTACGACGCCATCCGCGGCTCCGGCGTGCCCGTCCTTTTATGCATCGGCCGTCAGAGCGACGCCACCTACCACGCTCGCAACCTGGACTTTTTGTGCCAGGGCCTTGGAGCGACGCCCGCCGTCATGCCAGGTGGCCACAACGGCCCGCGCGACTACCCCAGCGAGGTCGCCGGCGCGATCCTGGACTGGCTGCGTTAGCCGCCACGCGCCCGCCCGCAAGGCAGCTGCAACCCGCGTACCAGGCGCGTCGTCACGCGCATTGCCGCCCGCGCCACTGCGCGCCGGGCGAGAAGAACGTGCATACCTTGGCCGCCGCATTGGGCATAATCCAAGGTATTGGCATTTCTCGTAACCCGAGGACGGAGCGCAATGGACCAGGACAAGCTGCCGTACGACAAGTTCAGCGTGGACTCGATCATGGTGTACGCAGAGAGGCTCGAGGGTCACACCCTGCGCGAGATGACCGATGTCGCGGAACTCCAAAGCCCGAACCGCCGCCGCGGTGCGTTTGGCAACGCGGTCGAGCAGTACTACTTCAAATACAAGCCAAACAGCAGCCAGGAACCTGACTTTCCCGAGGTGGGGATCAAGTTGAAGACGACCCCGCTCAAGCGCGATAAGAGCGGCAGGTACGTCGCGAAGGAGCGGCTCGTCGTCAACATGATCGACTACGACACCGTCGTGAACGAGGACTTCGAGCGCAGCCACTTCATGCAGAAGGCATCTAGGGTGCTGCTGATTTCATACCTCTGGGAGAAGGACGTCGACCCGCTCGACTACAAGATCGTGCTGGTAGACCTCTGGGAGATTCCGGAGGTCGACCTCGTCCAGATGAAGCTGGACTGGGAGACCGTCGTCGACAAGGTGAGGGCGGGTCATGCGGAGGACATCTCCGGCTCCGACACCGTCTACCTCGAGGCGTGCACGAAGGCGGCAGACTCCTCCAAGCGGCGTACGCAGCCCTTCTCGACCGTTTTGGCGAAGCCTCGCGCGTGGGCCCTGAAGGCCTCGTACATGACGGCGGTGGAAAACGAGATGATCGACCGGCGTCGCCAGGGCATCAAGAGGGGCGCGGGCGAGAAGGACATGGGCATCCTGGAGCTGGTGCGTTCTCGCTTCGAGCCGTACTTTGGGCTGAGCGAGGAGGAGCTGGCGCAGCGCCTGGGCATTTCGAAGTCGAAGGACATGTGCGCAAGAATCACGAAGCGCATCCTGGGCGTGGACGACGATGCCGAAATCGACGAGTTCGTGAAGGCAGGCATCAAGCCGAAGACCATCAGGCTCAGGGTGAACGGAACGCCCAAGGAGTCGGTCTCTTTCCCCGCCTTTGACTACTACAAGCTTGTGGAGACGGACTTCGAGGATTCGGACTTCTATAGTTACTTGCAGACGAAGTATCTCTTTGTGCTGTACGAAATCGACGGTGAGGGCACGTATCGCCTGCGCGACGTGACGCTCTGGCAGATGCCGGACGCGGACATTCCGGAGGCGAGACGCTGCTACGAGCAGATGCGCGAGAACGTGAGGCGGGGGAGGGCGGACGTTTCCGTCGGGGCGACGGAGAACCGCTGCTGCCACGTGAGGCCTCACGGCCAGAACAAACTCGACGTGCGACCTCAGCCGTACGGGCTGCCAGTGACGAAGAAGTGCTTCTGGCTAAACGCGAAGTACCTTGCGGGGGAAATCGCGAGGGTTCGAGGCAAGTAGCGGGCGGATATGGAAGTCTTGATCGAGGACGCTCGATCGGCTATGATTGACCCCACAAGTTTGAGGACACAGCAGCGATTGGAGAAACGTGTCCGAGGAGATTACCGTAGCCGAGCTCTTTGCGGGGGTCGGGGGATTCAGGCTGGGGCTCGATGGCTATCACAGCGAGGAGCACCCCGAGTTTGACATGCCCGCTTCCGGCCCCTTCAAGACGGTATGGGCCAACCAATGGGAGCCGCCAGGAACGAAGACCCGCCAGTTTGCCGCGAGGTGCTATGAGGCCCGCTTTGGCGAGGGGTCCGTCGTGGTGGAGGACATCAACAAGGTCCTGGACGAGGTGGACGAGGGAAAGAGGGACATCCCCTCCGTCCGCATGGTCGTGGGTGGCTTCCCATGCCAGGACTACAGCGTGGCCCGGCCGCTGAGCCAGGCCGGCGGCATCGAGGGCAAGAAGGGCGTCCTGTGGTGGGACATCTATCGCTTCCTGCAGATTCAGATATCGAAGTCGCCAGACAACGCGAAGCTTTGCCTGTTTGAGAACGTCGACAGGCTTCTGAAGTCCCCGGCCTCGCAGCGCGGCCGCGACTTTGCCATCATCCTGAGCTGCCTAGCAACCCTGGGCTATTCCGTCGAGTGGCAGGTCATCAACTCGGGGGCCTACGGATTTCCGCAGCGTCGCAAGCGCATCTATATATATGCCGAGAGAAGCGCGGGCTGGAACCTTGAGGGTCGGCTGTTCGACGGCGTGATTGCCCGCGCCTTCCCGATTGCGCGCCAAGAGGACGTGTTCCAGGTTGCCGTTCCCGCCGACCCCTACGAGGCGACGATGCACTTCAACGAACAGCGACTGAAGCGCTCTCCGTTCAGGGGCCGTGGCGTGATGGTTGGCAACACGGCTCTGACCTGCGACGTTGAGGAGGCATATGCCGGGCGGCTTGGCTGTCTGGGCGACGTGCTCGTGCCTGAAAGCGAGGTTCCGGAGGAGTTCTTCGTTCCCGAGGAGCAGCTTTCCCGGTGGGAGTACCTGAAGGGCGCGAAGCGAGAGAAGCGCGTGAACAAGAAGACGGGCTTCGAGTACATGTACTCCGAGGGGTCCATGGCGTACCCCGACCTGACCGAGAACCCGTCGAGGACGATTCTGACGGGGGAGGGCGGAACGAGCCCGTCCCGCTTCAAGCACATCATCCGCTGCGAGGACGGCCGCATGAGGCGCCTGGTTCCGGACGAGCTCGACCAGCTGCAGTGCTTCCCGAAGGGCTGGACCGATACGGGCATGACCGATGGGCATAGGGCCTTCTGCATGGGAAACGCCCTCGTGACGGGCATTCCGTACCGCATCGGCCGGGAGATTGCCAAGGAGCTGGAGTAGGGCCGGCTGCCACGGAGCCCGGCCTTCTCGCCGGATCTTCGAACGCGAGCGCGCCTCCCGCGTCTAGCCTGGCTTGGTGACGACGCGGGAGGTGCCTTATGTCTGAGAGGCGAAACTCAGTCGTGAACGACCTGCGGTAATTGTCAGGGTGGAGGATGGCTCCAGTTTGGTGATGGAACTTGAGGTGTGGAGTGAGGCTATCAAGCTAACCCTCTCCTTTCCCTATGTCTTTGGGACAACCACCGTGTGGCGTGGTATGTCCCAATCCGTTTGAGATTGACATTCGGCAGTGAAGGGTTTCTACCGTCCATAACAGTGATGGGTGGCGAAAGGTTGGTAGGACGCTTCTTAATAGGTCTCGAATCAAGCAATTGCATCCATGGGGAGACCGGCGCGCAGATTTCAAGAGCGCCGAGCTTCTTCGAAATGTCGTTCATCGTACTGTGACGGCTGGTTCATCAATGCCACTCTTCATCTGGTTCGTTACCCGCTGCAGTAGTAAAGAGCTCAAAGGGCGAGACAAGGTCTTTGGAAAAAGACCTGTACGTATTGCCGCGCAGGATACCAAATGAACTCCTGCGAGAAGCTTTCCAGCACCAAAAAGCTTTACGAACCTTGCGTGATTGTCGGCAACGCAATCTAAAGTTCAACTTTTCATTTGGACTAATTTATGTCCAGTCAAGATGCGAAGCTGTATTCATGGTCATTAAGTTCCCTGTCAATGCGCAAGATGAGTTGTTTTAAATGCTTTATCATGTTGGTCAAATGTTGAGCGTAGGAATGGACGATGAACGATGGACTCCAACGGTAATCTTACTGCAGTAGAGCTGTTTGCAGGGGCAGGAGGCCTTCTGCTTGGTACCTCGCTCGCCGGGTTTCAGCACTTGGCTGCCGTTGAGTGGGAGCATAACTGCTGTGATACCCTAAGACTTAATAAAGCTAAGGGCTATCCCCTGATTGATGAAGATATGCGTATCATTGAGGGTGATGTGCGAGATGTGGATTGGTCATTCCTCCCGCATGATATTGATTTGCTTGCTGGTGGACCCCCGTGTCAACCTTTTTCGCTTGGTGGTCTCGCGCGTGCCGAGGCGGATAGGCGTGATATGTTCCCGGCATACACCGGCGTTCTCGCTCAGCTAAAACCTCGGGCATTCATCTGCGAGAATGTGAAAGGTCTTACACGTGAGAGTTTCCACCAGTACTATGAGTACATCCTCCTTCGACTTCAACATCCTGCACTTGTGAGGCGACAGGGAGAAACGTGGGAGCAGCATGCTATACGTCTCTCGCGAGCTCATACGAGCGCAGACCACGAGGCGGTGCGCTATGAGGTCGTTCCTACCGTAGTTGACGCTGCTGACTTCGGTGTACCACAGCACCGTCACCGGGTCATCATTGTTGGCTTTCGCTCAGATGTTGAGGCTTCATGGGCGTTTCCGCAGCGTACGCATGGCCGTGGGATGCTTCCTTGGACGACGCTCGGCGAGGCAATCAAAGGTGTTCCTGCGCTAAACAACGAGGCACGTGGTGGTGAAGCACGCGCATATCCCGGTCATACTGGTTCCGAGTTAGACAAGCCCAGCAAGACCATCAAGGCAGGTGTCCATGGGGTGCCGGGTGGAGAGAACATGATTCGTTATCCGGATGGATCCCTCCGGTACATGACTGTCCGCGAGGCGGCGCGCGTCCAGACATTTCCAGACGGCTATGAGTTCTGCGGGGCATGGAGTGAGGGTATGCGTCAGATAGGTAATGCAGTCCCCGTGGAGCTTGCACGTGTAGTAGCTGCTTCTGTAGCGTGTTCACTTCGCGAGGATACGGCTCGCAAACAAATAAATACCCTGCTTTCAGCCCAGATTAAAGAGGTGATGGGTCATGAAGCCGCGTTCATATAACCCACTTGACTATGCGTCCCTCTCTGAGTCCTTGGCTCGGGAACTGATGACTTCGGAACTTATTCCGCTAGCTGATATTGAGCGATTTTATGGCGACGGGGTCTATGCACTGTTCTATTGTGGGGATTTTCCCGCATACGCCGAGCTTTCTGATATTAACTTTGATAATCCAGGATCATTTCCTATCTACATTGGTAAGGCGGGGCCTAAGACGCTCACTGGCAATGAGTTGGATACAAGCGCCGTTGACACACCTCGCGCCGGATCGCGTCTCTACGACCGCGTGGCTAACGACCATCGCAAGTCCATCGAGCAGGCAATCAACCTCGACTTGTCTCATTTTTACTGCCGTATGCTCGTGCTGAACGCGGTTTGGGTCCCACTCACCGAATCTGCGCTGATAGCTCGTTATGTGCCTGTGTGGAACTCTATCGTTCCAGGCTTTGGAAATCATGCTCCAGGAAAGGGGCGCGCGGCAGGTCGCATATCGCGTTGGGATATTTTACATCCGGGCCGAGGCCGTGAGACGGACGCTGAACCAGGTGCTGAGTTTAACGACTTATGCGCCCAAGTCCAGTCAGCCATCAGTGAAAGGGTTCGGCTGCTCGGTCTGTAAAGGGCGGGCTCTTCTCGCCCGGGCGACGCGCTTGGGATGGCGCGGCAGGGGCATAATCTTTCCTGGACGGCGCGGGTGCGCCGGGCTGGGAGGCTTGCGTTATGTCGGACGTGCGATTTGGGACTGCGGCCGCGGGCGGCTTTGCCGCGGCGGGCGGATGCGCCGCGCCGGGAGGCTCCACCGGGGCGGTGGAGGCGATCGAGTCCATTCTGGCGAGGCCGCGCGACGAGGTGCTCGCGGAGTGCCGGCGCTACGTGGTGGGGCAGGAGGACGTGCTTCGCGAGGTGGTGGGGCTGACGTACTCGTGCCTGCAGCGCATGGAGATGCGCGCCCGCGGCGTGGACGACCTGGACCTGCCCCGCGCGTGCGCGTTCATGCTCTCTGGCAGCACGGCGAGCGGCAAGAGCTTCGTGATGAAGGTGGTCGCGAAGGTCATGGGGCTTGAGCTGGTGAGCATCGACTGCTCTGGCATCACGGGCGCCGGATGGGTTGGCGACTCTGTGAGCAGCGAGCTGAGGCGCGTGGCCGGCGTGATCGAGAAGAGCGGCGGTCGGCCGGTGCTCGCG
This sequence comes from uncultured Olsenella sp., assembly GCA_902761955.1. GTDB lineage: Bacteria > Actinomycetota > Coriobacteriia > Coriobacteriales > Atopobiaceae > Parafannyhessea. The sequence goes on along the minus strand of CACWMM010000041.1, from coordinate 6,580 downwards.
TTTTGGGACGAGGCGGACAAGCTGGTGCGCAAGACGCGCGAGGGCGGCCGGAGCTTTGACAGCCAGGGCAACTTCCTGAAGCTCCTGGACGGCGGGACGCTGGAGCTGGCGCCGGAGGCCCAGGGCCAGCGCGAGGTGACCCTGGACGCGGGGCGCGTGCTGAACGTGTTTGCCGGTGCGTTCATGGGGATCGAGGGCATCGTGCGGAAGCGCCTGCTGAGCAGCGGGCTTGCGCTTGCGGGCGCGCCCTCCGCGGCGCCGGGGCTCCTGACCACAGACGAGCTGAGGGCGCGCATGAACCTGCAGGACCTTGTGAGCTGGGGATTTATGCCCGAGTTTGTGGGGCGCTTTGGCGCGGTGGTGTGCGTGCCGGCGCTGACGTGCGCAAACCTGCGACAGATCGTGAAGGGCTCCGAGCGGAGCCTGGAGCGTCGCGTGAGCAACCTGCTGGGGGCCGGCCGCGCGTTCAGGATTTCCGACGCGGCGGCGGACGCGATTGCCCGCGAGGCGCACGAGAGCGGTCTGGGCGCGCGCAGGATCGACCAGGTGGCGAACCACTTTGAGGCAGAGGCGACCGTGCGCCTGCACGCGGACGACTCCGTGAACGTGGCGACGCTGGACGTGGATGCGGATGGCGGCCTGTGCCTTGCGTTTGACTTTGACGAGGACGTGGCGTGCGGCGCGGACGGCATGCCGGGTGCAGGCGACGCCGCGGGCAATGCGGGCGCGGGCGAGAAGGACGGCCCCGCCGTTTCGGGCGTGACCGTGGACGCGGGCGCAGGCAGGTTCGAGCCGAACGAGCGGCTGATCGCCGCCGTGGACGGCGCGATGGCCGGTGCTCGCTGGGCGGACGCGGCCGCGACGGTGGAGGGGCGCGAGCTCTTGGCCAGGCGCCTGGCACACTACCAGCGCTGGCGCGTGCGCGACGCACGGTCCGTGGACGCGGCGGAGCTGCTGCTGGAGGCGGTGAGCGGCTACCTGGCCGTGAACCGCGATCCGGGCATGCGGCAGACTTTGGGCTACGTGTGCGCGCTGCTGCGCTTTGCGGACATTGGCATGCGCGACGGCTGGACGTACCTGGACACGCTGTTCTTTGGGCGCGTGGAGGTGTGCGGGCTGCGCGGCCTGGAGGAGCGTGCGAGCTTTGACCCCGCGTACTGCAGCTGCGACGCGGTGCGTGCGCTGAGCTGCTACAGGCGCTACCTGGCGTTTCCGGATGCGGTGCGCAGGGAGGCCGTGCGCCTGGCGCAGGCGCGGGCCACGGACGCCGCCACGTCCGAGCGCGAGGCGGCGTGGCTGCGCGCGGACGTGAACGGCGTGGCGGACGCCGTGGACAAGGAGGCCCCCGCGGGTATGACGCTCATGTTCTAGCCCGCGGCTGTGCCGTTGACGTGGGGGATTGCCGTCAAGGGGGCGCGTTCTTCTCGCCCGTGCGTATGATATACAGAGATTGGATATCGCGGACGGGAGGCGTGCGGTGAACCTGAGGCAGCTGGAGTACTTTGTGGCCGTGGCGGAGGAGCGCAAGATCACCACGGCGGCAAAGCGTCTGAACATCACGCAGCCGCCGCTGAGCTACGAGGTGTCCGCGCTGGAGAAGGAGCTGGGCGTCAAGCTGTTTGTGCGCAGGCCGCGCGGCGTGGACCTGACGGACGCGGGGCGCGTGCTGTACGCTCGCGCGACGACGATCCTGGGGCTGACGGAGTCCGCGGCGCGCGAGGTGGCTGACGTGGGCCTGGGGCGCGAGGGAACGCTTGCCATCGGGATCATCAGCTCTTCCGGCGGGCAGGTGCCGAACGACCGGATGCGGGCGCTGGCGGAGGACTACCCGCGCGTGAGCCTGGTGCTGAACGAGGGCAACACGTACGAGGTGCTGGAGATGCTGCGCCGGCGCGTGGTGGAGCTGGGCGTGGTGCGCACGCCGTTTTCGGAGGAGGGGCTGGAGTGCCGCTACGCCGACCCCGAGCCCATGGTGGCCGTGATCCCGCGCGGGATGTCGTGCGGCGAGCGCGCGGACGTGGTTGGCCTGGAGGAGCTCTCTGCCGCGCCGCTGGTGATCTATCGCAGGTTCGAGAAGATCCTGGAGCGGCTGTTTGCGCAGGCGGGGCTGCCGGAGTTTGTGGCGTGCGTGAACGACGACGCGCGCACCACGTGCGCGTGGGCGTGCAAGGGGCTGGGCGTGGGCCTGGTGCCGGAGTCGTTTCTGGAGCTGATGAGCCTGGAGGGCGCCACGGTGAAGCGCGTGGACGAGGACTCTTTGGTGACGCGGATGGCCGTGGTGTGGCCAAAGGGGAGGGACCTGTCGCCTTTGGCTGAGCGCTTCGTGAGCATGTTTGAGGCGGCGTACGCGCCGGAGGCCGCGGACGGTGATGCGGACGGTGATGCAGCGGATGACGGCGCGTCCGATGGCGACGCCGCGGCACGCTAACGCGCGGGACCCGGCATCGCAGGGCGAATGCCGGGTCCGGTAAGAGGGGGCCGCCTGACCCGGAGTCGTAGGGGATCGGGCGGGTGGTGCCTGATGTTGGGGCGCTAGTCGATCTTGGCGCCGCAGTGCGAGCAGAACGCCGCGTCGGCGTCGACCTCGGCGCCGCACTTTGGGCAGGACTTCTTCTGCGAGGGCGCGGTCTGGGCCTCAGTGGAGGCCTCCGAGACCTCGCTCTTGACCTTCTCGGCAGCCGCCACGTCGCTTTCCTCCATGCCCTCGCGCACGCTCTTGACCGTCTGGCCAAGTGCGGAGCCGAGCTTTGGCAGGTTCTTGGGCCCAAAGATGACCAGCGTGACGAGCAGGATGACAAGAAGCTCGGGTGCGCCCATGCCAAGGATCATGATGTGCCTCCCATGTTTGGGTAACTGTTGTGCGACCTCCACTGTAGGCGCCTGGAGCCATAAGTAAAAATACAGGTTTTCTTGCGAGCCATACAACGCATGTATGGATGCGGGCATGCGGCATGCGCGGCGCGACGCCTTGCTATAGTGGTCGTATGCGGGCGCAACCGCACTGGCACAACCGCAATGGCACAACCGCGACGGCAGGGTGGTTACATGGCAGACGACTTCTTCGACGACCAGGACCCGTTCTTCCTGGCAAGCGACCGGCTCGACGCGGGGGAGAGCCCCCGGAGCGTGTATCTGTGGGCAAAGGCCAGCCGCGCAAAGGTGCGCGACAAGGTCGCCCGCGAGCAGTGGGACGAGGTGCTCCGCTACATCGCGGAGGAATACCCCGATGCCAACCTGCGATAGCGCCCACGCGCACACGGCCGCGCACGAGCGGCCGCGGCTGTTCGACGTCCACCAGCACGTGCTGCCCCCGGCGTACCTAGACGCGCTTGCCGGCGCGGGCATCGACCCCGCGCGAGAGGACGGCTTCCCCACGCCTTCGTGGGACGAGTTGGACGCGCGCGCCTTCGCAGAGGGCGCAAACATTGGCTTCTCGCTCTTCTCGATATCATCTCCCCATGTCAACTGGGGTGACGATGCCGCTTCCGCTGGGCTGTGCCGCACCCTGAACGACTACATGTCAGCGCTGTGCGCGGGCCGCACCGCGCGGCGCGGATTTGCGGCGGTGCTGCCGCTGCCCGACGTCGCGTCCTCCATCGCGGAGGCGCGCCGGGCCCTTGCGCTGCCGGGCGCGCTTGGCGTGAAGGTCCCCACGAACGCGTGCGGCACCTATCTGGGGGACCCCTCACTTGACCCGCTCATGGCGTACCTGGACACGCGGCCGTGCCGGCGGGGCAATTTGCGGCGCGGCATGCCCCGCTGTTCGAGTTTCTGGCAGACACCACGCGTGCCGTGCTCAACCTCGTGACCGAGGGCGTGCTCGACCGCTATCCCAACGTGCGGTGGGTCGTTCCGCACTGTGGTGCGTTCGTGCCAGAAGTGGCGCACCGCATGGACGGCATCTCGCACGTGCTCGTGCCGGCGGGCTTGATGTCCAACGTGGACGTTCTTCTCGCCGTGCGCAGCCTGTACTTCGACCTTGCGGGCGATGCGGAGCCCGTCATGCTCGAAGCGCTGCTCAAGGTGGCGGACCCCACCCACCTGCTGTACGGGAGCGACTGGCCGTACACGCCGGCGCCACTTGCGCTGCGCAAGGCAGAGGCGCTGTTCTGTGGTCCGCACGCAGAGCTTATAGAGGGTGCGGCGTGGCAAAACGCGGCAAGCCTTTACGGGTTTACGCAGGTATCGCTTTAAACTAGGTGTGCAATTTATCGTTTGGCGGCAAAAACCAACCGTTCGCCCGTTTCGGCATTGCATACATTTCGTTAACCGCATGTTACCGCTTGAAATATCTGGCCACCTACCTGCTTCCAGAGGGCCATCATGGGCGCCGTACCGCAAGGGAGGTGCGCAGACGGCGCACCCGGTATAGGAGATTCGAACATGGGCGTCAGCACGCTAGCAGAGGTAATCATCATTATCTAGCCGCGAGTCGGTGTAGCCGACCCGCGGTCATGCGGGCGGCTGGCGTCTTTCTGCGGGGCCGCTTGGAACAACCAAGTGGCCCCGCTTTTTGTTTGAACCTCGGAGGGAGCTTCACATGAACGGAATGCTGGTAATACTGGTTGCAGCCGTGGCGCTCGTCTGCGGCTACGTCGTCTACGGCCGATGGCTGGCCAAGAGCTGGGGCGTCGACCCCCAGGCCATCACGCCCGCCCGCCGCATGGAGGATGGACGGGACTTCTCGCCCGCCACGCGCTTCTCCGTGTTTGCGCACCAGTTCAGCTCGATCTGCGGTGCGGGCCCTGTCACCGGCACCATCGTCGCGATGATGTTCGGCTGGCTGCCGGTCCTGCTGTGGGTCCTCGTCGGCGGCATCTTCTTTGGCGCCGTGCATGACTTTGGCGCGCTGTACGCCTCCGTCAAGAACAACGGCAAGTCGCTGGGACAGCTCATCGAGAAGTACATCGGCAAGACGGGTCGTCGCCTCTTCCTGCTGTTCAGCTGGCTGTTCTGCACCATCGTGATCGCCGCGTTCACCTCCATGGTCGCGGGCACCTTCAAGTTCACCCCCGCCGCCTCCGGCGCCGTCGACTTCACCAAGTCCTACGCCTCCGGCTGCGCCGGCACCATCTCCATCCTGTTCACCTTCGTCGCCATCGCCTTCGGCTGGCTGCGCAAGCGCTTCGACCTCAAGGGCTGGCAGGAGTTTGCCGTTGCCGTCGCGTCCATCGTCATCATGTTCGCCGTCGGCATGCAGTTCCCCCTCTACCTCGACATCAACGGCTGGATCGCCATCGTGATGGTCTACCTCGTCTTCGCGAGCGCCATGCCCATCCAGACCCTCAAGCAGCCGCGTGACTACCTCACCACCATCATGATGGTCACCATGATCGTCTGCGCCGTGTTCGGCATCTTCGCGCTCGCCGTCCAGGGCAAGGCAACCATGACCGCCCCCATGGTCGCAAGCAACGCCACCATGGCAAAGCTCGCAGCCAGCGGCAGCTACCTGTTCCCGCTCATGTTCGTCTCCGTCGCCTGCGGCGCCCTCTCCGGCTTCCACAGCCTCGTCTCCTCCGGCACCTCTTCCAAGCAGGTCTCCAACGAGGCCGACATGCTTCCCGTTGGCTTTGGTGCCATGGTGCTCGAGTCCTTCGTCGGCGTCATCGCCATCGTGACCGCCGGCATCATGTTCGGTGACATGAACACCGCCGGCACCGGCGCCCTCAACGGCGGCGTCGCCTCCACCCCGTTCCAGATCTTCGCGGCCGGCATCGCCCGCGGCATGGAGACCATCGGCGTCAACAACACCGTCGCGACCGTCTTCATGACCATGAACGTCTCCGCCCTCGCCCTCACCTCCCTCGACGCGGTCGCCCGCATCGCCCGCAGCAGCTTCCAGGAGTTCTTCTTCAACTCCAACGACGCCGCCGCCCAGACCACCGAGAAGGTCACCGGCGTCCGCAAGGTCATGACCAACGTCTGGTTCTCCACCGCTGTCTCCCTGCTCGCCGGCCTCGTCCTCTGCTTCGGTGGCTACCTGAACATCTGGCCGCTCTTTGGTGCGTCCAACCAGCTGCTCGGCGGCATGACCATGATCACCCTCGCCGTGTTCTGCAAGGTCACCGGCCGCAAGGGCTGGATGCTCTACGTCCCCGTCGCCTTCCTGCTCTGCTGCACCTTCACCTCCCTCGCCATGAGCATCGCCAGCTGCTGGACCGCTGTGGCCACCTACGGCCTGTTCGGCACCATTCCCGCGACCGCAACCACCGCTGCCGCACCGGTGCTCCTCACCAAGGGCCTGCAGCTCGTCGTCGCCGTCCTGCTCGTGGTCCTCGGCGTCATCGTCGTCTACAACTGCCTGAAGGAGCTCTTCACCGTCAAGGCCGGTTCCATGGCAGACGAGGATCCCGAGTGGTCCGAGCTCGGCCGCAAGAACGTCGAGGCCACCGAGGGCCAGGCTGCTGCCCCCAACGGCAAGGTCGCCCAGGCCCAGGCGTAGCACCCGCGCCACGCACCGCGTGCGCATTCACGCGCGCACTGAAGTGGACCCTTGATTCCGCACAACCCTTAGGCGACGAGCTTGGCAGCGTATTCCATGGGGGTGAGCCAGTCTAAGCGGGCCTGGCCCCTCTCGTTG
>CACWMM010000040.1:0-27040 GCA_902761955.1 uncultured Olsenella sp. | reverse complement strand
AAGGCGCGACCCTACAGGCTCAGCATGAACTCGAACGCGCGCAGGCGTGCGTCCAGGTGCGTGGCCGCCCACACGTGCGCGAGCGAGACGAGCTCCGTCGTGACGTCGACGCCAAGCTCCATCTTCAGGATGTCGTCGAACGTGGACTTGATGAGCGCCTGCAGGCGGTCGCGGCCGGATGGCCCCATGGGCACGGCGCCGGCGACGTCCTTCGCGCAGCTCGCGCACAGCATGCCTCCGGCGCGAGGCGAGAAGAACGCGACGTCCTCGTCGCCACAGAGCGTGCAACGCCGAAGCTCCGGCCTCCAGCCCCCGTGCGCCGTGACCTTGAACGTGTACGCAGCGACGACGAGGTCGAGGCGCTCCTGGTCCGGCGCCTGCTCGCACGCCGTGAGCGCGCGCGAGCATATCGCGAACAGGTACGGGTCGGGCATGTCCTCGAAGCACGTGAGGCGCGCCACCTCGCACACGCACGACGCCGCGCTCACGCGCGCCATGTCGCCACGCAGCCCCGCGTGAGGGTTCGACGTCGCGGCCTCCGTGATGATGCCGAGGCTGCGCCCGATTGCGATGAGGAAGTCCGTCTCGCTGAAGAGCTCCACGCGCGCGGCAAGGCGCCCGCCCGGCTTCAGGCCGCCCTTCGCGATCACGTCCGCGCGCTGGCCGTCCTGCGTGAGGAGCGTCAGGATCAGGTCCTGCTCCTTCAGGCGGGTCCTCCTGTCGATCACGATCGCCCTGGTGCGGACGCTCCTCCTTCCCGCCACGGGACGCTACTCCTCGTAGTCGTAGCCCAGGCGGCGAATCTCGTTCTGGTCGCGGCGCCACTGCGGCTGCACGCGCACCTGCAGGTCCAGGAACACCTTCGTGTCGAACAGCCGCTCCACGTCGCGGCGCGCCTGGGTGCCGATGCGCTTGATCATCTGGCCGCCCTTGCCGATCACGATGCCCTTCTGTCCCTCGCGCTCCACGATGATGGTCGCGCGGATCGAGGCGAGGCCGTCCTTGCGCCAGTCGATGTCGTCGCAGATGACGCCCACGGAGTGCGGGACCTCCTGCCGCAGGTTGTTCAGCACCTTCTCGCGCACGAACTCCGCCACGAGCTCCTCGTCCGTCGCGTCGCAGTCCATGTCCTCAGGGAACCACCGCGGTCCCTCGGGCAGGCGCTCGCCCACCAGGCTCACGAACGAGTCGACGTTGAAGCCCTCCTTTGCGGAGATGACCATGGCGTCGTCGAACTTCGCGAGCGCGGACGCCGCGTCGAGCTGCACCTTCACCTGGTCGGGCTTCGCGAGGTCAGCCTTAGTGATCACGAGCAGCTTGAACGGCGCCCTCGAGGCCGCCACGTGCTTCGCGACCCACTCGTCCCCCCTGCCGACGGGCTTCGTCGCGTCGACGAGAAACGCCACCACGTCCACGTCGCCCAGCTCGCCGAGCGCGACCTTGTTCAGCTCCTTGCCCAGGGCGTCCTTCGGCTTGTGCAGACCCGGCGTGTCCACGATCACCAGCTGCGAGCTCGGCGTGTTCACGACGGCCCGCATGCGCCTGCGCGTCGTCTGCGCGACGGGACTCGTGATGGCGAGCTTGCCGCCCACCGCCGCGTTCAGAAGCGTCGACTTGCCGACGGACGGCCTTCCAACCAGCGCGACGAAGCCGCTCCTGAACGGCACCTCGCCCTTCTCGCCCTTCTCGCCCTTTGCGTCCTTTTCCATGGACCGCACCCCCTTGGGTGATCGTGTGTTTGCGTCTATGGCCGCACGCGACGGCCGCCTACGGCACCTCTCCGGGCACCGATTTCGCTTCCTATGCCATGCCTATCCGGCCAGCAGCCTCATGAGGGCGTTTGCGTACACGATGACGCCCACCACGGCCGCGGTGAGGCTCAGCACCCACGACGCCGCGGCCGCGATGTCCTTCGCCTGGCCAGCAAGCGGGTGGAACTCCGGCGACACCAGGTCGACCACGGTCTCGATCGCGGTGTTCAGAAGCTCCGCCGCGATGACCATGCCGCAGCACACGAGCACGACGGCCCAGCTCACGGCGTCTATCCGCAGGATGAGCCCCATCGCGACGGCAAACGCACCGCCCGCGAGCATGACCTTGATGTTGCGCTCCTGGCGAAGCGCGGTGCGAAATCCCTGCAGCGCGAAGAGGAAGCTCCGCCTGAACGAGGGATGGCTCGGCGAGCGGCCGGGTATCATCGCTACTCACCGCCCCGGTGGCGCGTGAGGGTCACGTGGTCGATGGCGCGGTCCGTCCGGATGTGTGCCAGAAGCTCGTCCTCGCGGGCCTCCATGGCCTCGGCCTCGTCGTCCTCGAGGTGGTCGTAGCCCAGAAGGTGCAGCATGCCGTGCACCAGAAGCAGCCTGAACTCGTCGGCCGGCGTCGTGCCGAAGCCCTTTGCCTGGCGCTCGATGTAGGCGGGTGCGAGCACGATGTCGCCAAGCTCGCACGGCTCCCCGGGCGCGAGGTCCTCGTCGTCCGGGCGCTCGCACTCCAGCGACAGCACGTCCGTCACGCGGTCCTGGTCGCGCCACTCCGCGTTCAGCTCGCGCATGCGCTCGTCGCCCACGACGGAGACGGACACCATGCACGGCCGCTCCACGCCCTCGCTCGCGAGCACGAAGTCGCAGTCCTCGCGGATCTCGTCCTCGCCCACCGGGCACGCGACGCCCTCCTCGAGCATGATGTCGTAGCTATTCCCCATGTCGGCCGGTCTCCCTTCCCGCGGCGCCTCCCGCGGTCTGCGCGCCCTGCGCCCTGTCGTACGCGTCCACGATCCTCGCCACGAGCGAGTGCCGCACGATGTCGTTTCTGCCAAGGTCCACGAAGCTCACGTCGTCCACGTCGCGAAGCACGGCGCGGGCGGACTCCAGCCCGTTCCTGCCGGGCAGGTCGCGCTGGGTGAGGTCGCCGGTCACGACGAACTTCGACCCAAAGCCCAGCCTCGTGAGGAACATCTTCATCTGGTCCGGCGTCGTGTTCTGGGCCTCGTCCAGGATCACGAACGCGTCGTTCATCGTGCGCCCGCGCATGAACGCGAGCGGCGCGATCTCGATGACGCCCTGCTCGATGAGGGCGTTGCCCTTCTCCATGTCCGTCATGTCAAACAGCGCGTCGTACAGCGGCCGCACGTACGGGTCAAGCTTCTCCTGCAGCGTTCCGGGCAGGTAGCCAAGCGACTCCCCCGCCTCGACCACGGGCCGCGCGAGCACGATGCGCCCCACGTCGCGGCGCTTCAGCGCGCTCACGGCCATGGCCATGGCCAGGTACGTCTTGCCGGTACCCGCTGGCCCTATGCCAAACGTGATGGTGTTGTCGCGGATGGAGTCTATGTAGCGCTTCTGGCCGGCGGTCTTCGGGCGGATGGCGCGGCCGCGGTATGTGAGCAGGATGTCGTCCGAGAGGTCCGCCGCCTCGCTCGCCCCATGGCTCACCTGGCCTATCAGCAGGTCGACGTCCTCGGTCGTCGGGACGTCGCCCTTCTCCACGCACCGAATGAGGCGAGAAAAGACGGACACCACCTGGTCCACCACGTCCGTGGGCCCGATCACGCTCACCTGGTTGCCGCGCACGGTGACCATGGCGTTGAACGCCCCCTCTATCCTGCGAAGGAGCGAGTCCGCCGGCCCCATGAGCAGCGTTGGGTCGACGGAGTCCGGTATGGTGAGCCTGACGTGGGTGGGTTCCATGTTCCTCCTGACGGACGGTGTGTTGCCTTCATGATAGACGCTTTCGCGCCGGCGCCCAACCTACGCGCGGGCGCACACGAGCGTTCCGTCGTCCATCACGGAGCTCACGCGCACGCGCACGAGCGAGTCCAGCTCGATCTTGGGGTCCACGAGCGCGTCGAAGAGGCCTCCCGTGACGCCGCGGCCCGGGTACTGCACCACGACGAGCTCCTCGCGACCCACGTGCGCAAGCGCCTGCTCGTGGCGCATCCGTTGCGCAAGCTCGCGCATGCGGCGGCTGCGCGTCGCCATGACATGGGGGTCCACCTGGCCCTCCGCGCGCGCCGCCGGCGTGCCCGGCCGCTTGGAATAGCGAAACACGTGCATCTTCGCAAACGCCATGTCGCGGCAGAACGCGAGCGACTGCTCGAAGTCCTCGTCCTTCTCGCCCGGGAATCCCACGATGAGGTCCGTGCCGAGCGCAATGCCGGGGACCGCCTGCCGAGCGCGCCGCACGACGTCCGTAAAGTATGCCGTGTCGTACACGCGCCCCATGCGGCGCAGCGTCGCGTCGCAGCCGGACTGCAGGCACACGTGCAAGAACGGCGCCACGCGCTCCGGGTTTGCGCCCATGACGCGAAGCAGCCCGTCCGTCACGTCCGGCGGCTCGATGGAAGAGAGCCTCAGGCGCTCGATCGAGGTCTCCCTAAGGAGAAGCTCGATGAGTCCCGGCAGGCCCACCCTCGTGCCGTCCGGCGCCACGGCGTCGAAGCGCCCGAGGTTGATGCCCGTGAGCACCACCTCGTGCGCGCCGCGAGACTGCGCGTCGCGCACGCGTGCCACGACGTCCGCCACGCCCATGGAGCGCGAGGCGCCGCGCGCCTTCCACACGATGCAGTACGTGCAGCGGTTGTCGCAGCCGTCCTGGATCTTGATGCCCGGGCGCATGCGACCAGTCGGCGTGGGCGTGACGCTCACGACCGAGCCGGAATCGTCCACGGCGCCGTCCACGATGCCCAGGTGCTCCAGCACGCGCGCCGCGACGCGCGCCTTGTTGGGCTCCACCACCACGTTGTCCGCGATGGCGGCAAGCTCGTCCGTAAAAAGGCTCGCGACGCAGCCGGTCGCGACGACGGTGGGGCATCCCGGAAGGCCCGCCGCGTGACGGACGGTCTTCCTGGTCTTCGCCTCCGCCTCGCCCGTGACGGCGCACGTGTTCACGACGATGGCCTGGGCCTCGCCTTCCGGCACGAGCTCGCAGCCGTGGCGCTCGAGCTCGCTTGCGATCACGTCGGTCTCGACGCGGTTGACGCGGCAGCCCAGGTTCACGAACGCGACCCGCGGTCGCGGGGCGGCCGTCACTTCGACCTTCCGTTGCGACGCCCGCGGCCCTTGAACTTCGGCTTCTTGCGGGTCTCTGCGGAGGCGGCGCCGCCCTGCGCGGCCTTCGCCTTCGGCTCGCTTGCCGCGTCCTTCTCGCCCCGCGCGTCCACGATCTTGCGGATCTCCTCGAGCTGCTCGGTGGTGAGGTCCTTCGGCGGCACCACCTGGATGACCGCGATCAGGCTGCCGCGCGCCGTGGTGCCCATGCGCGGCATGCCCATGCGCTCCACGCGCACCTGCTGGCCGTAGGAGCAGCCCGCGGGCACCTCGACCACGACCTCGTCGTCCGGAAGGATGCCGCGCATGCGCACCGTCGTGCCGACGATGGCCTGGAGCGAGTCCACCGTCACGCGGCAGAACAGGTCGTCGCCCTGGCGCTGGAACGTCTCGCTCTCCGCGACCTCCACGCGCACGACGAGGTCGCCGGACGCGTCGCCGCGAACGCCGGCCTCGCCCTTGCCCTTCACGGTAAGCGACTGACCAGAGTGCACGCCGGCGGGGATCTTCACGTCCACGGTCTCACGCGAGGGGGTGCGGCCCTGGCCCTCGCAGGTCTCGCACGGCTTGTCGACGACCTTGCCCGAACCGTGGCACGCAGGGCACGTGGTCTGGGTCTGCATCTGGCCAAAGATCGTGCGCTGCACCTCGACCACGCGGCCGGTGCCGTGGCACCTGTCGCACGTCTTCACGTGGCCGCCCTCCGCGACGCCGGTGCCGCCGCAGTCGTCGCACGGGGCAAGCCGGTCGTACGCGATGGTCTTCGTGCAGCCGGCCGCGGCCTCCTCCAGCGTGACCCTGAGCGTGATGCCCATGTCGCGTCCGCGCGTGCGTGCGGCGCGAGAAGAGCCGCCACCCTGCCCGCCGCCAAAGAACGAGTCGAAGATGTCGTTGATGCCGAACCCGCCGCCGAAGATGTCCGACATGTCCACGTAGTCCGAGCCAAAGCCGCCCGGCCCCTCCGCGGTGCCGTAGCGGTCGTAGTTCGCGCGCTTGCGCTCGTCCGAAAGGACGGAGTACGCCTCGTTGACCTCCTTGAACTTCTCCTCCGCGTCGGGCTCCTTGTTGACGTCGGGGTGGAGCACGCGCGCCTTCTTCAAGAACGCGCGCTTGATCGTCTTCGCGTCGGCGTCGCGCTCGACGCCCAGAATCTCGTAATAGTCTTTAGAGGCCACTCTTACCTATCTCCCACATGTCGAACTTCGGGCCGAGGCCCGCAGGAACCTTTGCGTGCGTGCCAGCCGGACGCGCTACACGCCCACGCCGCCCGGCGCGATGGCACCGCCGGAGTAGCGCGCGTACGGGCTGCACTGGAACATGAGCACCATGAGCAGCGCGAGCAAAAGGCCCGACAGCACGCCGTTGCCCACGTGCGCCGCGGCCTTCCTCCACCACGTGCCGCCCTGGCCGACGCCGCCGCCCCGGCTGATCTGCATGCCCGCGATGACCGCCATGATCGCCAGGAACGGCAGCATGGACACGATCGTGCCCGACACGGCCCCCAGCACCACAAACGGCAGCATGAAGCCCACGGTCTGGAAGCCGCGCGCCTGCAGCGGGTTCACGCGCTCCGCCGCCACGCCCACGCGGCAGACGAAGTCGCCGGAGGAGGATCCGTTCGTGCCGGCGTTGCCCATGCCCCTCACGCGCACCTCGTCGCCGTCATGCGAGTTGGCGGGGATGTCCACCACGACCTCGCTCGCCGAGAGCACGCGCCCAGAGCCGCCGCACGCCTCGCACGGGTCTGCGACCACCTTGCCCGCGCCCTCGCACTCCGGGCACTCCATCTCCATCACGCCAAAGCCAAAGAGCCCCGTCAGGTCAAGGCTGATGTGGCCGGAGCCTCCGCACGTCGGGCACGTCTCCGCGTGGTCGCTTTCGACGGATCCGCTGCCGTGGCACACGTCGCACGCCACGTAGCGCTGGTACGTGACGCCGCGCCTCGTGCCCTTGCGCGCGGTCTCCTGGTCCAGCTCCACGTCGATGGTGACGTCCGCGCCGGCGCGCGGGTTGTACGCGCGGGAGCGCCTGGTGCTCGCGCGGCGATAGCCGGCGCCGCCAAACGGGAAGCCCCAGCCAAACGGGTCGGCGCCGGCAAAGGGGTCCGCGGGCGCGCCGTAGCCCTGTGTGCCCCCGCCGTATGCGGGTGCGCCAAACGGCGAGCCCGAGCGCATGGCGTCGTAGCGACTGCGCTTCTGCTCGTCTGAGAGCACCGCGTACGCCTCGGACACCTCCTTGAAGCGCTCCTCCGCGTCCGGCGCCTTGTTCACGTCCGGGTGGAGCTTGCGCGCCTTCTGCTGGAAGGCCTTGCGAATCTCGTCCGTGGACGCGTCCTTGCTCACGCCCAGGATCGCGTAGTAGTCCTTCTCGTTCATTGATGCCATGCGGGGCTCCGAATCCATGCCGCCTGCCTGCGTGTCCACGCGCCAACGGCGCATGCGGTCAAAATTCTATCCAATGCGGCCGCGGCTTATTCATGCGGCGCCGTCGCGCAGGAAATCCCCACCTCACGCACCGTGCCGGGGGCGAGGCCCCACATGATGCCATAGAGCTCGTTTCCCAGTAGCCAGCCGCGCCGCGTCGGCGCGAGCCCGCCGTCCGCGCGCGCCTCCGCAAGCCCCTCTCGGCGCGCCTCGGCCACGGCCGCGCCCACCGCCTGCGCGCCGAGCACGTCGCGCGCATGGGCGAGAAGGTCTTCTCCCACGCCCTTGGAAAGGCGCATCCCCAGCATGAGGTCCTCGGCCGCGGCCTGCGGCTCCGTCAGGAACTCCAGGTCGTACGAGAGCTCGCCCATGCCCGCGGCCTCCGCGAACACGCGCCGACCGCTCGTGACGGTCAGGCGCACGCGCCACGCGTCCGCCGGCGCCTTGGGCAGGCGCGACGCCGCGGTGCGCAGGAGCTCGTAGTCGGGCGCGCCCAGCATGCCGGACGCCCCCGTGCCGATGCCCAGGTACGGCACGCCCGTCCAGTACGCCTGGTTGTGGGCGCACGCCTTGCCGGGCCGCGCGTAGCTCGCCACCTCGTAGCGCGCAAGGCCTGCCGCCCCAAGGGCGCGCTCCGCCGCCTCCATGCGCGCGGCCTGCACGTCCTCCGCGTTGAACGCCGGGTCCTCGTCCGCGTAGCGCCGGCCGAGCGCCGTGCCGTCCTCTATCTGCAGCGGGTACACGCTCACGTGGCCAACTCCGCAGGAAAGCACGTCCGCAAGGCTCTTCTCCCACGAATCTTCCGTCTGGAGCGGCGTCGCGCACATGAGGTCGCACGACACGTCGAGCCCCGCCGCCACGGCGCGCGAGAGCGCGTCGAGCGCCTGCGCGGGCCCGTGCACGCGCCCGAGCGCCTGAAGCTCCGCGGCGTTCGTGCTCTGCACGCCCACGGAGGCTCGCGTCGCGCCCACGTCGAGAAGCGCGTCCAGCACGTCCGGCGCTAGTGAGTCCGGGTTTGCCTCCACGGAAAGCTCGTGCGGGCAGTGCGTCGCCATGGCCGCCACAAGCAGGTGAAGGGCATCCGCGCCCAGGTACGTGGGCGTGCCACCGCCCAGATAGCCCGTGCGACAGCCCTCGAGGAGCCCCAGGGACTCCGCCTGGCGCACCATGCGCGCCGCAGATGCCACGTACGCGCCCATGAGCGGGTCGCCCGCGCGCGTGGCCCACGACGAGAAGTCGCAGTACGCGCACTTGCTGCGGCAGAACGGCACGTGCACGTACAGCGCGCCCGCGCCCACGGCTACCGCCCCGCCGCGGACAGCCGCTCGCGCAGCACCTGCACCAGCGCCAGGTAGTCCGCAAGCGTCACGCACGCCATCGCGCGGTTACGCCACTCCGCCGCGTACGGCATGCCCTTGAAGTACCATCCCGCGAGGCTCCGCGCCCGGGCCAGGTGCGCGCCCGTCGCAGCAAGCAGCCGCACGTGGCACTCGAACGCGGCAAGGCGCTCCGCGGGGCCAACATGTACGGGCTCGCGCCCCTCGTCCAGGGCACGCGCCGCCGAGAAGATCCACGGGTTTCCGTAGGAGCCGCGCGCCACCATGACGGCGGCGACGCCGGTCGCGGCCCGCATGTCCGAGGCCGCATGCGCGTCGAGCACGTCGCCGGAGCCGATGACGGGCACGTCCACCGCCTCGACCACGTGGCGTACGGCGTCCCAGTCCGCCTGGCCGCGGTACAGCTGGCTTGCCGTGCGCCCATGCACGGCTATCGCGGACGCGCCCGCCTGCTCCATCTCGCGCGCGAAGTCCGGCGCCTGCTCGGGGCCCGGCTTACGGCTGCGGCGGATCTTGCACGTCACGGGGACGTCCGCCTCCTCCACGCACGCGCGCACGATTTCCACCGCGAGCGCCGGATCGTCCAGAAGCGCCGACCCCTCGCCCTTGCGCGTGACCTTCGGCACGGGGCAGGCCATGTTGATGTCGATGAGGGCGAGCCGCCCCTGCAAGCGCTCCTGCACGCGGGACGCCGCCTCTCGGAACTGCTCCGGCTTGCTGCCAAACAGCTGCACCGCAATGTCGGGCTCTGGGTCGTGCGGCAGCACGAGCTCCCACGTCTTCTGGCCGCCGGTCTCGCCACCGTAGTGGATCCCGGCGACGGACACCATCTCCGTGTACGCGAGCCCCGCTCCGGCGCGGCGCGCCATCAGGCGATACGCCGCGTCCGTGACGCCGGCCATCGGCGCCATGAGGTAGCGGGCCGCCTCGAGCCTGGAGCGAAGGTCGCCCTCGCCAGGAAACGGGCAGATCTTCTCGCCCAGCGCCGCCGCGGGGGAAAACTCGTCCAGCACCTCCGCGGGGGTCTGCGGATCCATGGGCTCCGTCATTCGTCGTCCACCTTCAGCACGGCGAGGAACGCCTCCTGCGGCACCTCGACCGAGCCGATGGACTTCATGCGCTTCTTGCCCTCCTTCTGCTTCTCGAGCAGCTTGCGCTTGCGGCTGATGTCGCCGCCGTAGCACTTGGCGAGCACGTCCTTGCGGTGCGCCTTCACGGTGGAGCGGCTGATGATCTTGTTGCCTATGGCGCCCTGGATGGGCACCTCGAACTGCTGGCGCGGGATGATCTCCTTGAGCTTGTCGCACAGCGCGCGGGCCATGTCGTACGCCTTGTCGCGGTGCACGATGAAGCTGAGCGCGTCCACCACCTCGCCGGCAAGCAGGATGTCCAGCTTCACCAGGTCGCTCGCGCGGTACTCGCCCATCTCGTAGTCGAGCGAGGCGTAGCCCTTCGTGCGGCTCTTCAGCTGGTCGAAGAAGTCCAGGATCAGCTCGGCCAGCGGAATGTCGAAGTGCATCTCGACCGACTTCTCGGACAGGTACACCATGTCGCGGGTCTCGCCACGGTGGTCGATCACCAGCTGCATCACGGCGCCCATGAAGTCGGGCGGCACGATGACCTTCGCCTTCAGGTACGGCTCCTCGATCCGCTCGATGCGCGTGACGTCGGGCAGGTCCTGCGGGCTCGTGATCTCTATCATGCTGCCGTCCGTCTTGTACACGTGGTAGTTCACGGACGGGCTCGTCGCGATGAGGTCCAGGCCAAACTCGCGCTCCAGGCGCTCCTTCACGACCTCCATGTGGAGAAGGCCAAGGAATCCCACGCGGAAGCCAAAGCCAAGCGCGACGGACGTCTCGGGCGTCCACGTGAGCGACGGGTCGTTCACCTTCAGCTTCTCGAGCGCGTCGCGCAGGTTCTCGTACTGCTTGTTGTCGATGGGGAACAGTCCCGTGAACACCATGGGCTTCGCCTCGTGGTAGCCGGGGCACGGCTCCGCGCACGGCCTGTCCTCGTACGTGATGGTGTCGCCGGTCTTCACGAGCGCCGGGTCCTTGAGGCCCGTGACGACGTAGCCCACCTCGCCCACGCCGAGCTCGTCGAGGGAGGTCTCCAGAGGTCGCTTGCAGCCGACGCCGTCGCACAGGAACGTGTCGCCCAGGGCCATCATCTTCAGGCGGTCGCCCTTGCGCATGACGCCGTCGAACACGCGGACCGTCGCGACGACGCCGCGGTACTCGTCGAAGTACGAGTCCAGGATGAGGGCCTTCAGCGGCGCGTTCGCGTCGCCCTTGGGGGGAGACACCAGGTAGACGATGGCCTCCAGCAGGTCGTGGATGCCCTCGCCCGTCTTGCCGGACACGCAGACGGCATCGTCCGCCGGGATGGCGAGGTCCTCCTCTATCTCCTCCTTCACCTCGTCCGGGTGGGCGGAGGGCAGGTCGATCTTGTTGATGCACGGCACGATGTCCAGGTTCGCGTTCATGGCGAGGTTCGCGTTCGAGACCGTCTGGGCCTCGACGCCCTGCGTGGCGTCCACCACGAGCACGGCGCCCTCGCATGCGGCAAGCGAGCGCGAGACCTCGTACGTGAAGTCGACGTGCCCCGGCGTGTCTATCAGGTTGAACTGGTAGGTGTTGCCGTCGTCGGCCGCGTACATCACGCGGACGGCGTTGCTCTTGATGGTGATGCCACGCTCCTGCTCGATGTCCATCGAGTCGAGCATCTGAGACGACAGGTCCCTCTCGTCCACCGTGTGGGTGAGCTCGAGGATCCTGTCCGAGATGGTCGACTTGCCGTGGTCGATGTGCGCAACGATCGAGAAGTTGCGGATGAGTGAAAGGTCTGTCTTGTTCATGCGACCCATCATAACCCACGAATGCGTTGGACAGAATGTGAATTTATGCCCGCACCTGCGCACAGGCAAAATGCGCGACGACACGCGGGACGCCTTCTGCTATACTCCGTAAGTCGACCTCGCCGTGTCAGGTGTCGGATACCCCACGTCCTTCACCTCAAAAATAGAGGCCTCAAGGATCAGAACCGAAAGGAACCGCACGTGGCTAACATCAAGTCTCAGAAGAAGCGCATCATCACCGCCGAGAAGGCGCGCATGCGCAACAAGGCAGTCCGCTCCGAGCTGAAGACTGCCGTCAAGGACGTCCGCGCCGCCGTCACCGCCAAGGATGCCGACGCCGCACAGGCTGCTGCCAACAAGGCCAACCGCCTCCTCGACAAGGCAGCCTCCAAGGGCATCATCCACAAGAACCAGGCCTCCAACCGCAAGTCTGGCGTGCAGAAGCTGGTCAACTCCCTGAAGTAGGCCCCTTCGACATTTTGCCTTTTCGACCCCGCCCGGAAGGGCGGGGTCTTTTTTCTTGTCTTTTCGTATACGGGGGTCACCCCACGCAGTCCCTACTCCGCGATGGCCCGCCAGTCCTGCCTGACGGGACCGTGACCGTGCCGGTAGGCTACGCCCGTCCGCACACGTAGAGGACGAGCGAGACGAACGTGGTCTCCGGGTCGTCACCACCCTTGAGCGCGCGCTCGCACCGCGCGCAGCGCTCGAGCGAGCCCTCGAGCTCGCCGTCCGCGAAGCGTCGTGCCCACGAGAGGTGGTTCTTCACCTGCCACTGCTTCTTGCCGAGCTCGGAGGCGAGGAGTCCGCCCTCTCCCCTTGCCGAAAGCGACCTCGCGCACACCAGCTCGCGGAGGCGTCCGCACAGAAGCGACGTCAGTGCGATCTGCGACGGGTTCTGCATCAGGTGGTACAGGCCGAGCGCCTTCGCGGCGTCCCGCGCGCACACCGCGTCCAAGAAGTCCCATGGCTTCACCTCGGCCGTCCTCGCGACGTTTCGCTCCACGTCCGCGACGGTGATGCGCCCGCTGTCGCGACAGAGCGCCGCAAGTGACCTCAGCTGCGCGTCTATCATCGTGGTCGACTCGCCCACGCGGCTCACGAGCTCCGCCGCGGCCGCCTCGTCAGTCCGCATGCCGTAGTGCGCGGCCATGCGCACGACCGTCGGCGCCAGCTGCCAGCGCTTCTTCGGGGCGCAGTCGATTATCGAGCGCTCGCCGACCGCCTTCACGGCCTTGTACAGGCGCGTCGACTTCGCGAGCGTCGTCGCCACGAGGCAGAGCGTGCAGCCGGGGTTCGGGTCCTTCAGGTACGAGATGATCGCCTCCGAGACGGGCTTCGGAAGCTTCTCGGCCTTCGTTATGAGCACGAGCCTGAAGCCCGTCCCCATGGGGATGGTGTTGAGCGAGGCCACGACGTCTCCGGGAACAAGGTCCGGCCCCGCCACGTGCTCGTCCAGGTTGAACGCGGCAAGCCCGGGCTCGAGCCTCCCCTTCAGCCTGGTCACGGCCTGCCGGCTCTTGAGCTCGTCCGAGCCCACTATGAGGTATGCGGGCAAGAGCGCCGCCTTCGCCATGCTTGCTCCCTTCGTCAGGACATCCATACTACACCCGCCCGCGCTCACGGGGACCTCTCCGTAAAGACGCGCACGCCCCTCTCGCCCGGCTCCAGCGTCACCGTTCCCACGTCCATCGTGCACAGGAAGCGCGAGCCGGCTCGCTCAAGCACGCGTCGGCACTCCGGCGACGGGTGGCCGTAGCGGTTGTGGGCGCCGGCGCTCGCGACGGAGACCTCCGGGGCAAGCTCGTGCGCCTCGTCCTGTGTGACGGAGACCTTCGAGCCGTGGTGTCCCACCTTCAGGAAGTCGACGTCTCCCACCCGGCCCGCTAAGATCGCGCCTGCGGTCTCGTCCTTCTCGGCATCGCCCGTGAGCAGCCCCGACATGGTCCTGGACCCGTCGTCGTACGTCAGCGCAAGCTCGATGGAGTCCGCGTTCTCGCTTCCGTCCACCGGCTCCTCCGGCCATACCACGCGCAGCCTGAAGTCGCCGACCTCAAGCTCGTCGCCCAGGCCCACCTCTCGCACGTCCTCCTTGCCGTGCCTCTCGAGCTCCTCCCCAAACTCGTCCGGGATGTTGCCGCGAACGCCCCTCGCCACGAACACGGCGTCGCACGACACCTCACCCAGCACGTCACCGACGCCCCCAAAGTGGTCGTCGTGCATGTGGGTCACCACGACGGCGTCGATGTGCATCACGTGCAGCCGGGCGAGCTCCGCAGCCGCCGCCTGGTCGGGACCGGCGTCCACAAGCACGGCGGATACACCCTGCTGCACGAGGATTGCGTCCCCCTGGCCCACGTCCAGCACGCAGACGCGCGCGGGCGAGAAGAACCGCCACCTCAGCAGCAGGCAGAGCGACACGGCGGCAAGAGACCCCGTCACTGCGAGCATGGGACCCCGCCTTACCGTTGGCCACCACACGAGAATCGCGGCCGTCACGCCAATCGTGACCATGCCGGCAACCGCTATGTCGCAGCTCACGGCGACACACGCGTACGGCAACCTGCTCATCCAGCCTAGCAACCAAGACACCGCCGTCCCCGCAACGTCGCACGGCAGCCCACCATGACCGTAAACGGCAGCGCAAGAACGAGGTTTGCGAGCGGCGCCACGAGCGAGAGCTGCGAGAACATGGAGCACGTTATCGCCGCCGTCGCGAACTGCGCCACGAGGCACGCAGACAGCGTGTCACGCACGAAGTCCACGCCGGCGTCCACGGCGTGCCTAACGGGGCGCGGCACTCGTGCGGGAAGTCGCGGGCGGGCCACTACCTGGCGCAGCGCGTAGCCGAAGTAGGGCGAGAGCAGGCAGAGCCACACGACCGAGGCGACGGACAGCACGAAGCCCACCTGACCCGTTACGGCGGGGTCGACCATCACCATCCCCAGCGCCACGGCGCACACGGCCGAGAGCGAGTGCCCACGTCGTCCCGCGACCCTCGAGCCAAAGGCGACCAGGCACATGAGCCACGAGCGCACCGCAGAGACAGGCGCGCCGCAGAACAGCACGAAGAGTCCCGTCGTCTCCAGCAGCACGAGCGTCCGCACCACGGGGCCCAGCCTAGTCTTCCCCAGCAGCCGCTCCACGAGCGCACCCACGATTGCGATGTGCCCGCCGGACACCGCAACGAGGTGCGCGACGCCGCACGCGGCGAACACTTTGTCAATTCCTGACCTCACCATGGCGTCCTTCGAGCCGCACACGCTGCCTGCCAGTATCGCGCGCGCGTCGGAGCGCTCCGGCTCCATGGCCACGAGCGCCACCCGCCTCCTCTCGTTCACCCATGTGCGAGGGCCGGACGCCGGCGTCACCTCCAGCGCGTGCACGACGGAGATAGTCCCGCACACGCCCTGCCGCTCCGACATCAGCCTCCACTCGCCGGTCCCCCTACCGAACCTCCCCACCGCGCGGACTCGCGTCCCCATGTCGTATCGCTTCTCGCTGCGCACCCACACGTCGCCCAGACGCGTGCCACCGCGCCACACGTGGGCGCGAGCGCGGTATCCCCTCGTGCCGAGTGACGCGTCCGCACACACCTCCAGCTCGCACGACGAGACGGCGCTCCGCTCCAACGCACGGGCGGTTCCTTCTGCCACCCCCACCTGCGCGGAGGCGAGGCAGGCGCAGATGCCGCACGTCCCCGCCGCGAGTATGACGCGTAAGAGCGTCTCCGTCGCGCGCGAGGCGCTCCCCATGCGGCGTGCCGCCAGCGCCATTGCGGCCACGCATGCCGCAACAACCGCCCATGGGCGCCCCATGCGCAGTTGAAGCGCAAGCACGACCTGCGACGCGGCACCGCACGCGCACAGCAGGTAAAGCGAGAAGGGCACGCACGGCCTGTTCGGAACCCACTCGTGGTCAGACACGTATCATCGCCCGCATCCGCTCGAACTTCTTCTCGCCGATGCCCGATACGCGCATGATGTCCTCCGGGCTCGCAAACGGCCCGTTCCTCGTCCGGTCCTCCACGATTGCCGCAGCCGTCGCCTCGCCAACGCCTGGTAGGCGCTGCAGCTCCGTCGCGTCGGCGGTGTTGATGTCCACAGTGCCGGAGCCCGCGGAGTCCCCCGCCGCTCCAACGGCACCTCCCGCCGCCCCCGTGGCTGCGTCCTCCGCACCGCCGGCATCTTGCGCCACGTCCTCGGGCGTCTCCTCGCCCTGCCTCGGAACGTGCACCTTCTGTCCGTCTGAAAGCGATGCCGCCAGGTTGATCCTCGTGGTGTCCGCGTCCTCCGCAAGGCCGCCTGCGGCGCTTACCGCGTCGTTCACCCTCGGGCTCGACGTGTATATCCTGTACACGCCCGGGTTCTCCACCGCTCCGTCTACGTGCACGATCACGGCCGCGACCTTCGCCTCCCCCGCCTTTGCCGCCGGGACAGAGCTTCCCTCGTCTTGTCCCAGCTCCTCGCTCTTGCTCGCTTCCCGTCCTCCCTTCGCCTTCTGCTGCGTGACCGCACCGCCCGCCTCCGCACGCGTCACCTCAAAGCCGCCACCCCTTCCGGGAAGCAGCAGAGCGCCCACCACCGCCAGGCACGCCGCCGCCAGCACCGCAGCAATGACGGGTCCCCTCCGCCCACTCAGGCCGTATCGTTTAGAAAGCCCTCCCGCAGGTCCCCTCGCCCTTTGCGCCATAGCAAACCACCCCCAGTCCCATCATGGGACCGGGGGTGGCACATGCGTCCGTTGTCTCAAATCGCCATTGCGGATGTCTTCCGCCCGTCTGCGCGCGTCGCCCAAAGGCAGGTGCGAGAAGAGCCGCTTTCCGAGCGCGTCGCTACTCCGTGACCGCGTCCTTCTCGCCCGTCGCGTCCTTATCGCCGCGGCGTTCGAACTGTGCCGGGGCAAGCTCGCGGTGGCGGGCCCTCAGCTGACGGGGTGGCTTGTACGAGGGGCACTGGTCGAAGTCGACGTACTCCACGCTCTGCACCAGCTCCTCAATCATGGCGTCGTGGTCGAAGGAGTCCCACGCCTCGTGCACCATGTCCGGCTTCGCGTGCGTCTCCGGGCGGCGCGGCATAAACAGCGTGCAGCAGTCCGCCGCGTCCTGCGCGGATATGTCGTACGTGCCGATCTCCTCCGCGCGGCGCATGATCTCCTGCTTGTCGGAGCCAATGAGCGGCCGCAGCACGGGCATGCTCACCATCTCGTTCACGACGGAGATGTTCTCGAGCGTCTGCGAGGCCACCTGGCCCAGCGACTCGCCCGTCACGAGCGCCTTCGCGCCCTCGATCCGCGCGATGCGCTCTGCCACGGCAAACATCACCCTGCGGTACGTGATGATGCGCAGGCTCTGCGGCACGCACAGCGAAATCTCGCGCTGCTTCTGCCCAAACGGCACCACGTACAGGCGGCCGACCATGCCGGAGGGCGCCATCGCGTTGATGATGTCCTGGCACAGGTACTCGCTCGTGTCCGCCGTCATCGGGCGGCCCGAGAAGTGCACGGGCACGCACACGGCGCCGCGGCGACCGACCATCCACGTCGCGACGGGAGAGTCGAAGCCGCTGGAGAGCAGCGTCACGACCTTGCCGGCCGTCCCAACGGGAAGGCCGCCCACGCCGACGCCGGTGTCCGTGTACACGTACACGCTCGCGTTCACCACCATCACGATGACCGTGACGTCAGGATGGTGCATCTCGACCTTCTTGTTGGGGAACTTCTCGCACAGGACGCTACCCACAAGGCGGTTTATGTCCAGCGTGTGCAGCTCGTAGTTGGTTGAGGACCTCCTGGCGTGCACCTTGAACGAGTCGAACTCCCCCGCCTCGCCCAGCGCCCTCACCGCGGCCGCGCAGTACTCCTCCGGGTCCTGGCGGCACACGTACGCCACGGACACGCGCGCGACGCCAGGCACACGCGATATCGCGTGCGCCATGTCGTCGGTTGCCATGCCGTCGGCGGCCGTCACCAGGATGTGGCCGGATATTCTCTTGATGTCCGCCACGTCGAACGACCTCAGGGCCCTGTGCAGGTTCGTCACCAGCTGGTTCTCGAACGTGGAGCGGTTCTTGCCCTTCAGGCCGATCTCGTGGTAGTGGACGAGGCAAACCCTGTCAGCCATGGCTTACAGGTTGTGGTCGACGAGCGCGTTCGAACCCTTGATTTCCTCGTCGAACTCGTCCTTGTCGTAGCTCAGCGTGCCGTCCTCGATCTCGTTCATCGCGACGGACACCGTGTCCTCGCCGCTCACCACGGTCGTGATGTCGTCGAAGTCCTGGATCGCGGTCACGCGCAGGTGCTGACCGCGGATCATGTTGTTGATGTCGCAGGCGCGCTTGCTCGCAAGGGCGCACAGCAGGAAGGGGTTGTGCTCGGTCTTGGCGAGAAGATCGTCGATCTCTGGCTTGGTAACTGCCATTTAGGAGTTGCCTCCATCCATCTCGTAGCTTTCAAGAACGTTCGCGAGGTCCCTCACGGCGGTCGCGAGGTCGTCGTTCACCACGCGTGCGTCGTAGTCCTTCGCAAGGTCCATCTCGTGGCGGGCGTTCGCAAGGCGAAGCTCGATCGAGGACTCGTCCTCGGTGCCGCGCCCCCTGAGCCTCTGCTCGAGCACCTCGAGCGACGGCGGCTCTATGAACACCAGCACGGCGTCCGGGTAGATGCGCCTCACGTTGAACGCACCCTGTACGTCGATCTCGAGGATGACGGACTTGCCGGCGGCCATGAGGCCGTCCACCTCGCTGCGCAGGGTACCGTACTTGTGCCCATGCACGTCGGCCCACTCCAGGAAATCGCCTCTCTCGATGCGACGGTCAAACTCCTCCTCCGAGAGGAAGTGATACGAGACGTCCGGAATGTCGTGGGGCCGAGGCGGACGCGTCGTCGCAGAAACCGTCAGGCCCAGGTCCGGACGCTCTTCTCGCACTGCGGAGACGAGCGTTCCCTTTCCTGCGCCTGACGGTCCGGAGATGACGAATAAACGAGGCTTCCCCATCGCTTACTTGTTGAGCACCTCGAGGAGCTGCTCTCGCTGGCGGGCGCCCAGACCCTTGACGCGGCGCGTGGCCGAGATGCCAAGCTCGTCCATGATCTTGGAGGCCTTGGCCTTGCCATAGCCGGGAAGGGACTCGATGAGGGCGGAGACCTTCATGCGGCTCGCGATGGGATCCTCGGAGTCGAGAACGTCCTCCAGGGAGATCTCGCCCTTCTTGATCTTGTCGCGAAGCTCAGCGCGCTCGTGGCGAGCCTGTGCGGCCTTCTCAAGTGCGGCCTTGCGCTGCTCGTCCGTAAGCTGAGGTAGTGCCATGGTTCCTCCAAACAGTAGGTTTCACATCTATGCATGCCCGTTCGCAAATGGGCAGGCCATCAATCGCAAGCACATAGTTTGCCAATTGGGGACCCATTTTACAAGGGTATTGTTCCCAAATAGGTTCGCACGGGGTCCTAAAACCATAATTGGACCCTATATCTCCACGTAAAGGCGGTAATTACGCCTCGCAGAGCTCGCGAACCACGGCCTCGTACGCCTCCACGGGGTCGTCCGCCTGGGTGATCGGCCTTCCGATCACGATCATCGACGCACCCGCCCCGATGGCGCTCGCCGGCGTGGCTATGCGCTTCTGGTCGCCCACGGCCGCGCCCTTCGGCCTCACGCCCGGCGTCACGATGAGCGCCTTCGGGCCCAAGAGCTCGCGCATCTGCGCGGCCTCCTGCGGCGAGCACACGATGCCGTCGGCGCCCGCGCCCACGGACATGCCGGCCAGGCGCTCCACCTCGCGCTCCACGGGCACGTCGATGCCGATCTCGGCAAGCGCGTCCTGGTCCATGCTCGTCAGCACCGATATCGCCACCAGGCGCGTCCTGTCGTCGCCGCGCTCGCCGGCGGCGTCCTCCACGCCGGCACGCGCCTGCCTCACCATCTCGGAAGAGCCCATGCCGTGGATGGAGAGCAGGTCTGCCCCCGTGAGCGACGCGGACCGCGCCGCGCCCCTCACCTGGAACGGGATGTCGTGCAGCTTCAGGTCGAGAAACACCTTGAAGCCGCGGTCGCGCATCTCCCTCACGATGGAGGGGCCCTCCGCGTAGAACAGCGTCATGCCCACCTTGACCCAGCGTGCCTTGCCCTGAAGGCGCGTCGCCAGGTCGATGGCGGTGTCGCGGTCGCAGTCGAGCGCGATGATGACGGACTCGCGCGCCTCGTCGTCGGTTAGCATTCGAAGGCTCCAATCAGCTCGTTTATGTCACTCACTCCCTGGGACTCCGCCCAGGCCTCCAGCTCGCGCTCCACGCGCGGCGCGGCCGTCGGGTCCACGAGGTTCGCCGTTCCCACGGAAACCGCCGTCGCGCCCGCAAGGATGAACTCCGCCGCGTCCTCGCCGCTCGTGACGCCGCCGATGCCGCAGAGCGGGATGCTCACGGCCCTGTGCGCCTCCCACACCATGCGCACGGCGATGGCGTGTATGGCCGGGCCGGAGACGCCCGCGGTCGGGCGCGAGAGCCTGCTCTTGCGCGTGCGCACGTCGATGGCCATGCCGGGGATCGTGTTGATGAGCGAGAGCGCGTCCGCGCCCTCCGACTCGAGGGCGCGCGCGATCTCGCCCACGTCGTGCGGCGCCATCTTCACCACGATGGGCCGCTTCGTGACCGGCCTTACCGCCGCCATGACCTCCGCCGCGGCCTCGGGCGTCGCGCCCATGGCTGCGCCGCCCTTGCTCACGTTCGGGCACGATATGTTGATCTCGAAGCCGGACGCGAACGGCGCCAGCTCCTCGAAGAGCTCCAGCGCCCGCACGTACTCCTCGATGGAGTGACCGGCCACCTGGCAGATGACGCGGCATCCTCGCTCCTCCAGCCCCGCGAGGTACTCGCCGTAGCTCGCTATGAACGCGCGCACTCCGGGGTTCTGGAGCCCCACGGAGTTCATGATGCCGGAGGGAAGCTCGCACATCCTCGGCGCGGGGTTTCCGTCCCAAGCCTCGGCCGCGCAGCCCTTCGTCGTGATGGCGCCGAGCTCGCCCACGTCGTAGAACCCCTCGAACTGCCAGCCGTTGCCAAACGTGCCGCTTGCGGTGTTCACGGGGTTCTTCATCCTTATGCCGCCCAAGTCGACGGCCATGGAGACCTTGCTCACCACGCCACCTCCTCCGCGTCGAACACGGGACCGTCCATGCAGCACGACTTGTAGCCGCCTGCGCGCATGGCGACGTTGCACGTGCTGCACGCGCCGAAGCCGCAAGTCATCATCCGCTCGAGCGAAGCCTGGCACGCCACGTGCGCACCCTCGGCCAGCCGGGCCACCCCCGCCATCATGACGGACGGGCCGCACGTCACCACGAGGTCGTAGTCACGCTGGGCGAGAAGGTCTTCCATCGTCTGGGTCGTGAAGCCCCTGCGGCCGTACGAGCCGTCGTCGGTCGTGACCACGACGTCGCTTGCGCCGAGGTCACGCGCGTCCTTCTCGCCCCAGAGGCGGTCCTTCGTCTGTGCGCCGAGGATGACGTCCACGTCGCGCCCGGCCGCAACGAGCGAGCGCGCCGCCGCTATGACGGGAGGCGCGCCGACGCCGCCGGCCACGGCAAGCGCCCGGCCGCCCGGCGCTATGCGCCAGCCGTTGCCGCACGGGCCCACGACGGTCGAGCCAGAGCCCGCGCCCATCTTAGACAGGCGCCGCGTGCCCTCTCCGACCACGGCGTACACGAGCTCTATCGTCCCCGCGGCCGCGTCCGCGCCCGCGAACGACAGCGGAATTCTCACGATGTGCGACGCGTCGCCCGGCACCGCGATGTTCATGAACTGGCCGGGCTCGAGCCTCTCCGCGAGCTTTGGCGACTCCATCACCATGCGGAAGACGTCCCTGCCCACGGCCTCGTTCGAGCGCACGCGGAAGTCGTACAGGTGCACCTTGGCACTTGGCTGCACGGCGGCCTCCTTTCAAGAG
Source organism: uncultured Olsenella sp. (assembly GCA_902761955.1). Taxonomy (GTDB): domain Bacteria; phylum Actinomycetota; class Coriobacteriia; order Coriobacteriales; family Atopobiaceae; genus Parafannyhessea. The sequence continues at coordinate 5,438 of CACWMM010000040.1, read as the reverse complement.
AATGGTGGCGCGAGGTCCAGCGCCCCGCGCCACCATGATAGTGCGTTACTGGGCCACCACGCCGTTGGCAAGCGTGCGCTTGCCGTCGACGAAGACGTCCGAGGCGACGCCCATGAGCGTCTCGCCCAGGAAGGCGGAGTTCTTGGACTTGCTCTCGAAGTAGTCCTCGGTCACGGTGATCTCCTTCTCGGGGTCAATCAGCGTGAGGTCGGCCTTGGAGCCCTTCTCGATCTTCACGTCGGCGAGCCTGAGCACGCGACGCGGGTTGACGGCCATGACCTCGACGAGCCTGCTCCAGCTGATCTCGCCGGTGCGGACCATGTTCGTGAGCATGAGGGGAAGCGAAGTCTCGAGCCCGATGGTGCCGAAGAACGCAATCTCCCACTCGCAGTCCTTCTCGTGCTGGGCGTGGGGCGCGTGGTCCGTCACGAGGCAGTCGATCGAGCCGTCGACGATGCCCTTGCGCAGCGCAAGCATGTCGCTCTTCAGGCGCAGCGGCGGGTTCATCTTCAGGTTCGTGTTGTAGGTGCTGTCGATGTCATCCTCGTTCAGGAACAGGTGGTGCGGGGTGACCTCGCACGTGACGGGCAGCCCCTCGGCCTTTGCTGCCCTCACCAGGTTCAGGCCCTTCTCGGTGGAGATGTGCGCGATGTGCAGCGGGCAGCCGGTGAGTCGGCAGAGCTCGATGTCGCGGTAGATCTCGAGCTCCTCGCCCAGGGCCGGCCAGCCAAACATGCCGAGGCGCGTGGACGCCTTGCCCTCGTTGATGACGCCGTGGGTCGTGAGGGACTCGTCCTCGCAGTGCGCGATCGCGACGCGATCGAACTGCGACACGTAGCCCATGCAGGTGCGCATCATGCCGGCGCCCTGCACACCGTGGCCGTCGTCGCTGAAGGCGCAGGCGCCCTCGAGCACCATGTCGCCGATCTCCGCGAGGGCCTCTCCCTTCTCGCCGCGGGTGAGCGCGCCGATCGGGCGGATGTGGCAGAGCCCGGCCGCGCGACCGCGGTCGATCTGGTAGCGGACGCCGGTGCCCGTGTCGGTCACGGGGTCGGTGTTCGGCATGGTCGCTACGTCCGTGAAGCCGCCGTGCGTCGCGGCGCGAGAGCCGGTCTCGATGGTCTCCTTGTACTCGAAGCCGGGGTCGCGGAAGTGCACGTGCATGTCGACGAGGCCGGGAACCAGGTACTTGCCCGCGGCATCGATGACCTCGGCGCCCTCAGGGGACTCCAGGTCATGGCCCACCTCGACGATCTCCTTTCCGTCGAGAAGGACGTCGACTACCTCGTCGAGTCCGATCTGCGGGTCGACGGCGTGTGCGCCCTTAAGCAGAAATGCCATTGTTCTCTCCTCCCAGAAGCAGGTACATCTCGGCCATGCGGGTGAGGACACCGGCGTTGACCTGGTCAAGAATCCTGGAGCGCGCGCAGTCCGCGACGTCCGCGTTGATCTCCATGCCGCGGTTCATGGGACCGGGGTGGCAGATGATCGCGTTGTCCTTCATGCGGCTGACGCGCTTCATGTCGAGGCCGTAGAGGCGGTTGTACTCGCGGCGGGACGGAATCGTCGCGCCCTCCATGCGCTCCAGTTGGACGCGGAGCATGTACACGACGTCGACGGAGTCGATGACCTCGTCGAGGCTCCACGTCTGCGGGCAGCCGAACCAGTCGGGATCGTCAACCTGGAACGTCGGGGGTCCCACGAGCGTGACCTCCGCGCCCATGGTCCTCAGCGCGGGCGCGAGCGAGCCGCACACGCGGCTGTGCGCGAGGTCGCCCACAATGGCGACCTTCAGGCCGTCGAGGTGGCCGAAGTGCTTGCGGATGGTGTACAGGTCGAGCATGGCCTGCGTCGGGTGCTGGTGCTTGCCGTCGCCCGCGTTGATGACCACGGCGTCGGTGTTCTCGGTGATCTTCTGCGGGGTGCCGGCGAGCCTCGCGCGGCAGATGAACATGTCGACGTTCATGGCGTCGATGGTCTGGATGGTGTCCGCCAGGCTCTCGCCCTTCACGACGGAGGACGTGCTGCCACCCATGGAAAGCGAGTCCGCGGACAGGCGCTTCTCGGCCAGCTCGAACGAGCTCTTCGTGCGCGTGGACGGCTCGAGGAACAGGTTGACGATCGTGCGGCCGCGCAGCGCCGGCACCTTCTTGATCACGCGGCCATTGTTGACGGACTCGAACGCTGCCGCCGTGTCAAGGATCTGCGTGATGTCATCGGCGGTCAGGCTGTACGTGTCGATGAGGTTCTTGACGGATAGCATCTAGTTCGCACCTCCAGCTTCCTTTTCGACGTTGATGTCCCAGATCTCGACGGAGTTGCGATCGTCGAGCGGCTCTATGCACACGCGCACGTCCTCCTCGTGCGAGGACGGTACGTTCTTGCCAACGTAGTCGGCGCGAATGGGCAGCTCGCGGTGGCCGCGGTCCACCATGACCGCCAGCTGGACCGTCTTGGGGCGGCCGTAGTCCGTGAGCGCGTTCAGCGCCGCACGCACGGTGCGGCCCGTGTACAGAACGTCGTCCACCAGGACGATGTTCGCGCCGTCGATGTTGAAGGGGATGTTGGTGCCGTGCAGCACGGGGGCGACGTTGCGCATGAAATCGTCGCGATAGAAGCTGATGTCGAGGGAGCCCACCTTCGGCCTGTTGCCCTCTATGGCCTCGATCGCGTCCGCGAGCTTCGTCGCAAGCGTTTCTCCGCGACGGATGATGCCGACGAGCGCGATGTCGTCCGAGCCCTCGTTGTGCTCGACGATCTCGTGGGCGATGCGGGTGATGGCCCTCTCCATCGCCTGGTCATCCATGATGACCGCCTTTGGCCTGTTCTCAGCCATGGCACTCCTTCCAAAAAAGACGCCAATGTCCCGTTGGTACACGGTACACAGGCGTCAGGAAGGCGTTCATGGCCCCGCAGGGCATATGTTCCTTGCCGGCGTCTCGCACCGTGCTTAAAGGGTTGCATTCAATATACGCGGAATTTCTTCCAACGCAACGACGAATTTCCCCACACACGAAACGCGCGGCTCTGGGTACGGAAAACCGGAATACGAAAAGATCCGAAGTCTTGGAAGGCGTGCCTAGAAGCGCGACCTCACCACGCGACGCACGCAGTTGGCAAGCCCGCGCTGCCGCAGGTAGAACGCGGCGACGGTTCCCCTGCGCACGCAGACGCCCGCGCGAGAGCCGGAAAGGCGGCCCCTCACGTCGCGAAGCACCGCGCCCGTGGCGCCGCGCGCGGCGCGCAGCCGCTCTTCTCCAAAGTAGCCTGCAAGAAGTCCGAGGTAGTCGCTCCAGAACTGCGTCTGCTTCGCCTCGGGAAGCGCGCTTGCGTCCAGAAGCACGAGGTCGACGTCCCAGTCGAGCATGCGATTTGCGCAGACGTCCTGCCAGCCGCTCGACTTCCAGTCCGAAAGTATCGCCGCGACGGCGTCGCGATGTCTGGAGAGCTTGCGCGAGAGGCTCGCCCCGCTCGCGGACGCGGCGTGCATCATGGACGCGTCCGTCATGCGATACGCGTACAGCTGCCGCGAGCAGAGCAGGATCCTCCGCGCGCGCGGGTACACGTAGAACAGGAAGTACTGGTCGTCGCCAAGCGTGAGCGCCTCATCGTAGCGCGCGCCCACGCGTTCGCAGAACTCGCGTGAGAGGGCACACCTCCACGAGAAGGGCCTGACCTTCTCGGTGAAGAGCACCTCGGGATGGAAGCCCTCGATGAGCGCATCGCGTGGGTGGAGCTGGTTTGCGATGGCCGCCGGCGTGCGGTCCGCCGGCTCGCACGTGAAGCCGAAGCACATGACCTCGCAGCCCGTTCGCGCAAAGGAGTCCGTCACGACCTCGCATGCGTCCGGCGCGAGCGTGTCGTCCGCGTCCACGCAAAGCAGCACGTCCCCCGTGGCGCGGTCCATACCAGCGTTGCGCGCGGCCCCAGCGCCGGCGTTTCTCTGGTGGATGACGCACAGGCGGGCGTCACGCGCCGCGCACTCGTCCAGGATGCGCGACGAGCCGTCCGTGGAGCCGTCGTCCACGCAGATGACCTCGACGTCGCGCATGGTCTGCCCCAGCACGGACGCGAGGCACGCCCTGAGGTAGCGCTCCGCGTTGTAGACGGGGATCACGATGGACATGCGCGGCATGGCTATCCCCTCCTGCCGCCGAGCGCCTGCGCAAGGCCCGCCGGCCCCGCAAGGTGGAGCGCGAAGCGGGCCTTTGCCGCGGCGCCAGGCCCGTGGTAGCGGCGCCTGACGTCGAGGTAGTGCTCAGGGTCGCGCAGGAGCGCCCTTAGGTTCGTGGCCTTCCACGCATCCCAGGCTGGCCAGTCTATCTCTCCCCTGGCCGCATACGCGGAAAACTCGCTCGCCACGCGGTGCACGAACTCCGGTGCGAGGTCATCGCCCAGGCGGTCGAGGTTCCACAGGTACGCGTTCAGCTTCGACACCTGGAAGCCAAGCCGCATCCGTGCTGCGAAGGCGTCGTCCGCGTGCAGGGCAAGCCAGCGCTCTATCTCGTCGTACTCGCCGCAAACCGCGTACGCCTTGCTTTCGGAGTTGATGGAAGACCCCTCGTTGTCCTGACGGTAGTGGACGATGGGCACGTCCAGAAACACCGCCCTGTCCGTGGAGCAGAGCGCCTTGAACATGAACGACGTGTCCTGGAACGCCGCGCCCGGCGTCGCAAGGAAGCGGATTCCCTCGCGCGAGAGCCACTCCGCCCGATACAGGCAGCTCCAGTCCGTCGGCTTCAGAAGGTAGCAGAAGTCGTGCTCGCGCGGGCGCAACGCCTTGCCCAACAGCCGCTGCGGCACCTCGTGCTGCAGCACGTCGCGGCCGTCCGCGGACCACCAGAGCGAGTACGTGCCCTTGGCGAGGTCCGCCCTTGTTTCATGCGCGGCGCGAAGCAGGGCCTCGAGCGCGTCGGGGTACATGACGTCGTCGGACTCCAGGATGCCCACATACTCGCCGCGCGCCTCCGCGAGGCCGCGGTTCAGCGTGTCGCCGTAGCCGGAGTTGGCCTTTTGTATCAACCGGAAGCGGTCGTCCTTCTCGACAAACTCCGCCGCGATCTTCGCGGAGCCGTCAGTCGACCCGTCGTCCAGGCAGAGGAACTCGAAGTCGCCCTGCTGCGCACGGAGCGACTCCAGGCACGCCGGGAGGTACTTCTCGACGTTGTAGATGGGAACGAGGACGGATGCGGACGGCATGGCACCCCCTAGTTCCCGAGGCTCTTGTACGCGGCGCACACCTCGTCGGTGGGACCGACCATGCGCTCCTGCCCCTTCTCGATCCAGCAGACGCGGTCGCACAGGCGCTCGACCTGGTCGATGTTGTGGCTCACGAGAAGGACGGTGACGTCATCTGAGTCGACGAGCTCCTTGATGCGGCGCTCGCACTTCTGCTGGAACAGGAAGTCGCCGACGGAGAGCGTCTCGTCGACGATGAG
>CACWMM010000039.1:0-15849 GCA_902761955.1 uncultured Olsenella sp. | reverse complement strand
CGGGCGCCCCCTCGGACGCCCGATGCCGACGGCGGCCCATGCGCGCCGACGGTTGCTTATATATGTGTACGACTATATCGAAAGTGCGACTAGTTTCCGATTGCGTGACTAGTTTCCGCTCGTGGTCGTCGTGGTGGTGCCGCTCGCGCCGGAGTTGCCGGACGTGGTGGTGCCGGACGTGCCCTTGGAGTCCGACGTTCCCGTGTTGGAGTCTCCCGTGGTGCCAGAGTCACCGCTCGTTCCGGAGTTGCCCGAGGTGCCGTCGCTCGTGCCGGTGCCGGAGTCGCCCGTGCCGGAATTGGAGGTGCCGTTGGCATTGTCGCCCGAGGTGCCGCTCGTGCCGGAGGAGTCCTTCGAGCCGGAGGTGCCGTCCGTCGTGGTGCCGGAGGAATCCTTCGAGCTGGACGTGGTGCCAGACGTGGTGCCGGAGGACTTGCCGTCCTGCTTAGAGCCTCCCGTCGTGCCCTTTGTCTGCTGTGACTGCGCGTCCTTGTCCTTCGCGGTGCCGGCATCCTGCGACTGCTGGTCGCCCTGGCCCTGGCTGCTCGTCGCCACGATGGGCTCCGTGCTGCCGATGCCCTGCCCCGACGTCGCGAGGTTCACGATGAGCGCGTACACCAGGACCGCGGCGACGGCCGCGACCACCATCACGATGGCCATGCGCTTGCGCACGAGGGCGCCCTTGCGGCTCTGCGCCGCGTCGCGCACGCTCTGGGGGGCGATGGGCGTGCCGGAGTCCGCGACGCCGGCCTCGCTCGCGGCGTCGTCCAGGCTTACGGGCGTGGCCCACGCCTGCGTGGTGCCGGAACTTGCGCGCAGGTCGCGCGTGGTGCCGTACGCGCCGTCCGTGGCCGGTGCCTGGTCGGAAAGGTCCTTCAGCTTTTGCGCGGACGCGCTGAGCATGCCCTTGTACACCTGCGACGCGATGGTGGTCGCCGCCGCGGCGACGCCCACGCCTATGATGGATCCCGCGAGGCCGATCTTGGACTGCAGCGCAAACGACGTGACGGCCGCGAGCGCGCTCGCGATGACGGCCGATCCCGAGAACTCGCTCAGGACGCCCTTCTTCTGCGGCTCGTCCACATCCTGCCGCGCCTCGCCCGGCTGCGCCTGGACCTGCCCATACGGCCGGTACGGCTGGTACTGCTGCGTGTACTGGCTTGCGCGTTGGTACTGGCTTGCGCCCTGGGGCCGAAGACGGAGGTCCTGCCCTGGGACATGGTCTGGTCGCCCTGGCGACCCTGCTGATCGAATGCCACTTAGGAAGTCTCCTTCTTGTTGCCGACCGCGTTGCGTGGAGCCCGGGCGGGCTCGGCAACGGGTGCCCGCCTAGCTCTTGGATACCCGACTATAGGCATCGGCTGCGCCGCGGGCCAAACTTCACGAATACCATGCAAGCCTTTCGGGCGGGGGAGAAGTGCGCGGGCGAGAAGGACGCGGCCCCGTGGCAGGCTCTTCTCGCCAAATGCATTCGAATCAGCGTCAACCGGGCTCGCCTACCGCCAAAATCTGCATACAGCCCCGTGCCAGGTGGCGCGCAGGCGTAATTTCGCTGTAATATGTCGTAAGTGGGAACGTCCATCACGTCATATGGAGGTACACATGCTCGTCAACGCTGCACCCATGCTCAAGGCCGCAAAGGCCGGCCACTACGGAATCGCGGCATTCAACACCAACGACCTCGAGTGGACCCGCTCCATCCTCACTGCGGCGGAGGAGACCCAGTCCCCCGTCATCATCCAGTGCACCTCGGGCGCTGCCAAGTGGCAGAAGGGCTTCAAGGTCGTGTCCGACGTCGTGCACGACATGGTCGAGTCCATGAACATTACCGTCCCCGTCGCCCTGCACCTCGATCACGGCTCCTATGAGGACTGCTTCAAGTGCATCGACGCGGGCTTCACCTCCATCATGTACGACGGCTCGCACGAGCCCGAGTTCGAGACCAACATCGAGCGCACCAAGGAGCTCGTGAAGCTGGCCCACCAGAAGGGTCTCTCCATCGAGGCCGAGGTCGGCGGCATCGGCGGCACCGAGGACGGCGTCACGGCCGAGGGCGAGCTTGCCGACCCCGCGCAGTGCGAGGCCATCGCCAACCTGGGCGTCGACTTCCTCGCCTGCGGCATCGGCAACATCCACGGTCCGTACCCCGCGGACTGGAAGGGCCTGAACTTCGACCAGCTCGCCGCCATCCAGGAGAAGACCGGCGACCTGCCGCTCGTCCTGCACGGTGGCTCCGGCATCCCCAAGGAGCAGGTGCTGAAGGCCGTCTCGCTGGGCGTCGCCAAGATCAACATCAACACCGAGCTCCAGCTCTCCTTCCACTCCGCGATGCGCAAGTACGTTGAGAGCGGCAAGGACCTCGAGGGCAAGAACTACGATCCGCGCAAGTTCCTGAAGCCGGGCTTCGACGCCATCACCGAGACCGCCAAGGGCCTCATCACGGACTTCGGCTCCGACGGCAAGGGCTGGGCATAGCACAGATTCCGCCTCGAACGGTCAAACCTCTTCGGGTTTGTATTTGTAAAGAGTCTTTGCGTTCCTAAAGATTCCTTTAGACTTCTAAGGGGTCAGTCTTCGGACTGGCCCCTTTTTCGTCTACCTTACCGCCTTGGGCTCCGTTGCCAGGGCGGCCCATGCGTTAGGAACCAAGACTTGATCGCAAACGACCCCGGAACATCCTCCCTTCCCACCAACCTCTCCGCCACCGTCTTTTCGGGCGTGCTTCTCGTCGTCACCTACGCCGTCGCGGACGTGCTCGTCCGCACAAACCGCAAGCGTCGCCTTATGGGGGAGGCCGCACTGCACGACGGCCAGGCCGGCTACGTCCGCACGCTCCTAAGCGTGCTCGAGCCAAGCGTCGTGGCGTGGACCGTGGTCCCCATTGCGCTTTTGGCTACGCTGCAGGCCATGGTGAGCCAAGGCCTGTTTACGGGCGGCAACTCCATCGACCGGCTGCGTGCCGTCACGTTCGCGGGCATCGCGCTCCTGCTCGTGCGAAACCGCCTCGCCGAGCTGTTCCTCCGCTCCAACCTGCGCGCGCTGCACGCCGCCGCGACCGTCGTCATCCTGGTCGCCATCTCCATCCTGGGCGCGCTCGCGATCGAGCTGCCGTCCAACAACGCCATCAAGTCCCTCCCGGCACGCTACTTCCTGCTGGAGGTGGCCATCGTACTTCTCGTCGTGGTGACGGCATACTTCCTCTCGCTCGGTCACGGCACGGGTCCCGCGGTCGTTGTGGTCGCGTGCCTGGTCATAGGCATAGCGGAGTACTTCGTCATCCTGTTCAGGAACTCCGCCATCACGTTTTCCGACCTGCACGCGCTCGGCACCGCGGCGGAGGTGAGCTCTGGCTACACGTTCACCCTCACGGACGACGTGATGGTCGCGGCCACGTATGCCATGGTCGCGTACGTGCTTTCCGGCTATCTGGTTCCGTGGGCGCCCGCGCGCCGGGACGTTCCCTGGTGGCGTCGCCGCAGCACCACAAACCTGACCGCCGCGGCCGTGGCGTGCGCCGCGACGCTCGCTTTGGTGCTCGTGCCCAACTACCGCACCGCGTTCGGCGTAAACATCAGCTATTGGGACAGCGTGGGCAGCTACAAGCAGTACGGCTTTCTGCCCTCGTTCGTGATGGGCGTGCGTGAGGCCCAGATCAGGCGTCCCGCAAACTACAGCGAGTCCCGCGCGAAGAGGCTCGAGAAGAGCTACGCCGCCAAGTTCGACGCCCAGAACAACACGGACGCCCGCAAGGCCGCGGAGCAGCAGTTTGCCCAGACCAAGCCCACGGTCATAGCCGTGATGAACGAGACCTTCTCGGATATGTCCGTGTTCGAGGACATCAAGGCCGCCGGCTACGACGGTCCGCAGTACCTGAAGTACGGCCTCGCAGACTCGCTGCAGCAGGGCGCGCTCGACGTCTCCGTGCGCGGCGGCGGCACGTGCAACAGCGAGTTCGAGTTCCTCACAGGCATCTCGATGGGATTCGTGCCGGCGAACGTCTTTCCGTACCAGACGTACAGCCTTGGCCGCGTGGACAGCCTTGCGCGGCAGTTCAAGGGCCTGGGGTACCACACCGTCGCGCTCCATCCCAACCTGGGCACAAACTGGAACCGCAACATGGCCTACCGCGAGCTGGGCTTCGACCGCTTCCTGGACATCGACTCCTTCCCGAAGGACGCGCCCGCGCTCCACGCGGGCGTGCGCGACTCCGTCACGTACGACAAGGTGATCGACCTTGTGGAGAAGAGCGACGGCCCTCAGTTCATACTCGACGTCACCATGCAGAACCACGGCGGCTACAACCTGCGCAACACGCCGGCGGACATCCTGACGGGATACAACGTGGAGGGCGCGGGCAACAACGACGACCTGAACGAGTACCTCTCGGTCATAGGCGCGTCCGACGAGGACCTGCGCGCGTTCGTGGAGCGCCTGCGCACCATTGGCAAGCCCGTGGTGCTCGTGTTCTTTGGAGACCACCAACCCGGCATCTCGCCGGCGTACAACGACGCGTCGTATCCGGGGGAGGCGGAGCCCGGCCACTCCGCGCGCACCTACCAGACGCGCTACGTGATCTGGGCAAACTACGACGTCGCGGGGCGCGACCAGGTTGCGGCCGACGCGACGGTCTCCGCGTCCAACCTCGGCGCGACCCTGATGAACGCCATCGGAGCGCCGCTCAGCCGCTACCAGAAGGCCGAGCTCTTCTCGACCACCGTCGTTCCGCAGATCAGCTCGCTGGGCTACCAGACGCTCGACGGCACGTGGCACGTGATGTCAGACGCCCAGGGTGCGGAGGAGAAGGACCTCGCGGACCTGCGCACCATGTTCTACTACGAGTTTGGCTCGCGCGTGTAGGCGCGCCGGCCGCGCCGCACGCCGAATCGCGTCTTTCAGGGGCTCTTCCGTCTTCCATACTGGAGGCGGGGGAGCCCCTGCGCTTTTGCACTGCGAGCGCTCGCGTTGCTCATCGCGGCGACGGGTGGCTGCCCCACGGCCACGACCTGGGAGGGTGCGATGTTCTGTCCAAGCTGCGGGAAGAGGCTTCCCGACGGAGCGAAGTTCTGCACGAACTGCGGGCACGACCTGACGGCATCCGCGGAGCATGCGGCTGACACGCCGGAGCCGGACACGTCGGAAGCGCCGCCCACGCAGGAAGGGTCCACGCCGGAAGCGCCGACCGCGCCTGCGAAGAGGCCGACGCCAAAGTGGCTTCTTGCGCTCGTGGCCGTGCTGGCCATCGCCGTGGTGGGAGTGGGTTCGTACGCGCTGACGCGCGCGGTCACGGGGCAGGGCGCGGACGCATCTCAGACAACTGCGAAGAAGGCCGACGGCGGCAAGAAGGGCACGAAACCCACGAGCGGCACGAAGGTGGATGCGGGCAAGTCCGATGCCTCCGGAACGTCCGGGCAAGGCAATGCGGGCGCGGACGAGAAGTCCGGCGCGGGCGAGAAGAACGGCGGATCCGCTGGCAGCGCGACCTCGGACGATGCCTCCTACGTGGTCCGTGCGGAGGGCTTCCAGTTTGCGCTGCCGAGCTACTGGCGCGGCAAGGTGGACGTCGTGGTGGACGAGGACGAGGTGGATATCTATCCCAAGGGCTATGCGCCAGCTGCGGGCGACGACCATGACAAGGAGCCGCTGGCGACGCTCGAGCTGGAGGACGGGACGGAGCCTGACGTCGCCGGCGACATCGGCAACTTTCTGGCGTACAGCCAGACGCTGGGCAGCCGCCACGTAGAGGTGTGGGCTACGAACTGGCCGTGGCTCGTGGCGAGCGGCAACGCCGGCGACACTGGGGTCTCGAGCACCAGCGAGCTTCGTGCGCTCGTGGACCTGTCCACCGGCGGCTCGCTCACCTACGATGACGCGGTGAGCCGTGGAGAGGGAGACAACCTCGTGGGCATGGGGGCGCACAACTACCTTTCGACCGTGCCCTGGGACATAAAGGCCGTCGGCGCAGGTGCATAGGTGAAGCCGCACGAACGAGGGGCGATGTGCGGGCAAGGGGTAATCTTGCTAACAAGAGGCGGCGCCGACCCGAACGTGGGCCGGCGCCGCTGGCGTTTGAGTTGCGTGCGATGGCGTGAGCGCCTAGGAAGCTGCGCCGGGCTTCTCGCCCGTAGTGTCCATGGTACCGCGCTCGCGCATCTGGTCCACGATGTCCTGCAGCGTCTTGCTGTCCAGGTACGAGGCCGTGACCTTGCCCAGGTCGCGCCACATGGTGACCGTGGGGCACGTCTCGAACTGCGGGCAGATGCGATCGTTGGTGCAGTCCAGGCAGTCGACGGGCGCGAGCGAGCCCTCCGCGGCGCGCAGGATGGCGCCGAGCGTGTACTGGCTGGGATCGCGCGTGAGGCGATATCCGCCGCCCTTGCCGCGCAGGCTCTCCACGAAGCCCGCCTTGTGCATGAGCGAGACCACCTGCTCGAGGTACTTGCGCGAGATGCCCTGGCGCTTGGCGACGTCGCCGAGCGAGACCCAGCCGGGATGCGTCGCGAGGTCGCCCATGATGCGCAGGGCGTAGCGCCCCTTTGTGGAGAACATGGAGGCCATGGCGCCTACTCCTGCCCGTCGTGGCTGTGGGGCGGCATGACGCAGCTTGCCGTGGCGGTGGAGCCGGGCTTGTCCGAACCGTTCTGGAGCATCTCCTCGAGCGTGCGCCACGCGAGCTCCGCGCACTTGACGCGCGCGGGCATGTGGCTCACGTCCTTGAGCGAGGCCGCCTCGTCCAGGGCGGCGAGCTTGGAGTCGTCCGTCTCCTCGCCGCGGACCATGCGGCCGAAGAGCTGGCAGAGGTCGATGGCCTCCTGCGGCGTCTTGTCGACCATGAGGTCGCTCATCATGTCGGCCGAGGCCTGGCTCACGGCACAGCCGTGGCCCTGGTACGCGGCCTCCTCGATGCGGCCGTCGTCCCCGATGCGCACGGAGAACGTGAGCTCGTCGCCGCAGGAGGGGTTCACGCCGTGGTGCGTGAAGGTGGGGTCGTCCATCTGGTACTTGTAGTCTGGGTGAGCCACGTGGTCCATGAACTGGGCGTTGTAGAGGCTCGCCGGAGTAGAGCGGTCCATGCTACGCCTTTCCCGTGACGGCGCCGCCGAAGAGCGACCAGACCCTGTCCAGTCCCTCGACGAGCCTGTCGACGTCCTGCTTGTCGTTGTAGAAAGCCACGCTGGCGCGGCACGTGGCGCCGTTCTCGACCTTGAGGTAGCTGAGCAGCGGCTGCGCGCAGTGGTGGCCGGCGCGGATGCACACCTGCGACATGTCCAGGATGGACGCGACGTCGTGCGGGTGTACGCCGCGCACGTTGAACGCCACCGCGCCCACGTGGCGGCTGCCGTCCGCCGGGCCGATGATGTCGACGTAGGGCAGCGCGGCCAGCGAGTCGCACAGGTAGGTTGCAAGCTCGCGCTCGCGGCGCTCCAGCGCGTCCATGCCGTGGCCGGCAAGGTAGTCGATAGCGACGCCCGTGGCGAACGAGCCGGCCGCGTCCTGCGTGCCGGCCTCGAACTTCTGGGGCACCGGCGCCCAGACGGCCTCCGTCTCGGTGACGGCGTCGATCATCTCGCCGCCCGTGAGGAACGGCGGCATGGCGTCGAGCACCTCCGGCTTTCCCCACAGCACGCCGATGCCCATGGGGCCACCGAGCTTATGCGCCGAGAAGGCCATGAGGTCGCAGTCGAGGTCTTTCACGTCGACTGCGATGTGGGGGACGGACTGCGCGCCGTCGACCACCATGTACGCGCCGACCTCGTGCGCACGCTGCGCGATGGCCTTGACGTCGTTCTGGACGCCGAGGACGTTGGAGACCTGCGTGACGGACACGATCTTGGTGTGCGGCCCGATCTTGGCGGCGACCTCCTCCGGCGTGATCCGGTAGTCGTCGTCCAGGCGCAGGTAGGTGAGCCTTGCGCCCGTCTGCCTGCATAGCTGCTGCCACGGGATGAGGTTGGAGTGGTGCTCCATGATGCTGATGACGACCTCGTTGTCCGGCCCGAGCACAACCTTGGGGCCAAGGGTCCTCGCGACGAGGTTGAGCGACTCGGACGCGTTGCGCGTGAAGACGATCTGGCTGCCCTGCGGGTTGCCCTTCTCGTCCACCGCACCGATGAAGCGCGCGATCTTGTTGCGGGCCTCGTCGATTGCGGACGTCGCCTCGACGGAGAGGCGGTACAGGCCGCGCAGCGGGTTCGCGTTCATGGTGGTGTAGAACTCGCGCATGGCGTCGAGCACGACCTCCGGGCGCTGCGCCGTGGCGGCGCTGTCGAGGAACGTGAGGTCCGGGTTCTGGGAGAGGAGCGGGAAGTCTGCCTTGTAGGGGCTCTTCTCGATGTCCTTGAGCTGCTGCTCGCTAAGCATTGCTTGCATCCTCCCTGGTAGTGGGTGCGGTGGGCTCGGCGTCCGCGGAAAGCTCGATGCCGAGGGTGTCGAGGAGGTCGCGTGCGACCTCCTGGCCGAGGACGGCCGAGGCGCGGTCGAAGACGGCCTTGCGGGCGAGCGGGTGGGCGGCCTCGATGAGGGCGTCGTCAAACAGGGCGCGGACGAAGAGGTCCTGCGCCTGCTCGCGCGAGAGGCCGCGGCCCATGAGGTAGTCCATCTGCTGCGGGTCGACGGAGCCGATCGTGGCGCCGTGGTTGCCCTGGACGTCGTCCTCGTCGCACAGGATGACGGGCATGGTCTTGTTGACGACGTCGTCGCCGTTCACGAGCACGGACTCGATCTCGTTGCCCTTGGAGCCGGAGCCGCCGTGGACGAGGTCGATCGTGGCGCGCAGCGACTTGTGCGCGGCGTCGTTGAGGATGCCGGACTCGCGCACGTCCGCGCGGCCGTTCTTGCCGGCCATGCGCACGACGTGGTTGATGTCGAGCACCTGGTTGCCCTGGCCGAGGTAGTGGCTCTGGAGATCGACGCGGGCGTCGTCGCCCCTGAGCGCGCAGCAGATGCCTGCGGCCGTGGTCCCCGCGCCGAGGAAGAACTGGCGGACGTCGACCGTGGCACCCTCGTCCGCGGAGATGCCGACGGACTCGAGGTGCTGGTGGGCATCGCCCTCCGCGACGACCTCGACGAGCCTGAGGTGCGCGCCGGCCTCGACGACGATCCTGACGAGTGCGGCGGAGGTGCGCTTAGCGTCGTCCGCGCCGTGGGAGACCACGACGACGGTGGCGTCGGCATCGTGGCGGACCATGACGCCGGTGTCGCTGACGGCGCCCGCGTTGGAGTCAACGTCCACGACGATGGGGGCATGGTTCTTCTCGCCCGCCCTGACCTCGACGTAGGTGGCGTCGGCGGCCTGGGAGGCGACCCAGTCCGTCACCTTGGGGCCCATGCCGGTCTCGACCCTGTCGAACAGGCGGGGGAGCGCGAAGTAGACGTCGCCCTTGCGCGAGAGCCTCGGGACGGTGAGGGTGATGTCGTTGGTCTTGAGGTAGTTCCAGGTCTGCGCGGGCGGCGTGTTGACGCGCTCGAGCGTGACCGTGGGCTCCGTCTTGGCGTTGTCTGCCATTAGCCGATCGCCCCTTCCATCTCTATCTTGATGAGGTTGTTCATCTCGACGGCGTACTCGAGCGGGAGCTCCTTGGAGACCGGGTCGGCGAAGCCGTTGACGACCATGGTCCTGGCCTCGGCCTCGGAGCAGCCGCGGCTCATGAGGTAGAGGACCGTGTCGTCGGAGATGCGCCCGATGGTGGCCTCGTGGCCGACCTGGGCGGTGTTGTTGCGGATGTCCATCTGCGGGATGGTGTCGGAGCGGCTGATGTCGTCGAGCATGAGCGACGAGCAGCTGACCGTGGCGCGGGCGTTCTGGGCGTCCTTGCCGACGAAGACGGACGAGCGGAACGTGTTGACGCCGCCGTCCTTGGAGATGGACTTTGCGTCGGCGGAGACGTTCGTGCCCTTGCCGAGCAGGATGAACTTGCAGCCGGTGTCGAGGTCCTGTGTGGCGCCGGAGAACGTGATGCCCGTGTACTCACAGCTGGCGCGGTCGCCCTTCAGGATCGTGGTGGGGTAGAGGTAGCTGACGTGGCTGCCGAACGACCCCGACACCCACTCCATCTTGGAGTCCGCGCCGACGGTGGCGCGCTTGGTGTTGAGGTTGTACATGTTCTTGGACCAGTTCTCGATTGTGGAGTAGCGCAGGCGTGCGTGGTCCTTCACGAAGAGCTCCACCGCGCCGGCGTGGAGGTTGGCCTCGTAGTACTTGGGCGCGGAGCAGCCCTCGATGAAGTGTAGGTCGGCTCCGGGCTCGACGATGATGAGCGTGTGCTCGAACTGGCCGGCGCCCTGGGCGTTGAGGCGGAAGTAGCTCTGGAGCGGGTAGTCCAGGTGCACGTCCTTGGGAACGTACACGAACGAGCCGCCGGACCACACGGCGTAGTGCAGTGCCGCGAACTTGTGGTCTGTGGGCGGGATGAGCGTGCCGAAGTACTCGTGCACGACGGGCTCCCACTTGGGGTCGTGGAGCGCGTCCTCGATCGTGGTGTAGACGACGCCCTGCTTGGCGACCTCCTCGCGCATGTTGTGGTACACGATCTCGGAGTCGTACTGCGCGCCGACGCCCGCGAGGGACTCGCGCTCGGCCTCGGGGATGCCGAGGCGCTCGAACGTGTCCTTGATGTCGGCGGGGACGTCGTTCCAGTCCTTGGCCTGCTTCGTCTTGGGGCTGACGTACGTGGAGATGTGGTCCATGTCGAGCCCGGCGATGCTCGGTCCCCAGTTGGGGGCCATCTGCTTGTCCTGGTAGATCTCGAGCGCCTTCAGGCGCATGTCGAGCATCCACTGGGGCTCGTCCTTCTTGGCGCTGATGGAGCGCACGATGTCGGGCGTGAGGCCATCGGCGTAGCGCTCGTATCCCTCCTCCGACTTCACGAAGTCGTAGAGGGAACGGTCGACATCCTCGACCTCGGTCCTCTTGCTCTTCTCGGCCATTGCTACGCCTCGACCTTCTGGCCGGCGGGCGCCTGCTCGAAGCGGGCGAAGCCGTTCTGGTCGATGTCGTCGATGAGCGACGCCGGGCCCTCGGCGACGAGGCGGCCCTTGACCATGACGTGGGTCTTGTCGACGTCGAGCTTCTCGAGGATGCGGGTGTTGTGCGTGATCATGAGCAGCGCGCCGTCGCACTCCTTGCGGTAGGCCTCGATGCCGCGACTGACCACGGAGAGGGCGTCGACGTCCAGGCCGGAGTCGGTCTCGTCGAGGATGGCGAGCTTCGGCCGGAGGAGAAGGAGCTGGAGCATCTCGACCTTCTTCTTCTCGCCGCCGGAGAAGCCGACGTTGAGCTCGCGCGTGAGGAAGCCCTGGTCCATGTCGAGCTGGTCGCAGATCTCGCCGACGCGCTCGCGGAACTTGCGCGCGGTGGTCTTGAGCTCGGGGCGCATCTGGGTGATGGTGCGCAGGAAGCTGTACAGGGGGACGCCGGGGACCTCGACGGGCGCCTGGTAGCTGAGGAAGATGCCGGCGAGCGAGCGCTTGTCAGGGGTCTTGTCAGTGATGTCCTCGCCGTCGAAGGAGATCGTGCCGCCAGTCACCTTGTAGACGGGGTCGCCCATGATCACGTGGCCGAGCGTGGACTTGCCGGCGCCGTTTGGCCCCATGAGGACGTGGGTCTCGCCCGCGCCGACGGAAAGGTCAATGCCATGGAGGATGGGCTTCTCGTCCGTACCTGCGGAAAGCCCTGAGATGGTGAGTAACTGTGACATGACGCCTCTCTCTGTTTCGGGAAGTTCCGAATCGTCTGTGCCGGGGCGGTCGCGTGTCTTCGTGGCGGTCTCGGCGTAAATCCTACTTACGAAGGGGGATTTTACCCCGACGAGCGCGGTGTTTTCAATCGTTTGGACCATGTTTTTCTGCGGTCACAGCTAATTCATGGCGTGACGGTGGGAATTTGGGGACGAGGGTGGGGCTGTGCTGCGGGCGGGCCGTGGGTGGGATGCAAAACAGGGTACGCATGCAGGGCTATCCGGCGTGATTCCGCAGCACCGCATCGGGTGCGTGCAGGGGCATTCCGGATGGGGTGCGCACTCGCGTCCGACTCACACGGGTTTACGAGCTTGGTGCTGGTGTGTGACGGGTTCCATGTGGCGAGGTTGCACGCCTGGCCCCGTTTCGCGAGATTTCGCAAGATTGCTTCGGGTGTGTTGCAAGGAGAGGGGACCGTCGCCAAGAACGGTGGGGTGTGTTGCGCGAAATGCAAGAATGCCTTGGGTGTGCGACACGGGGCATTGGTTCAATAGAGCATAACTACAGGTAGCGGGGATGGATTGCGAATTGCTCGGATGCGTTCCGGGTACACACCCGGCGGTTTTCGCCACGGGGTCCCTGTCAACGCAACACACCAGCTCCGAGTTTGTGTGGATGCGTAAGTCCAAACCAGGTGCGTGCGGCAGCTCCAAAGCTACGGGTACACGCTAGGCTCCGGTTTTCGGATGGCTGCAAACTTGTCCAGGGTGTGTGCAGGGGCTCATGGCAGCGGGTGCACACTCGTGCCCAGTTCGCATGATCCCGTAAGCTCGACTCCGGTGTGTTACAGAAAGAGGGACGTGCCTCCACGAATGGGCGGGTGTGCAGCGCGAAATGTAAGGAATCCCCGGGTGTGTTACCCGCGCCGTTGATTCAATACAGCATGATTGCAGGCAGACGGGCCGCATCATGTCTTTTTTACTGCAGCCCTGGTACACGCCAGGCGACTTCTGCCGCAGGGCGCCCTCTCGCGCAACACACCCGCCGCAAGCTTGAGTGGATGCACAAACTCATCCCGGGTGCGTGCGGTGTCGTCAAAGTCGCGGGTGCACGCCAGGGCATATTCGCGAAATCCCGTCATTTCGTCCGTGGTGTGTGAGGCGGCTTCAGGTATGCGGGTACACACTTTTGGCGAGTTTGTCTATCCTGCAAGGTTAGTGGGGCGTGAAGGGGCGTCCGACCTGCGGATGCGCCCCCTGCCGTGTCCTGCGAAAGCCACGACCTCGTCGCAGGAGTTCCCGTGCGCCAACTCATTGCACGCATGGAGCATGGAGCCTCGAGTTCGAGTTCGAGGGGCGCGTCTTCGCCGCGCGGCATGCTTGGGCAAAAGGACGTCGCCGGTGCTCAAACGTCTTTATTTAAGGGTGGCGTGTTAGTTTATGGGTGGCGCGTTAATGGGCGCCGCGCATCTGCGGCGCTACGCCAACGGGCGAACGCTTAACTTAGTCGAAGCGAGGGCATCGCCCACGGGGCGCTTTTCCAGATGACCTCTCCCGATTTCAGGATTTGCGACCGGTGGGGGAGAATCCTGTTCAAGAAGGCCTTCCTCTTGTCGCTTATGGCCGGAGTGCTCTTTCGCAGGCGATACCCGATGGCCCGGGCGATGTCCATCACCAGGCGGTTTCTTAGGGAGCTCGTTGCCACTTGCGTAATGGTCACGTTGAACAGGGTGCAGCCTTCGCCTCTCAAGACGTATTCCCTCGTCACGTCGCGGTCGACGTCCTTGTGATACGCCTTGCCAAGGTATTCCACCGCTACTTTCGACTTCGGGTAATAGAGGTCCACCACATAGTAGGGCGTCCCCGCAATCGCAGATGACCCTCCCGAAAGCTCGACCATCTGGTTGAGCATGGGTTTCGGAAGCCCGTACCCTCCCATCCGCCTGCTAACGGACAGCAGCATGGCGGTCGAAGTTTCCATCGGCGATCTTGATCCCTCGTGCACCCATCTCAGCGCCCTGCGCGCCTTCGAGGCGTTCTTTACGTTCCTGAACTGGGCGAGAAACCCATACAGCCGCTTGACCGTCGTCAGCTGCGGTCGCCTGACAAATCCCGTCGGTCCCTCGCAGGGGTAATAGCGGCCGCACAGGCTGCACCCCAGGATCGCAAGCTCCATCTCGTCGAGGCTGTTCGCCATCTGCAGGAACGCGAACTCCGGGGTCGATAGATACACGCCCTCATCCAGCCTGACGACGGCGTTTTCCGGTAGCGCACGGCCCCAGGAGTGCCGCACGCAGACGTCGTTCTTCCTTCTGCTTGCCCCCTTCGGAACGAGCATGTCCAGAGGCCTGACGTGTCCTTCTTCCCATTCGGCCAGGGCGCATATCTTCGGGAGGAGCGTCCGCGTCTCCGCGATGATGCCGCTCGTACGGCCGATCCCAAATGCCGGCTTCAGGCCAGCGTCACCGCTCCCGCCTGCGACGAGCGGCCAAATGCCGGGGCTGCACATCAGCCACAGCGCCGTCCTATGTGAGATATAGATGCTCATGCGGCCATGTTGCCACGCGGCACTCGCAGATGGCTCGCACCCAGCTTTACGCTAACTGCGGCATCTGGCACTTTTGGTCGCGTTTCACTCGACTACGCAGGTAAACGCCGCGGGCGAGAAGAACGTCCATCCATCCTTCGCACCTCGTGCCAACCGCTCCGCAGCTCTTCTCCACGGGAACAACAAAAGCCCCAGCTTGCCCCCCGCTCTTGTGCGTTAACATCTGCGTCGCGATTGCCCAGACGCGTCGCCGCAGCCGGCGCATCTGCTAGGATTTCCCTGTCGGGGCGCCGGCCCATGGCTGGCGCTACCAAGGCGGGGGAGAAGGCCATCTTGGACGCTTGGCACTCGTTCGGAAAGTTCATCGGAGCCCACATGGCGCCCATCGCGGTCGCATGCGTCGTGGCGGCGTGCGCGTTTCCCGTGCAGCTCTCCCACCTCGCGCCCGCGGTCCCGTGGCTGTTCGCGCTCGTGTCGTTCCAAGGGGCCCTCACCAACAAGCTCCGCAACCTCGCCCAAGCCGTCGGGCGGCCCATCCCCATGCTGCTCACGATCGCCTTTGCGTCCGGAGTAATGCCGGTTGTCGCGTTTCTGCTGGCCAAGGCCCTGTTTGGCAGCAACATGCACCTCGTCACCGGCATCGTGCTCGAATACAGCGTCCCCGTCGCGGCAATCTCCACCATGTGGATATCCATGTTCGGCGGCAACGTCGCAGAGGGGCTGGCAACGCTCATGGTGTCCTCCGTCCTCGCGCCCGTCACCATTCCGGCCACGCTACAGGTCCTTCTCGGCCACGCCGTCCACGTCGATGCCGGCCCCATGATGCTCAACGTCATTCTCACCGTCGCGCTTCCCGCCGTGCTCGGCATGGGACTAAACGACGTCACCCATGGCTGGGCGGCGCGGAGCCTCTCGCCGGGCCTCATGCCCGCGGCGCGCGTCGCCATCGTGCTGGTCATCGCCTCAAACGCCACGTCCGCGGCGCCGTACCTCACGCACCTCACGCCGCAGCTCGTCGGGGTTCTCGTCTTCATCCTGCTGTTCGCGTCCACGGGCTACCTTGCGGGGCTCGCCCTCGCGCGCCTTGCCGGGCAGGACGTCCCCGGCACGGTGTCCATGGTGTTCCAATGTGGCATGCGCAACATCTCGTGCGGCGCCGTCATCGCGGCGCAGTTCTTCCCTCCGGCGGTCATGTTCCCCGTCGTGGCGGGCACGCTGTTTCAGCAGGTGCTCGCCGCAACGTACGGAAAGCTCATGGGCCGCATCCTCGGCGTCCGGCCAGACGCGCCCGCCCTTGGCGACGCGTTGCCCGCAACATCCGCGCCGACCGCACCGGAGGCGCACTGACGGCCTTTCTCGACCCATGCCGGCCCGGCCTTCCGGGGCTGTCCATGCGCCGCTTCCCTCCGCCGGCACGGAGGTCCCCTTCTCGGTCCGTCACTTCCTGCAGAAAGGCTGCGCCATGCATTCGCACGATTCCGCATTCACCCTCCTCGCAAAGCCGGAAAGCCGCATTGTGGCGGCAAACTTCCTCATGCAGCTCGGGCTTCAGGCCATATACTTCGTGGGCATCATCGGATGCGCCACCTACGACCTGGGTGCCGATGCCCTCGTCGTCTCCTCGCTCGT
>CACWMM010000038.1:0-29271 GCA_902761955.1 uncultured Olsenella sp. | reverse complement strand
TTAAACTGAAGGGACTGACCCCGGAGGAGTTCCGGAATCAGTCCCTGAATACGGCTTAGTCTCTATTTGGCCGTCCAAGTTTTGGGACGCAGTTCACAACGCCGTCCGGCCCCACTGCGTCCGCAATTCAAACGTCCCTATGCGTGCGGGCGTCACTCGCCCGTGCGCTACGCGCTCTTCTCGAAGCTGATCTGGGCGTAGTTGCTGTCGTAGTCCGCCAGGGCCTGATAGATGTCGCCGCCCTCGGACGTGCTCTGCTCAAACGGCGTCTGCAGCGTCTCGGGATAGTACGAGGGGTAGTTGAACCCAAGGTCGATCGCCCAGGCGTTGTCCACCCTCTGTGCCGCCGTCAGCAGGTCGTTGTAGCAGTTGCCCGTTGCGATCCACGCGCGATAGAACGGGGCGGTCTCCTGGTAGGCGAGGGCGTTGTTCGCGTCGAGGTCCGCCTGGAGCTGCGAGATGAGGCCCTGCACCTCCTCGCGCTTCGCCGTGCGCTGCGCACGGTCCGCCGTGTACAGCGTCTTGTAGTCGGACACCGCCGCGTCCACCTTCGAGCGGTAGTCCGCAAGCTTGTCGGAGTACTGCTTGATGGCCTTCTTCTCGGTCTTCTCCTCGTCGGTCAGACCTGCGTCGGGATCCTTTTTCTTGCTCTTCTTGGAGGATTTCTTCGAGCTCTTCTTGGAGGAGCTCTTCTCGTCCTTCGAAGAGGAGGAGCCGTCCTTTTTCGCGGAACTCTCGGATGTCTGCTCGCTGCCCACGCGCGAAGTGACCTTGCTCGCCTGCGGGTCGCTGAAGTCGGTTCCGCAGGAGGACGCCAAAAAGATCAGCAGCACCAGCACGGCCGTTGCCGCGATGATGGCGATGGGAACCCTCTTGTCAGACGTCCAGAAGCTGTCGGACCTTTCGAAGCGCGACTCGGTCGGGTTCGTGCCAACAGGCGCCCTCATGGGCGAGCTCGACGCGTCGATCACGTCGAAGCCCTGGGACTTTCCGTAGTTCGGAAGTTCGGGCAGGTACGACGCACCGTCCTGCGGGGCGGCTTGTTCGGTGGCATCGCCTTGGCGCAGGTGGTGTGCCGCTGCGGGGACGTCCTGCGCGGACTCCGCCGCCTCCGCCTCTCCGCCTGCGGCCTCGTCCTTTGCGGGCTCGGTCACGACCAGCGTCGGGTCGTCCTCCGCCACGGCCTCCTCGGCGTCCCCGAGCTCCGGCTCGATGGCATCGTCGTCCTGCCAGGCGTCCAGGTGGGTTCCGCACTCCATGCAGAACTCCTGGCCGGGTTTTAGTGGTGCGCCGCATTTCGGGCAGAACTTCGGGAACATGGCTCTCCAAGGTCTCGTTAGGGATTCTTAAAGAGTATACAGGTCAGGTGGCGTTCGTGCTGCCCCTCAATAATGCCACACGTTCCGTTCCCACGCTCGTTTCGGCTGGCAGGCGTCCCTACTCGTCCGACTTCGCGACGTAGACGGTCACGGTCGACCCCACCTCGGCCTCGTCGCCAACGGCGGGCGACACGCTCGAGACCATGCCCGCGGGGATGCCGTAGTCCAGAACGTCCTTTCCGCGCGCGCTCTTCAAACCCATGCCCCTCAGCAGCGTAACGGCGTTCTGGTAGGTCATGCCCTCCACGTCCGGGATGGTGACGGTGTTCTTGTCGCTCTCGCTCGCGTGGTCGCCGTCGGTTCCGGCGGGGTTCGGCCCGTCAGATACGATCAGGTCGATGGCGGTGCCACGGATCCTCTCGCTGCCCGCCTGCGGAGCCTGGCTTATCACCGTCCCGGCGGGCACGGTGCTCGAGTACGCGTACATCACGTCGTCCTGCACGAAGAAGTTCGTCTGCATGATGGCGTTCGCGGCATCCGTTTTGGAAAGCCCCACGAGGTTCGGCGCGTCCTGCGTCTCCTGGGTCACGGTGCCCACCACGATCGTCACGGTGCCGCCGGGGCCTACGGACTCGTCGGCCGCCGGCTCCGTGGAAAGCACGTGTCCCTTGTCAGAGACACGCTCCGTCTCCTGCTCCTCGACCTTTACCTTAAGACCCTTCCGCTCCAGGGTCGCGCGCGCCCGCTCCTCCCCGTAGCCAATGACGCTCGGCACCGTCGTGCCGCTCAGCAGGCCAAAGCACCTTGTGACTATGAGTGTCGACCCCAGGATGGCGGCAAGCACGACGAGAAGGACCGCTCTGATCGTCATGGACCGCTTCCTGGCGTCCAGCTCGCTCGTGGCCTTGGCCGGTGCGGTGTACTCCGTCTTCGGCACGTAGATCTTTCCCGTGTCCCCAGGCTCCCGCTCTGCCTCGGGCTCCGGTTCGGTCTCGTGCTCCGGCTCTGCCTCAGGCTCCGGCGCAGTCTCCGGCTCTGCCTCGGGCCTTGGCTCCGCTTTCGGCGGGGCAGCATGCTTCGGCCTTTTCGGCTCCGCCTCTTCCGGCACCTGAGGTGTTCGTGCGTCGTCTGCGGTCGTGTCCGGCTTGGCGGAGTCGCTCCGTGCGTCGTCAGCTGCCACTACATCACCCCATGTCCGGTCCAATAGCCATCTGTCCCATGATAATGCATGACAGACCACATTCAAAACGCCCTGGTGCAAGGCGTCCCTGCTCGCACGGGGACGTTGCCCGGGAGCCACTCGGGGTACGTAGCCTCCGCCGCTGTCGCTGCGCGTAGGGGCTAGTCTCCCAGCATCAGCCGCAGCACCACCTCGAGGCCCTCCTTCAGGCTCTCCTTCTCGATCCACTCCCCGCGGGTGTGGAGCTTCGCGCCGCGCACGGTGCCTATCGTGTTCGCGGGAATCCCCAGGGACAGCGGGACGTTCGCGTCCGTGGAGGCCGGCCTCAGGTCTGGGTCCCCACCCGTCACGCGCCTCACGATGGCGGCGCTTCTCTCCGTCATCCTCCGCAGCGCCTCGTCGTCCACGCCGTTCGCGTACGGGCGCACGCCCAGCGTCGTGACCGTGATCTTGCCGGCGTCATCGCGCTTCAGGAGCTCGTGGCGGTGCCTCTCGATCACGCTCTCGAAGAACGCGCGCATGACCTCGATGTTCTCGCGCGAGGAAGACCTGAACTCGAACTTCGCCATCGCGTGCGACGGGATGGAGTTGATGGTGGTGCCGCCCTCGATCTTGCCCACGTTCATGGTGGTGTGCGCGCCGTCCATCACGTCGGTCGGCGGGTTTATGCGGTACAGGTCCTCTATGATCGAGCAGACCTCCTCGATGGCGTTCGCGTTGCCAAAGTCGTGGTACGAGTGGCCGCCCGTGCACTCCACGTCTATCTGGTAGCGCTCAGACCCCACGCACACGGAAATGCACTGCGGAAGGTACAGGTCGAACGAGAAGTATCGGTCCACGCAGTCGCCCACCTCGTCAAACAGGTTGCGCGTTCCCGCGAGGTTGCCAAGGCCCTCCTCGCAGGTATTCGCAACCACTAGGATGTTGCCCTTGCGCGTGGCCCTGTCCAGCGCAAGCGGGTTCTGCAGCAGGAACTTCGTCGCCATCAGCAGGTTCACGAGGTTCGCGGTGTCGTCGCCCACGCCCGGCGCCCACATGCGCACGTCGTCCTCGCGAAGCGGCAGCTCCGTCGTGTCGGGAAACACGACGTCGGTGTGGGCGGCGTACATCGTGAGCGTGTGGTTCTTCACGCTCTCGGCAAGCGTCTGCGCGTCGTGGTGCGCCTCGCGCCTCACGCGGGGGTTCATCAGCAGGCACAGCACGTTCTTCTCGTCGTCCACGCGCACGTTGCGCGCGCCGTGCGCGTGAAGCCACCCCGCGATGAAGCTTGCGCGCTGCTCCTCGTGGTGCGACGGCGCGGGAATCCGCGCCAGCGTGCGCAGAAGCTCCAGCGCCTCCGCGTGCGAGTCCCGTACGTAGCGCCTGATGGCCTGGGTGACGAAGAGGTCCATCTACATCGATCTCCTAATCGCGTCCTTCCAGCCGGCCAAGAGGCCGGCAACGTCTTCCTTGCCCATGGTAGGACGGAACACGTCGTCGGAGGAGCGCAGGGCGAGAAGATCTTGCGTTCCGGACCAGAATCCGCTTGCGAGGCCCGCAAGGTACGCGGCCCCAAGGGACGTGGTCTCGATGTTCTGGGGGCGCCTGATGCTTGCGCGCAGGACGTCCGCCTGGAACTGCATGAGGAAGTCGTTGCGCGATGCGCCGCCGTCCACGTTCAGGTCGCGCAGGGTGACGCCGGCGTCGGCCTCCATGGCCCGCGCGAGGTCGTACGTCTGGTACGCCAGCGCCTCGAGCGCGGCGCGCGCCACGTGCGCCGGCGTGGTGCCGCGGGTGATGCCGCAGATGATCCCGCGCGCGTCCGGCTTCCAGTATGGGGCGCCCAGGCCGGTGAACGCTGGCACGATATACACGCCGCCCGTGTCGGGGACGCTGCGCGCCAGGAACTCCGTCTCCTCGGCGGTGCGGACGAGGTGCATCTCGTCGCGCAGCCACTGTATGAGGGCGCCTGCCACGAACACGCTGCCCTCGAGCGCGTACTGCACGCGCGGCGCGTCCGGCGGCGTGGCAGCTATGGTCGTGACCAGGTTGTTCTTGGAGACCGGCGCCTGCTCGCCCGTGTTCATGAGCAGGAAGCAGCCCGTGCCGTACGTGTTCTTCGCCTGGCCGGGCTCGAAGCAGCACTGGCCAAACAGCGCGGACTGCTGGTCGCCGGCGACGCCGCGGATGGGAATGCCCGCCGGGATGCCCGGGTAGCTCGTCTCGCCAAAGAACGAGGCGGACGGCCGCACCTCCGGCATCATGGAGGCGGGAATGCCAAACAGGTCCAGAAGCTCCTGGTCCCAGCGGCCCTCGTGGATGTTGTACAGCATGGTGCGGCTGGCGTTCGTGGGGTCCGTCGCGTGCACGAGCCCGCCCGTGAGCACCCACACGAGCCACGTGTCCACGGTGCCGAACACGAGCTCGCCGGCCTCGGCACGCTCCCGCGCCCCGCCCACGTTGTCGAGCAGCCACTTGATCTTGCTGGCCGAGAAGTACGCGTCTGGCAGGAGCCCGGTCTTCGCCTGGACCATGCGCCTTGCTTCCTGCGTGCCGCATAGCTCGTCGATGATGGGCGCGGTGCGGCGGCACTGCCAGACGATGGCGTTGTGGATGGGCTCGCCCGTGGTGGGGTCCCACACGATCGTGGTCTCGCGCTGGTTGTCGATGCCGATGGCGGCGACGTTGTCCGCGGTGAGGGAGTGGCGGCTCGCGAGCTCCGTCAGGCTTCCGAGCTGCGAGTACAGGATCTCCTGCGGGTTATGCTCCACCCAGCCCGGCTTGGGGTAGATCTGCGGGTACGTGCGCTGCACGCAGTCGACCATGCGTCCCGCGTGGTCCACCAGGACGGCGCGCGAGGACGTGGTGCCCTGGTCGAGCGCGACTATGTACTTCTCGCCCATGCTATGCCTCCATCTTGGGGTCTTGGTTTGGGACGGGCGCGTGCCGGTCGAGCCAGCCGCGCACGCAGTCGAACACGGCGGCGTGGCCGTCCTCCTGGAGGACCTCGTGCCGCATGCCGTCGAATATCCGGTACGTGACGTCCGTGGATCCGGCGCGGCGCGCGAGCTCGGCCGAGCGCACGACGCCGCGGCCGAGCTCGCCCACGGGGTCTTCCGCGCCGGCGACGTAGAGCAGCGGGAGGTCGTGCGGGACGCGCTGGGCGCACTCCAGGGTGCAGACCTCGGCCGTGAGCTCCGTGAGCGTGGCGTACCCGTCTGCGGAGAACATGAAGCCGCATGCGTCGTCCGCGATGTAGGCGTCCACGTTGCGCTGGTTGTGGGACAGCCAGTCGAAGTCCGTGCGGCGGTTTGGGATGGCCTTCGCGTACGCGCCGTCCGCCATGGCGTGGAGAAGGGCGCTCTTGTGGTCCTGGCCGCGCATGCGCGCAATCGCCGTGGCTAGGGCGTGGCCGGCGCGGGACGTGCGGGGCTCGACGAAGCCGGTGCCGCAGATGACGGCCCCGGATATCCTGTCGCCGTACGTGGCGGCGTAGTACCGGGCGACGAAGCTTCCCATGGAGTGGCCGAACACGAAGCACGGCGTGCCGGGCACGCACCGCGCGGCAGCGAGCGCGCGCAGGCGCTCGACGTCTTCTATCAAGACCTCGCTCCCGCCGTGGGCGGGAAGGCAGCCCCAGCGCTCTGGCGCGGAGCTCGACCCGTGGCCTATCTGGTTGTGGCCGCAGACGAGGTAGCCGGCGTCCGCGAGGTAGCGGGCGAACTCGTCGTAGCGCTCGATGTGCTCGGCCATGCCGTGCACGAGCACGACGACGCCCCTGGGGCGCGCCTCGTGCGCGACCGTGGGGTCGCCCGCGTACCAAGCGTATCCGTGAATGGTCGAGACCCCGTCTGCGGACGCAAACGAGACGGGCGTGCGTGCGACCTCGCCCTGTGACATGCGCTCTCCCTCCGCTCGAAAAGGACGAGACAGAGTATATGCGCGCCCTGGCATGCCGCCTGCGGCTCTTACGCCAGACGTCCCGTGCGCTCGACGTGCGGGCGTGGTGGGCGCGCCGGGCGGCGACGCGTGTGGCGGGGCTAGTCGCGAAGCACGTCTCCTTCGGGGCCGCAGGAGGGCTCGAACGTGCCCTCGAGCGCGAGCGGCGCGTCTGACGCCACGACAACGTTGTTGTCCTCCGCGTCCGGCTCGTCTGTGGAGCACGGGATGACGTACACATGCGAGAAGACCTCGCGAAGCGTGCGCGTGACGTCGCGAAGGAGCCGCGACCTTTCTCCCTCGAGCGCGGACACGACGTTTGCGACGTAGATGCCGTCCTGCGCGAGGCGGCCCTTCGCGATGCGGGCACCCTCGAGCGTGGCGAGGGAGCGCGTGGGCAGAAGCGCCCCGAAGCAGTCGTTTGCGATCATGTCGTAGCGCGCGTGCCCGGCGCTGCCCTCCAAGAACGCGCGGCCGTCCATGTTGACGGTGCCGACGCGCGAGGAGCTTCCGGAGCTCATCTGGTCGAGGCGGTCAAGCAGGAAGTAGTCGCGCGCGAGCCGCGAGACCGCGGGGTCGACCTCGACCACGTCCACGCGGACGTCCGGGTCGTGCGCGACGAGGTACTTGGGAAACGCGTAGCCGCCCCCGCCGAGCATGAGCACGCGGCGGGGCTGCCGAGCCATGGCCTCCATTGCGTGCGCGAACAGCCGGTGGTACGGGAAGACGAGCTCGCACCAGGAGTCGTCCAGGTAGGTGGCGCTCTGCCACGTGCCGTCCACCTCGAGCACGCGGACGGGCGCGCCGGAGGCGTCGTGCACGTCCACGACCTGCGTGGGCCCGAACATGGTGTCGGCAGATGCCACGACGACGCGGTCGCGAAGCAGCCGTTCGCCGGCGCTTTCCAGCCAGTCCACGAATGCCCTTGCGATCCTGGCGCGCATGCTCTTCTCCCATTCCCCTGTGGTGGACGTTCGTGCGATGATGCGTGGTGCGACGCTACCACGATAGCGCTTGCGGAGTGTCGCGCGGACGCCGTCTGGCGAGCAGGGTGAATCAAAGCCGGCGCGCCGGGAAGACTGTGTAGGTGGCGATGCCTTGGAAAGGACGACCGATGGCGACAGGACTGCACTGCTCTGATTGCATATTCAGCAGCTTTTCGTACAACGAGGAGTGGGGGAGGTACCAGGGCTCGTGCAGCAGGGGCTACACGCTGGCCGACCCGCACGAGACCCGCGACCCCGACATGTACTTCGCGAAGAGCCCACGCGACCTTGTGCCGCTGACGGACCCGTGGGGCAGGGAGTATTTGCGCACGGATAACATCTGCAAGCAGTTTCTGCGGCCGACCGACCCGGACGCGGCTCGCTACCTGCGCAAGAAGGACTAACCATGCTCTGCGTGGTGCAAGGCTCCGTCGTGGAGCAGCGTGCGGACGCCATCGTGAACGCCGCGAACCACACGCTCTTGGGCGGCGGGGGCGTGGACGGTGCCATCCACCGCGCCGCCGGGCCGGGCCTTCTTGAGGAGTGCCGCACGCTTGGCGGCTGCCGCACGGGAGAGGCGAAGGCGACGGGCGCGTATGGCATACGCCAGGCACGCCACGTGATCCACACCGTCGGTCCGGTGTACAGCGCGAGAAGGGCGGACGCGTGCCGGCGGGAGCTTGAGTCCTGCTACCGCAGCTCGTGCGAGCTGGCGCTGGAGCTGGGCGACGCGTCCATCGCGTTTCCGGCGATATCGTGCGGCGTTTACGGCTACCCGCTGGAGGAGGGGCTGACCGTGGCGCTCGAGGTGCTGGCGTCGTATGCGCCGCGCTTCCAGAGGGTGGTGCTCGCGCTGTTCAAGTCTGGCGAGTATGCCGTGGCGCGTGACGTGGCGGCGGGGCTGTACCCCGTGCGGGAGGGGCCGGAGGGGCTCGTCGCTCAGGCATAGCGCCGTGGCGTCGATGGCTTTGCACATGAGGCGGGCTCCCGACGCGTGCCGGGAGTCCGCCTCGAAGCGGTGCTGGCGCGGGTGCCTACGCCTTTGCGCGGGCGCCGCCGGGGATCTCGCCGCCGCAGTGCGGGCAGCGGGTGGCACCGGCCTTGACCTCCTCCAGGCAGTGCGGGCACACGGGGGCCGCGGCCTCCTCTTCCTGCTCCTGTGCGTGCGTGAGCTTCGCCGTGGCCTCGCTCAGCCTGTTCACGCTCTTGACGAGGATGAACACGATGAGCGCAACGATGAGGAAGTTGATGACGGAGCTGATGAACGCGCCGAAGTCGATCTTGGTGCCGGGGACCACGAGGCCGGAGATCTCCGTTCCGCCGCCGGTCAAAAACGTGATGAGCGGGTTGATGATGTTGTCCGTGAGCGACGTGACGATGCCGGTGAACGCGCCGCCGATGATGACGCCGACTGCCATGTCCATCACGTTGCCGCGACTGACGAACTCCTTGAACTCCGTGAAGAACTTGTTCATGCGTGCTACCTCCTTGGTCTTGACAGCTCGTCCGTGTCGAGCCAGATGGTGATGGGACCGTCGTTTACGAGTGACACTTGCATGTCCGCGCCAAAGACGCCGTGGCCCACGTGTTGGACGTCGTTGGCGGCGAGCTTGAGGAAGTGGTTGTACAGGCGCTCCCCAAGCTCCGGGGGACCGGCGTCCGTGAACGACGGTCGGTTGCCGCGCCTGCAGTCCGCATAGAGCGTGAACTGGCTCACCACGAGCACCTCGCCGTCCACCTGCGCCAGCGAGAGGTTCATCTTGCCGTCAGGGTCGTCGAACACCCTGAGGCGGAAGATCTTCTCCCATAGGCGCCGCGCAGCCTGCTCGTCGTCGTTGGGGCCGACGCCCAGAAGGACGAGAAACCCGCGGCCGCATGTCCCGGTGACGCTTCCGTCCACGGAGACGCTGGCCTCGCTGACGCGCTGGACGCATGCCCTCACGCCTGACCACCGTCCTCGGGCTCAGGAAGCCTGATGCCGTAGATGGCGCAGAACTTCTGGAGCAGGTAGTCGGTGTAGTAGGTGGCGTTGAACGGCTCGCCGCACGCGTTCTGGATGAGCTCCGCGGAGTCCTTGGAGCGGCCGTACTGCCAGATGCGCGTGCGCAGCCACTCGCGCACGGGGGCGAGGTTGCCCTTGGAGAGCAGGCCCTCCCAGTCCATGCCCTCGGCGATCATCTGGTGGCGCAGCTGCGCGCCGATGGCGCCGCCGAGCGCGTAGGTGGGGAAGTAGCCGAACAGGCCGTCTGCCCAGTGGGAATCCTGCAGGCAGCCATGGGTGTCGTCCGGGACGTCGACGCCGAGGTAGTCCTTGTACTTCTGGTTCCAGACCGCGGGCACGTCCTTGGCGGTGATCTGGCCCGAGAAGAGCATCTGCTCTATCTCGAAGCGCACGAGCACGTGCAGCGGATAGGTGAGCTCGTCGGCCTCGGTGCGGACGAGGCTGCCCTCGGCCCTGTTGACCGCGAGGTAGAACTGGTTGGGCGTGACGCGGCCGAGCTGGCCGCGGAAGTGGCTGGCCATGGTCTTGAGCAGCGGTGCCGCAAACGCGCGGCTGCGGCCGACGTAGTTCTCGAAGAAGCGGGACTGCGCCTCGTGCATGCCGGCGGAGGTGCCGCCCTTGAGCGAGGTGTAGTTGAAGTCTGGGTTCACGCCGCACTCGTACAGCGTGTGGCCGCCCTCGTGCAGCATCGTGTACACGTTCGAGACGACGTCGTTTTCGTACACGTGCGCGGCGATGATGGAGTAGTTGGTGGTGAGGGCGTCGGAGTAGGGGTGCTCCGTCGTGGTGACGAACAGGGCGTCGCGGTCGAGGCCCTCGAGGTCGACGAGGTCGCTTGCGAGCGCCCACTGGCGGCGCTCGTCGAAGCGGCCCTCGATCACGGAGCGGTCCGGCTGCCAGCCGCGGCGGCGGATCTCTGCGAACAGCGGCACGACGATGCCCTTGACCTGGCCGAAGAACTCGTCGTAGAACGCGCGGTCGCAGCCGTGCTCGAAGCTGTCGAGCCAGACGTCGTACGGGTCGGCGTCAGCGTTGCGATAGTGGGCGATCTTGACCATGGCCTGGACGATCCTGTCGAGGTAGGGCTCGAACGACGCGAAGTCGTTTGCCGCCTTCGCCCTCTGCCAGACGCTGTCGGACTCGGCGAGCAGGCGCGTGAAGTCCATCTGGACGTCGTCCGGGACGTCGACCATCTGCGCGCGGTCGCGGCGCAGGATCTTGACCTGGGCCTTCTGGGTCTCGGTCAGGATATCGGGCATGGAGTTGAGGCGCTCGAGCATGGCGCCGGTCTCCGGGTTGCAGACGAGCTCCTTGTCCTCCTGCTCGAGGATGGCCTGGGCCTCGCCGCGGTCGGTCACGGCCTTCGCCGGGTCGATGGACGGGCCGTAGCACGAGATGCCGATGCGCGCGTAGCGGTGCGCGTACAGGTGACGCTCGAGGTCGTTGAGGGAGGCGATGTCCTCCTTGGGGTTGCTGATGGCCGCGGGCGCCGGCTTGTGCGGCACGCCCATGGCCTCGCGCCCGTCCGCCGGCCGCGGGCGGTTGGGCCTGGCCGCGTGGGGCGCCTCGTCGGTGGCGGTGGCCTCCGGCGCCGCCTTCGCGACCTCCTGGCGATACATCTGCTCCACGGCATCGGCCGGCTCTGCCGGCTCCGTGGTGGGTGCGGGCTCCTGCGCCGCGGGTGCGGGCGCCTGCTCGGCCTCGTCCAGGTTGGGACCGCGCTCTATCGTGAGGTCGCCGTCGCCGACGGGCTCGCCCTCGACAACCGGTGCGGGATCCTCGAACCTGTCGGCCGCGTGGGCGAAGATGCTCAGGAACGAGGGCACTGCGCCGGTGGACGCGGCTTTTCTCGCCTCTGGCCTGCGCTTGGAATCATCTGAGGGCATGTTCTTCTCCTTGCCTGCCCTGCCATGGCCGGTGTGGTGACCGGCGGTGGGCGGGGCTGCGGAATTCGTGCTTCTGATGCACAAGTCTAGCGTGATTGGGAGGTTTGCGGGGGCGGCGGCACGCGCGATTTGGTGCGTTGACGCACGCGGGGCGCCGTGCGGCGCGGGAGGTTTGCTCGCCTGTCGACCGGATGCGCTCCCATGCGGACATGTTGCGGGGTTCTGGGCGCGCGGCCGGCCGACTTGAACGATACTCTTAGGTATTTGGAACACGTTGTCCGTCCCGGCGCGTGCCGGGGAGAGGAGCCCTTATGAGTTGCGTGCTGGGTATCGACATTGGCGGAACGAGCATCAAGGCGGGGCTGTTTACGCCGGAGGGCAAGCTCGTGGAGGTGAAGAAGATCCCGACCGGGGCCATCGACGACGAGAAGGCGTTCGCGGAGGTGTGCGAGGGGCTGAGCTCGCTCGTGGTTGGCGCGGGATTCCTTCCGGACGACGTGTCCGCCGTGGGCCTGGACATCCCGGGACCCGTGGACGACAGCGGCCGCGTGGGCATGCTGCCGAACATCAGGCTCGACCCCGACGGGCTGAAGACCGCGATCAAGCACGAGTTTGGCAACGCGGCCCTCGCGTTCGTGAACGACGCGAACGCGGCGGCGCTCGGCGAGCTGTGGCAGGGGTCTGCGCGCGACCTTTCGAGCTTCGTGATGGTGACGCTGGGCACCGGCGTGGGCGGCGGCGTCGTGACCGGCGGAAAGCTGGTCTCAGGCGCGTTTGGCGCCGGCGGCGAGATCGGCCACATCACCGTGAACGCGGGGGAGACCCGCGTGTGCGGCTGCGGGCGCAGGGGCTGCCTGGAGCAGTACGCGTCTGCGACGGGTATCGTCTGGCTGTACCAGCAGGCGTGCAAGGCCGACGGCGGCGAGCACCCGAAGCCGGAGCACGCGACGGACACGATCACGGTCTTCGACGCGTGCCGCGACGGCGACGCGTGCGCGGAGCGCGCCATCGACCAGATGTGCGACACACTGGGCCTTGCGCTTGCGCAGATTAGCTGCGTGATAGACCCGGCGGCGTACCTGATTGGCGGCGGCGTGGCCGGTGGCTTCGACCTGTTTGCGGAGAGGCTCGCGGCCTCGTTCAGGTCGCACTGCCTCTCGACCAGCGCGAGCGCGCGCATCTTACCGTGCAGCCTCGGCAACCAGGCCGGCATGTACGGCGTCGCGTACGCGGCGCTGCAGGAGGCCGCGAAGGGCGAGTAGCGCCTGGGCGCGAAGGCTGGGCGAGAAGAGCGTGGCCGCGTCCTTCTCGCCCGCAACTGCGGCGACGGACGGTGGCGGCGGAAATGTCCACGAATACGTGAGCAGCAAACTTTTGCTTCTTTTATGACGTTGACTACCGTTTACGCGGATACAATTGGATTAAAGTGTTGGTAACCGGCTTTGCCAAAGGAGACTGTCATGGCAGATTTCGTTAAGTCGTCCCACGTGTTTCTTGACAACCCTGCGAAGAACGTAGACGAGGCTCTTGAGTTCCTCTCGAAGAAGATGGTCGAGCTTGGTTACGCCGACGACGAGAAGGCGGTGCTGGACGCCTTCAAGGCTCGCGAGTCCGAGGGCACCACGGGAATGATGGACGGCTTTGCCATTCCGCACGCAAAGAGCGATGCCATCAAGCAGACGGCCGTCCTGCTGGTGAAGTTTGCCGGTGACATCGAGTGGGAGTCGATGGACAAGAAGCCCATCAAGGTCGCCATTGCGATCTGCACCCCGCAGGAGGAGAAGGGCACGACGCACCTGCAGCTACTGAGCGAGGTCGCCATCATGCTGACGAAGGAGTCGTTCCGCAGCGACCTTCTGACCTGCGACGACCCCGAGAAGCTCGCCGCTATCGTTGAGGGCTGCTTCAAGTAGGGCGCGCTGGGCGCAGGCGGCCTGCGCCGCGGGCGACCTGGGATTTGTGATTGTGATGCGGGGCTCGGCCAAGGCCGGGCCCCGTTTGCATGGCGGGCGGCGTGCGGCCAAGGGCGGACGTCGCCGTGACGGGGGCAGGCGTTGCCGTATCATACGTTGTGGCGTTTGATGGCACGCACCGCGCGAAAGAGGAACGAAATGGCACGTCAGAAGATCAGGCTCATCCTTGCGGACATCGACCGCACGCTGCTTCCGTGGGGGCTCGACGCCGTTCCTCCCCGCACGCGCGCGGCGATGCACCATGCCATGGAGGCGGGCATCCACGTGGGGCCGGCCACGGGCCGCGGCTTCGACTGGCTGTCGCCGCTCTTCTCGGGCGACGTCGCGTGCTTCCGGACGTGCGTCGCGACGAACGGGAACCAGGTGTTCCTGGACGGCCGCAAGATCCGCGAGGCTAGCTTCGCGGTTTCCGCATGCGGGGGTCATCGCGTTCGACGGCGCGACGCCCTCGCTCGTGAGCGGCGACCTTAAGGACCTCAGGGCGACGTTTCCCGCGTACGCCGCGGCCTGTCGCGCGCGGCCGGACGGCACGGCGCTCGGGCTTCCGGACTTCGCTGCGACGAAGGCGAACGTGTTTCTGGCCCAGGAGTCCGCGGACGGTGCGCTTGCGCCTGCGGGCGAGAAGGACTCGCGCGCCATGGTCGAGGCGCTGAACCAAGGTGTGGACGAGCTTGACTTCGACTACCCGCAGCCGGGCTTCACGAACGTCATGCGCGCGGGATGGAACAAGGCGACGGGCATCCTTGCGCTTGCGCATGAGCTGGGAATCGGCGTGGACGAGGTCGTAGTCTTCGGCGACGCGGGAAACGACATCTCCATGTTCGAGGCCATCCCCAACTCCGTGGCGGTGGAAAACGCGACGCCGGAGGCGGCCGCTGCCGCCCGCTGGCACATCGGTCCGAGCTCGAAGGAGGCCGTGGCGGACGCGATCGAGGCGCTCGCCGCGGGGGAGTGGCCGTTTACCGCGTAGCGCAACCGACTTTAGATTGCGCGCGGCCTGGGGCCCATGCGCGTGCGCCCCGTTGCCCGTGCGTCCCGAACGCGTTGCGAGTTGTGAATGTCCGCGTTCTTCTCGCCCGCTCGGGCGTTCTGTGCTATCCTCAGCCACTAGGCAATGACGGAGAGGTTCGGCCGTCGCGTCGCTGGAGGACAGAGAGGGAGCTCACCGGCTGAGAGGCTCCTACGAAGGCTGACGGACGAAGTTCACTCCACCAGCCGCGACCTGAACGCCGCCGGGCAGCCGCCGGCAAGTAGGGAAGCCGTCCGCCCCACGGAACGGGGCTCAACGAGTGGGTGCTCGCGAGAGACAACGTGAACGCCAATCAAGGTGGTACCGCGGATAACTCCGTCCTTGAGCCATGTGCTCGGGACGGTTTTTTGTTAAAGGGGGATTTTCATGGCAATGTCGGACGACCTGAACGCGATTCAGGAGCGGGTGCAGGAGGCGCTTGCGGGCGCGCACAGCCTGGAGGACCTTGAGAAGATCCGCGTGGCGGCGCTGGGCAAGAAGGGCTCGCTCACCGCGATCATGCACATGATGGGCAAGGTGCCGCCCGAGGAGCGCCCCGCGATGGGCAAGCTCGCCAACACGGTGCGCGCCAACGTGGACAGCGCCATCAAGCAGGCGCGCCTCGAGATCGCGAAGCGCGCGATGGACGAGAGGATCATGGCGGAGGCGGCCGACGTCACCCTGCCGGGACGCAGGCTGAGCCCCGGGACCGAGCACCTCATCAGCCAAATCCGCGAGGAGATCGAGGACATCTTCTGCGGCCTGGGCTACACGGTCGAGGACGGCCCGTACGTCGAGACCACCTATTACAACTTCACGGCCCTGAATGCCCCTGAGGACCACCCCAGCCGCTCGGCCAAGGACACGTTCTACGTGGTGGACAACGCGCCCGAGGGCAAGGAGAAGCACGTCCTGGGCGAGTCGGACGTCCTGCTTCGCACGCAGACCTCCGGCGTGCAGGTGCACACGATGGAGGAGAAGAAGCCCCCCATCTACATGATCTGCCCGGGCACGGTGTTCCGCCCCGACACGGCAGACGCAAACCACCTGCCGCAGTTCACGCAGGTCGAGGGCCTCGTCGTGGACGAGGGCATCACGTTTGGCGACCTCAAGGGCACGCTGG
Source organism: uncultured Olsenella sp. (assembly GCA_902761955.1). Taxonomy (GTDB): domain Bacteria; phylum Actinomycetota; class Coriobacteriia; order Coriobacteriales; family Atopobiaceae; genus Parafannyhessea. The sequence goes on along the minus strand of CACWMM010000038.1, from coordinate 13,875 downwards.
ACTACTTCTGCCGCGAGATCTTTGGCAAGGACCGCGCCACGCGCTACCGCCCGCACTTCTTCCCGTTCACGGAGCCCAGCTGCGAGGTCGACGTCAGCTGCGGCGTGTGCCACGGCAAGGGCTGCCGCTTCTGCAAGAACACCGGCTGGCTCGAGATCCTGGGCTGCGGCATGGTGGACCCCAACGTGTTCCGCTACTGCGGCATCGACCCCGAGAAGTACTCCGGCTTCGCCTTCGGCATCGGCGTGGAGCGCGTCGCGGCCCTGCGCTACGACCTGCCGGACCTGCGCATGCTCATGACGGGCGACATGCGCTTCCTCAGGCAGTTCTAGCTGCCGCGCACCCCGCGCACGCGGGGTCGCACCCCAGAAAAAGGCGACGTGCGGGCGGCCGTCAAGGCTCCCGCAAAGAAAGGCAACAAGATGCGTGTCTCTTATGAGTGGCTCAAGACCATGGTGGACGTGCCCGAGGACCCCCAGGACCTCGTGAGGGAGTTCGTCCGCACCGGCACGGAGGTCGAGGCGGTCGAGCGCGTCGGCGCGGACATCACCCGCGTCGTGACATCCAAGGTGCTCGAGAAGGTGCCCCATCCGGACTCCGACCACATGTACGTCTGCAAGATGGACGTGGGCAAGTACAACGTGGACGAGAAGGGCGAGCCCTGCCCCCTGCAGGTGGTGTGCGGCGCCCAGAACTTCGAGGTGGGCGACAAGACCGTCACCGCGCTCGTGGGCGCGACGCTGCCTGGCGACATGAAGATCAAGAAGGGCAAGCTCCGCGGCGTCGACTCGTTCGGCATGAATTGCTCCAGCCGCGAGCTCGGGCTCGACGCGGACCACTCCGGCATCATGATTCTTCCGAAGGACGCACCCGTGGGCGCCGACTTCGTGGAGTGGAAGGGCATGAGCGACACGGTGATCGACTGCGAGATCACGCCGAACCGCCCGGACTGCCTGTCCATGTGCGGCATGGCGACCGAGGTTTCGGCCATGCTCGACGAGGACACCCACATCGAGCTTCCCTCCATCAAGAACGAGTCCGCAGCGTTCGGCCGCACGGCCGACATGGTCGACGTCACGATCGACGACGCGGAGCTGTGCGGCCGCTACACCGCGCGCGTCGTGCGCAACGTGAAGATCGGCCCCAGCCCCGAGTGGCTCGCGAAGCGCGTCATCGCCGCGGGCGCACGCCCCATCAACAACGTGGTCGACGTCACCAACTACGTCATGTTCCTCACGGGCCAGCCTCTGCACGCGTTCGACCTGGGCAAGGTGTCCGAGCGCGACGGCAAGCGCCACATCGTCGTGCGCGCGGCGCACGAGGGCGAGAAGCTCGTGACCCTCGACGGCCAGGAGCGCACGCTCACGCCGGACATGGCCGTCATCACGGACGACGGCAGCACGCCCGTGGCGCTCGCCGGTGTCATGGGCGGCCTGAACTCCGACATCGACGACGGCACCGTGGACGTCCTTCTCGAGAGCGCCGTGTTCGACAAGGGCCACGTCAGCCGCACGAGCCGTAACCTCGACCTCATGAGCGAGGCGTCCATCCGCTACGAGCGCCAGGTCGACGGCGCGCGCTGCGCACTGGTGAGCGACGTCGCGGCCGCGCTGTTCGAGCAGTGCTGCGGCGCGGACGTGTGCGAGGGCATGGTCGACGTGTACCCCGCGCCGGTCGACGCGCCGCGGATGGACCTGCGTCCCGACCGCGTCCGCGCGCTGTGCGGCGCCCCCATCGAGACCGAGTTCATGGCACGCCGCCTGGAGCGTCTGGGCTGCACCGTCACGCGCGGCGCTGACGAGCACGCCCCCATGCACGTCGTCGCGCCCACGAACCGCCCGGACCTCACGCGCGAGGTCGACCTCGTCGAGGAGGTGCTGCGCCTCTGGGGCGAGGGCGACGTCGAGCCCACGCTCCCCGCTGCCCGTAACCACGCCGGCGGCCTCACCGTCGAGCAGCAGCGCGTCCGCAAGATCGGTCAGGTCCTGCGCGCGAGCGGCCTGTGCGAGACGTCCACGTACAACTTCGCCGACCCCAGGGACCTCGAGCGCCTTGGCATGAGCGAGGACGGCCGCGGCGTCCCCGTCCAGATCATGCGCCCGCTCGTGGCCGACCAGTCCCAGATGCGTCGCGACATCATCCCGGGACTCCTTCGCTCCGTCGCGTACAACCTGGACCACGGCGTCCAGAACGTACAGCTCTACGAGGTCGGGCGCGTGTTCTTCGGGCACGAGCACAAGAGCCAGCCTGACGAGCCCAGCTACGTCGCCGGCGTCATGTGCGGCGCGTGGAACGACGACCAGTGGAACAAGAAGTACGGCAAGCTCGACTTCTTCGACGCCAAGGGCGTGGTCGAGAACCTGCTCGACGCCCTGCGCATCACGAAGGTCCGCTTCAAGGCCGCGGACCCCAAGCAGTACGGCTGGCTCCAGCCCGGCCGCGCGGCCGAGGTCCTTGCCCAGGGCGAGCTGCTTGGCTGGGTCGGCAACATCCACCCGTCGAGCCTGAAGAACTTCGACCTCGACGTCCCCGTCGTAGCATTCGAGCTCTCCGTCAAGGCGCTGCTGCGCCTGGCCCAGCGCGAGCTCCCGTACAAGGAGGTCCCGACGCTGCCCGGCGTCTCCATCGACCTCGCGCTCGTCGTGGACGAGGGCATGACCTGCGAGCAGGTCGTCCAGCGCATCCAGAGCGCCGGCGGCAAGCTCCTTGCGGACGTCCGTCTCTTCGACGTGTACCGCGACAAGGTCCGCGTGGGCGAGGGCAAGAAGTCCATGGCCTTCTCGCTCACCTACCGCGCGGCCGATCACACCCTCACCTCCGAGGAGGTCGAGAAGGCCCACAACAAGCTCGTGACGAAGGTCATGAAGTCCACCGGCGGCGAGGTCCGCAGCTAGCGGCGTGCCCCCTTGCGTGGCATGGCGCTTGCAGGCACAAGGTCCCTCGGGCAGCGGCCCGGGGGACCTTCTTGTGCGACGCGCGCGAACCTGGGTGGGCATGCTGGCCTGGGCGGGCATGCGAACTTGGTGTCTTTGGTGGCCGATGCGCCATGCTTCGTGCACATCTGCGGCGTTTATGCCTAGAATGGACCCTATGCCAAGCTGGAACATACATATCGCCCACGTACAGCGCCTGCTCCACGAGCAGGACGCGCGGTCGCTGGGCATTCGCGACGCGAACGCGTTCCTGTTTGGCAACCTCGTGCCGGACATCTACGTGGGCTATTTGGTGCAGCCCATCTCCCGCAAGGTGCCGTACCGGGTGACGCACTTTGCGGACCCGGCCTTCGTGCCGCAGCCGGCATACTGGGACTTCTGGACGCGCTACGCGCGCGCCTCCGCGGACGAGCACGGCCGTGCGTCTGACGTGGTGCTTGGTGCGTGGATGCACCTTCTGGCGGACAACGTGTACAACGCCGCCAACAACCGCTACATAGCGCAGCGCGGCATCGAGCCGGGGGAGGAGACCCGCAAGCGAAAGCAGGCGGACTTCGACCTGTTTGGCCGTACGCTCGAGCTTGCCATAGCGCCGCAGGTCAGCAGGTCCGTCCTACAGCAGGCTGCCGCGTTTCCGCAGTATCCCATAGCCGAGGCGGACGCGATTCGCGCCATAGCCGTCGCGGACGACGTGGTGGAGCAAAACAGCGAGCACCACATCGCGGACACGCCAAACTATTGCATGCTCGACGCGTCGTTCTTCTCGCAAACGTACGAAAATGTCTATCATCTAATGGTCAGGAATCTGAGGGCCTACGCCGAGCATGGCGCACTGGGGTGCGGCGAGGTCGGTAGCGACGGCAATGCGTAGGGCGGTCGCAGGCGCACGAGGCTAAATGCGGCGAGCCGACGGCTGCCGCGGAAGGGTTGATGCATGCCCAAGTTCGACAAGTCTGATGGCGAGCTGCTGTACGTCCAGGTCTCGGACTACGTGCGCGAGAAGATCTACTCGAAGGACTGGGGGGTGGACGAGCCCATCCCGTCCGAGCACGAGCTGATGGACATGCTCCACCTGTCCCGCGGCACGGTCCAGAAGGGCATCCGTCAGCTTGTGGACGAGGGGCTGCTCGTGCAGCAGCGCGGGCGCGGCACCTTCGTGGTGCAGCCCGTCATGGCGCGGCCGAGCTCCAACCGCCTGCTCTCTTTTGGCGAGTCCATGAGCGCACAGGGCATAAAGTACCTGACGAAGGTCGTGAAGTCGGAGGTGCGCCAGGCCGGCCCCCTCTGCGCGGAGAACCTGCAGATGGACGTGGGCGACGACTACCTGTACCTGTGCCGCGTGCGCTACGTGAGCCACCGCGCCGTCATGTTCATCGAAAGCCACCTGAACCTGAGCGTCTGCCCGGGGATCGAGGATGCGAACTTCGAGCACGAGGCGCTGTTTGCGGCCGTGGAGCGCACGAGCGGCCACGGGATCGGTCGCTCCGAGATGGTCTACACCGCACGCACGGCCGGCAAGGTGAGGGGCGGCTACCTGGAGTGCGACGAGCACGCGCCGGTGCTGGAGCTTGACCAGCTGGTCAGGCTCGACAACGGCGTCCCGTTCGAGTGGGGCAGCATCTGGCTGCCCGCAAACAGGTGCGTCATCAGCAACGAGACGCATCGCGCCTAGCACGGCCGCGCCAAGGCCGGCGGGCCGGGCGAAACACATATCCCACGATGGGGGAGGCTGTATGAGCTGGTACGAGGAATCGGTTGTCTATCAGGTCTATCCGCTGGGGCTCACGGGTGCGCCCTACCAGAACGACAGGACGAGCGAGCCCGTGCACAGGCTTCGCAAGCTCGTGGACGACGGCTGGGTGGGGCACATGCAGAGGCTTGGCGCAACGTGCCTGCTGCTGAACCCCGTGTTCGAGAGCGAGGCCCACGGCTACGACACCATCGACTACACGAAGGTGGACCGGCGCCTCGGCACTAACGACGACCTGCGCCACGTGGTGGACGCATGCCACGAGGCGGGCATCAAGGTGCTTTTGGACGGCGTCTTCAACCACGTGGGCCGCAGCTTCTGGGCGTTCGAGGACGTCCGCAAGAACCGCCAGGCGAGCCCGTATGCCGGCTGGTTCAACATCGACTGGGGCTCCAACGACGAGTGGGACGACGGCTTCAACTACGAGTGCTGGGAGGGCGTCAGGCACCTCGTGAAGCTCAACCACGGCAACTTCGAGCTGAACGACTACCTCGCGAAGGTCATCCGCGACTGGGAGGAGGAGTTCGACGTCGACGGGCTGCGCCTGGACGTCGCATACTGCCTGGACCGGGGCTTCCTCGGCTACCTGCGCCGCATCGCGAACGAGCTTTCGCAGAAGCGTTCTTCTCGCCTGGGCGAGAAGGGCGGGAAGTTCCTGCTTTTGGGCGAGACCATGTTCGGCGACTACAACCAGTGGATGGGCGACGACCTCTGCGACTCCGTCACGAACTACGAGGCGTACAAGGGCCTGTGGTCGTCCGCGAACTCTGCGAACATGCACGAGATCGCGTACTCGCTCGAGCGTCAGAGCGGCTCGCACCCGTGGGACCTGTATACCGGCCGGCACCTGCTCAACTTCCTCGACAACCACGACGTGCCGCGCATCGCGACGAAGCTGGACGACAAGCGTCAGCTGCGGCCGCTGTATGGTCTGCTCTTTGGCATGGCGGGCGTCCCGAACGTGTACTATGGAAGCGAGTGGGGGATCGAGGGCGAGCAGCTCCCGGGCGATCACGAGCTCAGGCCCGCGCTCGATGCGCCGGAGTGGAACGACCTTACGGATTGGGTCTCTGCCCTCGCAGAGTGCCGCAAGCCCGGTCACCCCGGCGCGGAGGCGCTGGCGTGGGGCGACTATTCGCAGGTTGCGGTACAGCCCAAACAGCTGCTGTTCCAGCGCCAGAGCGAGCACGAGCGTCTGTTCGTGGCCATAAACATCGCGGCGGAGCCCTACACGTTCCACTTCGACGCTGGCTGTGGCAGGGCGCAGGACGTGATAGACGGCTCGGACCACGACTTTGGCGGCGGCAGCGAGGTCGAGCCCTTCTCGGCGCATTTCTGGCTCTGCGAGAGGTGACGGGCGGCCTTCTGCCCAGATCGATCAAACGCCATCGGGGCGCCCGGCTCGCAACTGCCCGGCGCCCCGATTTCGTCCCCGATTTCGTTGTGGATGCTTTCCCGCTAGCCCAGGAGCCGCTGCTCCCACTCCGCTTCGCGAAAGCCTACGAGTACGAGGTCTGCCCCCACCAGAAGTGGGCGTTTCACGAGCATGCCGTCCGTGGAAAGCAGCTGGTAGCACTCCTCGTCGGACATGCCTGGCAGCCTGTCCTTCAGTCCCATCTGACGGTAGAGCATGCCGGACGTGTTGAACAGCCTCCTGATGGGAAGCCCGCTGCGCGCGTGCCAGGCGGCAAGCTCCTCGGACGTGGGGTTCTGTAGCGTGATGTCGCGGTACTCGTAGGGTATGCTGTGCTCGTCCAGCCACTTGGTGGCCTTCTTGCACGTCGAGCACTTGGGATAGCACAGTGCCGTGATCATGCCTGCGGACATGGCTCCTCCTGTCTGCCGTAGCCTTTCGCGCCGCCCGTGGGCGGCCATGCCATGTGGCATTCATTCTATCTATAATCCGTCGCATGAAAAAAGGGCCGCCCCTTGAGGGACGGCCCCGAAGCATGTCCTTGCCTTAGCCGACGGGCTCTTACTGAATCTGGGAGACCATCGCCATGTTGGTGGACGTGATGTAGTCGCCCTGAGAGGGGGACGTCTGCGGGTCACCGGCGGTGACGACCACCAGGTCGCCAGTATCGACGACGCCGTTCTCCTTCGCGACGGTCAGCGCGTTGTAGCACGTCGCGGACAGAGAGCCCTGCTCGGTGGTCTTGTACGCGTCGACGCCCCACTGGAAGCACGTCTTGCGGATGGCGTGGTTCGAGGGCGACATCGCGACGATGGGGATGCGGGGACGGAAGTTGGAGATCAGGCGAGAAGTGCGGCCACTGTGGGTCGGGCAGATGATGCACTTCGCGTTCACGCGCTCCGCGACCTCCGCGGCCGCGAGACCGATGGCGGAGTTGACGTTGCGCATGCCGCCACGGTCGTGGTACTCGCGACGCTCGGGGAGGTACTTCTCGGTCTCCCTGCAGATGGAGGCCATCATCTTGACGGCCTCGACGGGATACTTGCCCGCCGCGGTCTCACCGGAGAGCATGACGCAGTCGGTGCCGTCGTAGATGGCGTTCGCGACGTCGTTTACCTCGGCGCGGGTCGGGCGCGGGTTGCGGATCATGGAGTCGAGCATCTGGGTGGCCGTGATGACCGGCTTGTAGCTCTGGGCGCACTTCTTGATGATGATCTTCTGGATGTGCGGGACCTCCTGCGCGGGAATCTCGACGCCCAGGTCACCACGGGCAACCATGCAGCCGTCGGAGGCGGCAAGAATCTCGTCGAAGTTCTTCACGCCCAGGGCGCTCTCGATCTTGGGGAAGATGTACACGTTGCGAAGGCCATTGTCCGCGCAGAGCTTGCGGATCTCGTCGACCGCCTGGGCGTTGCGGATGAAGGACGCGGCGATGGCGTCGATTCCAAGCTCGCAGCCAAACATGATGTCCGCGATGTCCTGCTCGGTGACGGACGGCAGGCCAATCTCGACGTTCGGGACGTTGACGCCCTTCTTCTCGCCGATCTCGCCGCCGTTCGTGACGACGCAGTGCATGTCGTTGCCCTCGACGTGGTCGACCTCGAGGCCCACGAGGCCGTCGTCGATCAGGATGATCGAGCCCTTCTCGACCTCCTTGGGGAGGTTGAGGTAGTCAAGGGAGATGTGTCCGGCGTTGCCGTGCCAGTCCTCGGTGGTGGGCTGAGCGGTGACGACAATCTTGTCGCCGGTGTTGACGGTGACCTTCTGGCCACCCTCGAGAAGACCCGTGCGAACCTCGGGGCCCTTCGTGTCTAGCATGATCGCGACGGGAATGCCAAGCTCCTCGGAGATGCTGCGGACACGCTCGATGTTCTGGCGGTGGTACGCGTGGGATCCGTGGCTAAAGTTGAAGCGGGCCACGTTCATGCCGTTCTTGATGAGCTCGCGCAGAACCTCATCGCTCTCGGTCGCGGGTCCCATCGTGCAGACGATCTTGGTCCTCTTGGTAGACATGCTGTTCCTTTCTGCCATAGAAAAAGGCGAGCCACAGTGTGCGGCTCGCCTGGAAACGCTTTCAAACCGCTTGCGCCCTATTGTAAACCGCTGACGGCAGACTTAGTTGGCGATGTTCAAGGAAATGGTAATGACCGCGATTCCTAGTCATCTAGCAGACGACGCTGCGCTCGCTGAACTCCTCGCCCTTCGCGTAGCGCTCTGCGTTGTCCAGCGTGACCTGGGCAATCTGCTGCAGCGCCTCGTAGGTGAAGAACGCCTGGTGCGAGGTGAGGACGACGTTGGGGAAGGAGCAGAGGCGGGCGGTGATGGAGTGGCCGAGGATTTGGTCCTCGCGGTTCTGGTACACGTTCGCGTTCTCGCCCTCGTACACGTCGAGGCCGGCAGCGCCGATCTTGCCAGAGCGGATGCCGCGGATGAGCGCCTCAATGTCGACGAGACCGCCGCGTGCGGTGTTGATGAGGATGACGCCGTCCTTCATCTTGGCGATGGTGTCGTCGTTCACGAGGTGATAGCTCTCCTCGTTCAGGAAGGCGTGAAGGCTGATGAGGTCGGCCTGCTCGTAGATGGTGTCGTAGTCGACGTACTTGTCAATCACGCCGTCGTCAACGAGCTTCTGGTTGGGATAGAGGTCGGCTCCCAGGACGGTCATGCCGAAGCCCTTGCAGATGCGGGCGAGTGCGGCGCCGATGCGGCCGGTGCCAATGATGCCTGCGGTCTTGCCGTGCAGCGTGTGGCCGACGAGGCCGTCGAGCGAGAAGTCGTTCTCGCGGACGCGGATGTACGCCTTGTGGATGTGGCGGTCGGCGCAGAGGGCGAGGGCGATGGCGTGCTCGGCGATGGCCTCGGGGGAGTAGGCGGGGACGCGGGTGACCTTCATGCCGATGGACTTCGCGAAGTCGACGTTTACGGCGTCAAATCCGGCACAGCGCATGAGGACGAGGCCGACGCCGAGGCCGCGGAGAATCTCTAGGGTCATTGCGGAGACATCGGCGTTGACGAAGGCGCAGACGGCGTCATAGCCCTTGGCGAGTGCGGCGGTCGTGGGTGTGAGGTTCACCTCGGTGAAATCGACCTGAACGTCGGGATAGTTGGGGAGTTCCGCCGAGAAAGACTTCTTATCGTAGCCACGCGTGCCAAAGAAAAGAACCTTCATGTCTGATCCTTTCGTCGTGGCGGCGCAATGCCGCCTTGCCTAGGCTGTGCTTGCCAGCCGCTAGCCTATCGATACATCAAATTATAGCGACGACACGACCCGTTGGAGCTCGCTAGGCCAAGTATGTGGTGGTCAGCGCCGATTTGTCTACGTTCGCGCGGTCAACCGTATTCCGGGCAAGCCCATGCTGCGATGGGGCAGCCAATCACTTTCGGAGGGCCGCGTCGCGCGCAGCCAGAGCTTCTCCCCAATGACATTGCGGCTACGCCAGACGGAAAACCCTCCGCGCCTTCTGGAGAATCCTCTTAGGTAGCTGGCGAGTACATGGGTACCATAACGAGAGCAACGATTGGGCACTCTCGAAAGGACATGCAAATGGACAAGGAGACGTTGGCATACACTGCGTCCAAGGTGGACGAGATTCTTGCTGCGCCGTCTGCTTCGGGGGACACGAAGTCATTCGCCCAGGCTTGGAAGAGCGCCGTCGCGAACGGCGATGATGTGGATAAGGCCACCGATGCCTTCCTGGATGCCATCAGCGAGCACCAGACCACCATCGACGACCTCATTGCTTTCGCAGGCTCTGAGGTAGGGAAGCAGGTATTCGGTGAGGAAGGGGCGAACGCGATGGTCGCCCACTCCAAGAAGCGCAAGGAGGCGGGCGCAATGTTTTGCGACTGTGCGGCCTGCAGGCCTTGCCATGAGCTGCTCCACAAGTTCGGGCGCGAGAAGGCAGACGTATACCTGTGACGTTCTGTGGCGTCGGGCGTAACGGCTGGGCGAGATACGGAAACGGCACATCGCCATGTCTCTCGGCAGCATGGGGCGGGTTTCGAAGCCCGCCCTTTGTTTCTGGGGAGTTTCTGTCCAAGGCCACACAAGCCAAGCGCTTCTCGCCCGCGCGATGACCCTTGGGTAGAATGGGTGATGTCATGTTGGGCGTCCGGCATGGCAACCTTGGTGAGCCCTTGCCCCTCCTGGGGAATTATGATCGGGCATCAATCTGCCGGACGAATGATCCAGGAGGGAAAATTGAAGGAATACCTGCAAGACTCCTCGGCAGTCCTCGAGGCCGTCGGCTCCGACGGCGAGCGCGGGCTGACTGCGGGGGAGGCTGCCGCGCGCCTCGAGCGTGACGGCCTGAACAAGCTCAAGGAGGCCGAGAAGGACCCGCTGTGGAAGCGGTTCCTCGCGCAGATGGCCGACCCCATGATCATCATGCTGATCGTGGCTGCGGTCATCTCGGCGCTCACGGGCATCGCCCAGGGCGAGGCCGACTTTGCGGACGTGATCATCATCTGCTTCGTCGTGGTGGTGAACGCCGTGCTCGGCGTGGTCCAGGAGTCCAAGGCCGAGGAGGCCCTGGCCGCCCTGCAGGAGATGTCCGCCGCGCAGAGCAAGGCGGTCCGCGACGGCAGGATCGTGGCGGTGTCCTCTTCCGAGCTCGTCGTGGGCGACGTGGTGGTGCTCGAGGCGGGCGACTCCGTCCCGGCGGACTGCCGCATCCTCGAGAGCGCCTCGATGAAGATCGAGGAGGCTGCCCTCACGGGCGAGTCCGTGCCGGCAAACAAGGTCGCCGGGACGCTCGACGCCCCCGAGGGCGGGGACGTTCCGCTCGGCGACCGCAAGAACATGTGCTACATGGGCTCGACCGTGGTGTACGGCCGCGGGCGGGCCGTCGTGGTCGCTACCGGCATGGGCACGGAGATGGGAAAGATCGCCGACGCGCTGTCCCGCGCGACCGACGAGGAGACCCCGCTCCAGAAGAAGCTCGACGAGCTCTCGAAGGTCCTCTCGATCATCTGCATCGTGATCTGCGCCCTCGTGTTCGGCGTCACGTGGCTGAAGCACGGCATGGGCTTCTTCGACAACATGCCCCTGGTGCTGAACACCTTCATGGTCGCGGTGTCGCTCGCCGTCGCCGCCATCCCCGAGGGCCTCGCGGCCGTCGTGACCATAGTGCTGTCCATCGGCGTAACGAAGATGAGCCAGCACAACGCGATCATCCGCAAGCTCTCGGCCGTCGAGACCCTCGGCTGCACGCAGGTCATCTGCTCCGACAAGACGGGCACCCTCACGCAGAACAAGATGACGGTCGTACGCCACTTCACCGAGGACCAGGACAGGCTCGTGCGCTGCATGGCGCTCTGCTCCGACGCGAAGTGGGACGAGCAGAGGGACGAGGCCGTGGGCGAGCCGACGGAGGCCGCGCTCGTGGCCGACGCCGCGAAGCTCGGCTTCACCTCGGCCGACCTCGACGCGGCGAACCCCCGCGTGGGCGAGGCCCCGTTCGACTCCGGCCGCAAGATGATGTCCGTCGTGAACCTCGCGCCGGACGGCAACTACGTCCAGCACACCAAGGGCGGCCCGGACGTCGTGCTCGCCCGCTGCACCATGGTGCGCACCGCCGACGGCGACGTGCCCCTCACCGACGAGCGCCGCGCGCGCATCATGGAGGCCAACAAGGCCATGGCCGACGACGCCCTGCGCGTGATGGCAGCCGCCCGCGTGAACTACGGCAAGGAGGCGCCGGAGTCCTTCTCGCCCGAGGCGCTCGAGCATGACATGACCTTCCTCGGCCTCTGCGGCATGATTGACCCGGTCCGCCCCGAGGTCGGGCAGGCCGTGGCCGAGGCCCACGCCGCAGGCATGAACGTCGTGATGATCACCGGCGACCACATCGATACCGCCTTCGCCATCGCGAGGGAGCTCGGCATCGTCACCGACCGCTCCCAGGCGATCACGGGCGCGGAGCTCGACCGTATGAGCGACGAGGAGTTCGCGAGGAACATCTCGAACTACGGCGTGTACGCCCGCGTCCAGCCGGAGCACAAGACCCGCATCGTCGACACGTGGAAGAGGCTCGGCAAGGTCGTCGCCATGACCGGCGACGGCGTGAACGACGCCCCGTCCATCAAGCGCGCCGACATCGGCATCGGCATGGGCATCACCGGCACCGACGTCACCAAGAACGTGGCCGACATGGTGCTCGCGGACGACAACTTCGCCACGATCATCAGCGCCTGCGAGGAGGGGCGGCGCATCTACGACAACATCAGGAAGTCCATCGCCTTCCTGCTCTCCTCCAACCTCGCCGAGGTCATCTCGGTCTTCGTCGCCTCACTCGTCGGCTTCACGATCCTCGAGCCGACGCACCTCCTGTGGCTGAACCTCATAACGGACTGCTTCCCCGCGCTCGCGATGGCCATGGAGGAGGCCGAGCCCGACATCATGGAGCGCGAGCCCCGCAGCTCCGCCGACGGCATCTTCGCCGGCGGCATGGGCCTCGACTGCCTCGTCCAGGGCGCGATGATCGGCGCGCTCACGCTCGTCTCGTACTTCGTCGGCCTCCGCTTCGAGGGCGTGCCCCTCGCCGACGTGCTCTCCGGGGCCGACAAGGGCCTCGACGGCATGACCATGGCGTTCCTGACCCTCTCGATGGTCGAGATGTTCCACTCGTTCAACATGCGCAGCCGCCGGAAGTCGGTCCTCTCGCTCCCCACGCAGAACAAGTGGCTCTGGGGCGCCTTCGCGCTGTCCCTCGTCCTGACGTTCGTGGTCATCGAGACCCCGCTCGCCCGCGCGTTCGACTTCGCCGAGATCAGCGCCGCGGAGTACGGTATCGCGATGGCCCTCGCGTTCCTGATCATCCCGCTCGTGGAGGCCTACAAGGCCGTCATGCGCGCCGTCGAGAAGAACAAGGCGTAACGGTACATGGCAAAGCGCGCTCACAAGTCCAACAGAACTGACAAGCGCAGAGCGGTCGCCGGTGGGGCCCACGAGGCCCTGCCGGCGCTCTCTTCTTTGTCCGAGCTGCCGGCATACACGGAACTCACTGCAAGCGACCGCCAGAGGACGGCTTTCGAGCGGGAGGTGGAACGGATCGTCAACGCGGGCGAGGCCAGGCGAGAAGAGCTTGACCTCGGCTGCGTCGTTCGCCTTGACCGCGGCTTTCCCGCGGTCATCACGCCGCGGGGCGTCTACCGCACCGAGTTCGCGGCGTCGCTTACAAAGGGGGATGACAACTCGCGCGCCGCGCGGCGAGAGGCAGACGCTTGCGGCAAACGTCGACACGGTGCTCGTGACCCAAGCCCTTGGCCCCAACCCCATTTCGGTAGATAGGGTCGTTCGGTCCGCTGTCATCGCACGCGATTGCGGCGCCGACATCGCCGTGATCCTCACGAAGGCGGACCGTGCCGGCGCATCGATGCTCCAGACGGACGTCACCCTCATCCAAGAGGTGCTTGGGCAGGACATTCGCATCGTCGCGACCTCAGCTGGCGCCTCGGGGCGAAGGACGGTGGCGGGTCTCAGGGACGCGGCCGATCGCTGCGGTTCGGGATGGGGCGAGGATGATGTCCGAGGTCTCGTCCCCGCGGGGACGGTGGCGATCGTCCTTGGCGAGTCGGGCGCAGGCAAGTCGACGCTGTTGAACGCGCTGTTGGGTCGCGAGGCGCTCGAGACTGGCGCGGTCCGTGCGTCTGACGACATGGGGCGCCACACCACCGTCGCAAGGCGCATGGTCTCCCTTCCGGGGGCTGGCGTGATCGTCGACGAGCCCGGCCTTCGGAGCCTCCCGCTCGTGGGCCACGAGCGTGGCCTTGCGAAG
>CACWMM010000037.1:0-26408 GCA_902761955.1 uncultured Olsenella sp. | reverse complement strand
GATCAAGGCGAACGTGCACGTGTCCGGCCCGCGCGAGCGCCTGGTGCGCGTGCGCGACCTGCTGCGCGCGGAGTGCCCGGGCCTCGACTTCGTGTTCCCTAGTCCCACGGCCCCGCTCATCGACATCACGCCGCGCGGGTGGGACAAGGCGGCCGGTGTGCGCGAGCTTGCCCGCGAGCTGGGCGTGACGCTGGAAGAGGTGGCGACGTTTGGCGACTCGGAAAACGACCTGCCCATGATATCCGCGGTGCCAAACTCCGTTGCCGTCGCGAACGCAAGCGCGGACGTGGCCAAGGCCGCACGCTGGCACATTGGCCCCTCGCGCGACGACAGCGTCGCAGCCGCGCTGGAGCAGATCGCGGCAGCGGCTCCCGCGGGCGACATGCCGGCGTTCATGCGCTAGGGTTGGCACGCGGCGGCCGTCGACCTCCATGGCCCATGGCGCTCACAGCCCGTGGCGTGCCGCGTCGCCGTGTCCGTGTCAGCCCAGCGCGGGCCACGTGACGAGCGGCGTCTGGTCTCCCTCTTCCCGAAGCGCCTGCTCAAAGGATTGCACGTCCTTCTCGCCCTGTGGTGTCATTTGGCTCACGAGAAGGACGTCCGCCCTAAGGCCGCCGGCGTGCTCGTGGGCGATGGCCCGTGCCACCAGGGCCGGCGTGGCTATGTCCGTGGCGTCGCAGCCCGCGAGCTTGCAGAAGACTTCCGGCCGGTGCACGGCCTGCGCCACGGGCTGGCCAAAGCCGGAGGCACCCACCACCTGCACCACGCGGTCCGCGCCGGCGGGAATGACGGGCTCGAAGTCCGCATGCGCCTTCAGCGGATGGCGCGCGGCGCCGTCGGCCTCTACCAGCACGTAATCTGCCAGGACGGAGAGCGTGCACATCTTCAGGCGCGGCGCCGCGAGCTTGCCCGTGCCGTCGCCGGTGGGCGTGCCCACGCACACCACGCGGCTGTACCACAGCGCCTGCTCCACGGCGCGCTCGTCCGCGTCCGTCAGCACTGGACAGCCAAACGGAAGCACGTGCGTGGTCGTGGTGAGGACGACGGTGCCGTCAAGCTCGCGCGCGAGAGCGTCGAGCAGGCTCGTCTTTCCGCCGCTGCCGATGACCGCGGTGATCCCGCGCCCGATTCCCAGCTCTTCCGCAAGTCCCATGCGCACTCCCTCCGTGGTGCCGCGCGGCCCCCGCGGCCGCCCGTGGAAGAATTCTAGCGCTCCGGGGCGGAGGGCGTGGCGGCGCGCCCTTCTCGTCTGCGGTAGCAAACGTGACGCGAAGTTCTTCTCAAAAGATTGCAAACGTATATAACGTATATGATAAAGTGTGCTCAAAGGAGGCGTCGTGCGGGACGTACCGGCGCCGCGAGCGCGTGATGATTGCACACGAGGGAAGGGGAGCGCATGGGCGAGAAGGACGAGAAGGGCCGGGTCGAGAAGGGCCAGGCCGTCGGGGTGGGTGCGGAGGTTCGGGTTCAGGACGAGGTTGCGGAGGTCGTGGCCAACGCGCTTCGTGGGCACGACGTGACGCACGTGGCGTGGGTGGCCGCCGGCGGTTCGAACGGCGGGTTCTATGCGGCGCACTACTTCATGGAGCGCGAGTGCGCGACCGTTGCCTCGCACATGTATACCAGCAACGAGTTTGTGCTGGCGCCGCCGGCGTATGTGGACGAGCACACGCTTTGCGTTATCTGCTCCATGCGCGGCACGAAGGAGACGTGCGAGGCCGCGCGCGTTGCGAAGGAGCTGGGCGCCGCGACGGTGGCGCTGTACGTGAACGAGTCCGATCTCACGAGGACCTGCGACCAGAAGATCGCGTACGAGTCCATCGCGCTGGACGAGAGCCGCACGGAGCGCGTCAATTCCAGCATCGCGCTCATGATCGCCATGAGCCTTGCGAACCAGGTTGAGGGCTACGACCGCTACGACGAGGCCATGCACGCGTTCGACGTGGTGGACGGCATCTATCGCAAGGCGTTTGCGCGCATGCAGGAGCCCGCGCGCGAATGGGCGGCCCGCATGGCCGGCGAGCGCACCATATACGTGATGGGCTCCGGACCCGCGTATGGCTCCGCGTACATATTCTCTATCTGCAACATCGAGGAGATGCTGCAGATAGACTCGCCCACCATCAACAGCTGTGAGTTCTTCCATGGCCCGTTCGAGGTGCTGGATGCCACGAAGCCCGTGTTCCTGCTGCTTTCTGCGGGACGCTGCCGCCCGGCGGACGAGCGCGCCCTGCGCTTCCTCAGGCGCTATGGCGGCGCGAACGTCTTCGTGCTGGACGGTATGGACCTGGGCCTGGGCGAGCTGCCCCAAGACGTGCGCGAGTACTTCAACCACATCCTGTTCTCGCCCATCCTGAACAACGTGTACATGCGTGCGCTGTCCGTCGCGACCGGCAAGGACTACATGACGCGCCGCTACATGTGGAAAGTGGAGTACTAGGGGCGCGTCTGCGGCATCGCTCCTTCTGGCAGGGTTGCGCGCTGCCGGTCATAACATTCGGTTCCTGCGGAGGCATTCCCCTTGGCCTCCGAGGAAAGGCCAGTCGCGTCCTCCAGCGGCTGGCCGTTTTGTTGTCGTGCGGTTGCCATCGCATGTACCGCTTACCGGTAAAAATGAACCGTTTGTTTCTAGACGTTATAGACCACTATCACAACAAGAATAAGACGTATATGATGACTGCAACATCAAGCCAACAAGGGGAGGTCGGGACCACATGAACCAAGTCATCCTTGCGTCTCACGGCGGACTCGCGACCGGCGCGCTTGACACCGTCCACATGATCGTGGGCGAGGCGCCAAACGTGCACGCGGTCACGCTCGAGCGCGACGACAAGGAGCCCATCACCGCAAAGGTCGAGGCGCTCGTCAAGGGCTTCTCGCCGAACGATGCCGTGTACGTCCTCACGGACATGCTGGGCTCCAGCGTCAACAACTCCATGGTCGAGTACCAGGCGGCGCACCCGGACGTTACCGTGATCGCCGGCATGAACATGCCCATGGTCCTCACGCTGGCGCTCTCGGACGGCCCGCTGGACGCCGCGGCCGTGCGCGACCTCGTGGCGGAGGGCCGCCGCGGCATCGTGGACTGCGCACACCCTGATGCCCCGGAAAGCGCCGCCCCGGCCGCCGCGGCAAAGCGCCCGCACGCAAACCACGGCCCCGCGAAGATCGTCCTCACCAGGCTCGACTACCGCCTGCTCCACGGCCAGGTCGTCTTCTCGTGGGTCTCGAACGTCGGCGCAGAGCGCATCATCGTCGTGGACGACGATGCCGCCACCGACGACGTGAAGAAGGGCGCCCTTCGCCTGGCGAAGCCCGCGGGCGTCCGCCTGAACGTCTTCACCGTCGATCGCGCGCTCAAGAAGATGGCAAAGCTCAACACGCTGGGCGAGAAGGTCATGTTCGTGTTCGGCACCACCTCGGAGCTGCGTCGCTTCTACGAGTCCTACAAGCTGGGAGACGTGGACCTCGGTGCGACCGCCAACCACGACGGCGCCGAGATGATTGGCGGCAAGGGGTCGTCCGTCTTTCTGGACGCGGCCCAGAAGGCCGATGTCAACGCCCTTCTCGACATGGGCGTGAAGGTCTACGTGCAGCAGACTCCCGCGCTTCCGCGCACCGACGTCACGAAGAGGCTGTAGCCCCGGCGCAGTCCCCGAAAGGAGAAAGACATGAACACATTCGTTAGCGCCCTGCTCGTGGGCCTCGTCAGCGTGTTCTGCATGCTCGACTCGCGCCTGCTCGGCCGCCTGAACTTCGAGCAGCCGCTCGTGGGTGCCACGCTCGTGGGCGTCGTCCTGGGCGACCCGATGACGGGCCTCGCCGTCGGCGCGGCCGCGGAGCTCGTGAGCATGGGCCTCGTGAGCGTCGGCGCCGCGGTGCCGGCCGACATGGTGCTCGGCAGCATCATCGCGGCCGCGTTCGCGTGCCTCACCGGCGCCAGCGCCGAGACCGCCATGACCATCGCGGTCCCCGTCGCGGTCCTGGGCCAGCTCCTCGGCATCGTGTTCCGCTCCGTCATCGCTGTGCTCACCCACGTCGCGGATTCTGCGATCGAGGAGGGCAAGTTCGTCAAGGCCCAGCACATGCACATCGTCGTGGGCACCATCCTGTACTCCCTCATGTACTTCATCCCCACGTTCTTCGCGATCCTGCTTGGCACCGACCTCGTCAAGGGCGTCGTCAGCCTCATCCCCGGCTGGCTCACCACCGGACTGAACGTCTCCACCAAGCTCCTCACCGCCTACGGCCTCGCGCTGCTCCTCTCGCTCTCGCTCAAGAAGGGCATGGGCGCCTTCCTCTTCATCGGCTTCCTGCTGGCCGCCTACCTCAAGCTCTCCGTCATCGCCGTGTCCGCCATCGGCGTCGCCGCGGCGGTCGTGCTGATGGACCTCAAGTTCGGCCGCCACGCCAACGGCAACGGCGGCGGTACCGCGGCGCTTGCCGCATCCGAAGACTATGACCCCCTCGAAGACGACGACGAGTAAGGAGAAGGACATGGCTACCAAGGAAGTCTCTACTCGCAAGAAGATCAGCCAGTTCTTCTGGCGCAGCTGGGCCATCCAGGACTCCTGGAACTACGAGCGCCAGATGAACATGGGCTTCATGTACGGCATCGCGCCAACCCTCGACCGCTGCTACCCCAACGCGGACACCGACCCCAAGCAGATGGAGCGCAAGAAGGAGGCGTACCGTCGCCACATGGCGTTCTACAACTGCACGCCGCAGACGAGCGCCTTCGTGCTGGGCCTTTCCGCCTCGATGGAGGAGGAGCTCGCCGAGGACCCTAGCGCCTTCGACCCCGACACCGTCAACGCCGTGAAGACGTCGCTCATGGGCCCGCTCTCCGGCATCGGCGACTCGTTCTTCCAGGGCACCATCCGCGTCATCGCCTTCGGCCTGGGCGTGAGCCTCGCGAAGCAGGGCTCGTTCCTCGGCCCCATCCTCGCGATGGTCATCTCGATCATCCCCTCGGTCCTCGTCACGTGGTTCGCGGCAAAGCTCGGCTACGAGGGCGGCCGCGGCTTCCTGCAGAAGATGCAGAGCGGCGACCTCATGGACCGCGTCATGTACGTGTGCGGCATCGTGGGCCTCATGGCCATCGGCGGCATGGTCGCCACGCTCATTGGCGCGACGGCACCGGCGACGTTCGCGGGCGGTGCGGTCAAGATCCAGAAGCTCCTGGACTCCATCATGCCGCAGATGATCCCGCTCGCCCTCACGGGTGCGATGTACTGGCTCATCAAGAAGAACGTCAAGTCCGGCTGGATCCTCGCCATCTGCATCTTCGGCGGCATCCTGCTCTCCGTGCTCGGCGTCCTGGCCTAGGGCCTCTCAAATCCCGGATCCGCACAAGGTCCGGGCCCGCGCAAGATCTGTCCGCACAAGGCGTGCGGACGAGAAAAGCAGACAACGCGCCAGCGTGGCGCTTCTCGACAGAAGAAGGAGACAGAACATGTACGAGATCGACCTCAGCAAGCCCAAGCAGATCGTGGCGGACGTCCTTAAGGACCACCAGATCGACTCCGTCGCATTCGTGGGATGCGGCGCCTCGATGAGCGAGCTCTACCCCGCGAAGTACTTCCTGGCCAACAACACCCGCACGCTCAACGTGCAGATCTTCACGGCCAACGAGTTCAACTACGACACGCCGGCATGGGTTGGCCCCAACACCTTCGTCGTGACGTGCTCCCTGGGCGGCACCACGCCCGAGACCGTGAAGGCCAACGGCACCGCGAAGGCGCTCGGCGCGCCCGTGACCGCCATCACGCACAACGGCACCTCCCCGCTGACCGAGGACGTCGACCACGTGATCGTCCACGGCTTCGAGAAGAACTACGCCGCGAAGGTCGAGAAGATGGGCTATGCCCTGGCGCTCGCGGTCGAGCTGCTGCAGCAGATCGAGGGCACGGACCTCTACGACGACATGGTCGCCGGCCTGGGCAAGGTGTACGACCTCGCCGAGGACGCTGCCGAGCACGCCGGCAAGCTTGCGACGCAGTTTGCGGCCGACTTCAAGGACGACCAGCTCATCTACCTCATGGGCTCCGGCGCGAGCGCGAAGGTGGCGTACTCCACCTCCATGTTCCTGTTCTCCGAGATGCAGTGGATCGACTCCGCCGCCTACCACACCGGCGAGTACTTCCACGGCCCGTTCGAGCTGACCGAGAAGGACAAGCCGTACCTGCTGTTCATGAACGACGGCGCCACCCGTCCGATGGACGCCCGTGCGCTCACGTTCCTGCAGCGCTTCGACGCGAAGGTCGCCGTCATCGACGCGAAGGACTACGGCCTGTCCGGCGTGGTGGGCTCGAAGGTCGCCACGTACTTCAACCCCTTCGTGCACACCGCCGTCATGCGCGTGTACGCAGAGAAGATCTCTGAGGCGAGGCAGCACCCGCTCACCATGCGCCGCTACATGTGGAAGCTGCAGTACTAGTCTTCAGGCGCACGTCGCGGGCCGTCCATCGCGGGCGGCCCGCTTTTTTGTAGGCGCGCACGAGCGCGTGCGCACGTTCTTCTCGCCCGCGTCGCGGGCCGTGGAGGTGGTGGCATGGCGAGGGCCGTGCTGTTTGACATGGACGGGGTGCTGGCGTTCACGGAGCAGTTCTACAACCAACGCCGCGTGGACTACCTGGTGGGGAAGGGGTTTCGCTTTGACGCGGTGCCGGACTTCAGCGGGAGCAACGACCGGGCGATCTGGGAGGCGCTGGTGCCGGGCGACGCGGAGCTGCGGCGCGTGCTGCACGACGGGTACCGCGCGTACTCAGACGCGCACCCGACCCCGTGGCGCAAGGTGGCGAACCCCGACGCGGTGCCCGTGATGCGCGACCTGCGCGAGGGTGGCGTGAGGTGCGCGATCTGCTCTTCCTCGTACCCAGAGCTCATACGCGAGTTCATGGAGGCGACGGGGACGGAGCCGTACGTGAGCCTTGCCATAAGCGGGCAGGAGTGCAGCGCGTTCAAGCCGGACCCGGAGATCTACCTCACCGCGATGGGACGCCTGGGCGTTAGCGCAAAGGACTGCGTGGTGGTGGAGGACTCTCCCATTGGCATCCGCGCGGGCAAGGCGTCCGGCGCTCTGGTGTGCGCGCTTGCGCCGCGGCCGGGCGTGAGCCTGGACCAGGGCGAGGCGGACGTGGTGGTGGGCTCGCTGCGCGAGGTGGTGCCGCTGGCGCTGGGGCCCGTGGGCGGCAAAGCGGTATCATACGTATGACACGAAAGGAACGACACGTGGCGCACTAAGGGCGCCGTGCGAAAGGCGAGACATGGGCACTACGGCGACGCCGCTCTACCAGCAGATATACGACGACCTGAAAGCCGCCATCAAAGGCGGTACGTACAAGAACGGCGACAGGATCCCCTCCGAGGCGGAGTTGAGCCAGAGCTACGGGGTGAGCCGCATCACCGTGCGCCGCGCGATAGAGGACCTGTGCTCGGACGGCTTCCTGGTGAAGATGCAGGGGCGCGGCACGTTCGTGGGCGCGCGCCACATTAGCCGGCAGCTGTCTCGCACGCGGGACATCAGCACGTTCACGCGCATGTGCCAGGAGATAGGCGCGCGTCCGGGCGCGCGCGTGATAGACCGCCAGATTACGCCCGGCAGGCCTGACGAGCTGGAGTTCTTTGGGCTGGCAGAAGGCGCGCTCATGCTTTTGGTGCGCCGCGTGAGGTCCGCGGACGGCCTGCCCGTGTGTGACGAGCGCGTGATCCTGCCGTACGACTGGGCGCCGGACCTGCTGACGGAGCCGCTGGAGGACGCGTCCATGTTCGACGCGATCGAGCGCATGCTGGGGCGCCGGCCGGACCACCATACCGTATGGACCATCAACGCCGTGAAGGCCACGACGGAGCAGGCGCAGCTGCTGGAGGTGAGCGCGGGAGACCCGCTCATCCACAGCGTGGCGGACTACGTGGGCGCGGACGGGAAGCCCGTGTGCATAGGCCGCGACTACTTTGTGGGCGGAAGGTACGAGATAGACCTCTAGCGCGGCGCGCGGTTCTTCTCGCCCGCGGCGCCGCGGTTTGCGTGGCATGCCGCCTGCGGCGCTGGGGGACCGCTCGCAAAAAATAAGTTCTGCAATCCAAACAAATATTTATGCGCCATGCGGCGCTCCGCTATACTGGGCGGAGCGTTGGGTGACTGGCACGGCACCCCGGCGGCGCGGCCGCCCAAAAAGTCACGGCCCTGTTGTGGGCAGTCCGCGTGCGGGCTGTCGGGAAACGGTGGTGGGCCGGGCTTCCGGCACGCCTTTACTTGGAGGATCGATGCTGGTAGTGATACGTGGCGCGGGGGACCTTGCCTCCGGCATTGCCGTGAGGCTGCACCGCAGCGGCGCGGACGTTGTGATGCTGGACGTGGCCGTGCCCACGGCCGTGCGGCGCACCGTGAGCTTTAGCGAGGCCATCCGCCTGGGCGAGGCCACGGTGGAGGACGTGCGCGGCGTGCTGTGCGCGGACGCGGACGAGGCGGCTCGCGTGGCCGCCGCGGGCACGATCGCCGTGCTCGTGGACCCGGACGGCTCCTCGATCGCGCGGCTGCGCCCGGAGTGCGTGGTGGACGCGATCATCGCAAAGCGCAACCTTGGAACCACGCGCGACATGGCGCCCGTGGTGATTGGCATGGGGCCGGGCTTTAGGGC
The DNA here is from genome assembly GCA_902761955.1 of uncultured Olsenella sp. GTDB lineage: Bacteria > Actinomycetota > Coriobacteriia > Coriobacteriales > Atopobiaceae > Parafannyhessea. The sequence continues at coordinate 17,766 of CACWMM010000037.1, read as the reverse complement.
CGGCACGGCGGCCGGCTGCGACTGCCACGCCGCGATAGAGACGAAGCGCGGCCACTATCTGGGGCGCGTGATATACGACGGGTCTCCCATCCCCAACACCGGCGTGCCGGGAAACATCGGCGGCTATGCGCGCGAGCGCGTGCTTCGCGCGCCGGCGGACGGCGCGTTCGAGCCGGTGCTTACGATCGGCGACGTGGTGAAGAAGGGTGACCTGGTGGCCACCGTGGCGGGCGAGCCGCTTCTGGCCACGATCCCGGGGGTGCTCCGCGGGCTTCTGCAGGAGGGCTGCCCCGTGACGCGCGGCATGAAGTCCGGCGACATCGACCCGCGCTGCGCCCCGGGCCATTGCAACACGTGCTCAGACAAGGCACGCGCGATCGGCGGCGGCGTGCTGGAGGCGCTGCTGCACTTCTCGCACAGGCTTGCGGGATAGCGGTCCCGGACGGCAAACCCAACGACGGCGCCCCGCCCGCGCGCGGGCGCCCCAAAGGAGAAGGACATGCAAGACTCGCACGACACCCTGCGCGACCAGGCGCTGGTGCGCCGGCTTCTGGCCGAGCTTTCCGCCGGGCGCCCGTTTGCGCTGGCAACGGTGCTTGCCACCTGCGGCTCCATGCCGCGCCACGCGACGGCGCGGATGGCGCTCCTGCGGGACGGCACGTGGCTCGGCACCGTGGGCGGCGGCCGGATAGAGCAGCAGATGCAGGAGCGCTGCCACGACGTGCTTGCCGGCCGCGCGCTGGCGAGCCTGGAGTGGATGACGCACGAGAAGACCGGCATGGCGTGCGGAGGCGACGCCCTGGTGGGCGTGGCCGCGTGGCAGCCGGAGCGGACGGCGCTTCTTGCCGACCTGCTGGGCAGGCTCGAGGCGGGCGAGCGCTTTGTGCTCCGCGAGGACTGGCACGACCCCGCGAGCGTGGCTGTAGATCTTCTGGACGCGTCGGCGCTTGCCGCGGGCTCTGCGGAGGAGCGTGCCCTTGCCGGCCAGGCGGCCACGTGGGACGAGGCGTCCCGCACGTACGTGGAGCCGGCCGGCACCTTGCGGGCATGGGCATTAGCGTAGGCGGCGCGGACTACGTGGTGGTGACGACGCACGGCCACGCGTGGGACATCGACGTGCTGCAGCAGGTGGCGGACGCGCGTCCCGCGTACGTGGGCTGCATCGGCAGCCGCGGCAAGGCGGCGTTTGCGCGCAAGACTCTGCGCGAGCGCGGCGTGGCTCGATTCCGTGCACCTGCCCATTGGCGAGGACATCCTCGCCGTGACCCCGGAGGAGATCGCCGTCTCCATCGCGGCGCAGATGATCCGCTGTCGCGCGGAGCTGCGTCCGCCAGAGCAGCGGCCGCACGCCGATTCGTCTCGCACCAACACAAAAAATTAGTTTGGCAGCAATATAATTTGTTATACCAGCCCGACCACCAGCCGGGCAATCGCCCACAGGCACCACATGGGCACCTTGTGCGCCACGGCGCATTGGCAGGCACCACACCAAGGAGGACACATGCACTACGTAAGCGAGAAGGGCGGCGGCCTTACCCGGCGCCAGTTTGTGGGCGGTGCGGCCGCCCTGGTGGCGACGGCGGCGCTCGTCGCGTGCGGAGGCGCGGGCGACGGGGCGGACTCGTCCGCGAGCGAACCCGGCACGGCGGCGGGCGCAAAGAGGCGCACGCTCACCGTGTTTGCCGCGGCGTCGCTTACGGAGGCGCTGCAGCAGATCGGGCGCATGTTCGAGCGCAAGCACACGGGCGTGACGGTAGAGTTCAACTTCGACTCATCCGGCACCCTCTGCACCCAGATCGCGGAGGGGGCAGAGGCGGACGTGTTCTTCTCCGCTGCGGAAAAGCAGATGGACCAGCTGGACGGTGGGCTCGACGGCCAGGAGGGTGCCGGCGTGGTCGATCACGCCACCCGCACTGACCTGCTGCAGAACAAGGTGGTGCTCTGCGTGCCGGACGGCAACCCCAAGCACGTGCAGAGCTTCGACGGCCTGGCGAAGGCGCTCGCCGCGCACCAGGTGCTCATGGCCATGGGCAACGCGGACGTGCCGGTGGGCCAGTACACGCAGAGGATCCTGGCACACTTTGGCCTGGACGAGTCTGCGCTTGCGCAGGCGGGCTGCATAAGCTACGGCAGCAACGTGAAGGAGGTCGCGGCCCAGGTGCGCGAGGCGAGCGTGGACTGCGGCGTGGTGTACGCGACGGACGCGAGGGCGGAGCGGCTTTCGCAGGTGGACGACGCGACGGAGGCCATGTGCGGCAGCGTGACGTACCCGGTGGCCGCGCTGAAGGCGGCGCCGGAGCCCAAGCTCGCGTCCGCGTTTCTGGACTTCCTGCACGCGAAGGCCGCGTCCGCGCGCGGCGCGTTCGAATCGTTCGACCAGACCCTGGCGGACGCGGCCCGCACGCTCGGCCGCTCGAACGAGTGGGTGTTCTGGCGCGTCAAGATGCCGTGCTGCCGGCAGGGCATCGTGGCGGGCGCGGTGCTCGCGTTCGCGCGGGCGCTGGGCGAATACGGCGCCACGTCCATGGTGTGCGGCTACATGCCCGGCTCCACCGCGACGGTATCCACCACGGTGTACCAGCTGTGGCGCACGGGCGACAACGCCGGCGCGCTCGCGTGGGTGCTCGTGAACCTTGCGATCAGCTGCGTCGTGCTGGTGGCGCTTAACGTGGTGCAGGGACGCACGGCCGGCGGGCGCGGGGCCGCGTCCTTCTCGCCCGCGCGCGGCGCGGCGGAAGGCGACGCGCGATGAGCCTGAGCGTGCGCATACGCAAGCGCCTGGCCGCGTTCACGCTGGACGTGAGCTTTGACGTGGAGCGAGCGGACAGGGTGGTGGCGCTTCTGGGGCCGTCCGGCTGCGGCAAGTCCGTCACGCTCAAGTGCATCGCCGGCGTCATGCGGCCGGACGAGGGGCGCATCGTGCTGAACGGCCGCACGCTGTTTGACAGCGAGGCCGGCGTGGACCTGCCGCCGCAGAGCCGCCGCGTGGGCTACCTGTTTCAGGACAGCGCGCTGTTTCCCACCATGGACGTGCTGCACAACGTGATGGCCGGCGTGCGCGAGGGCGGCCGCGCGGAGCGGCGCGAGCGTGCGCGACGCGAGCTTCGCGCCATGCGGCTGGACGGGGCGGAGTGCCTGCGGCCGGCGCAGCTCTCTGGCGGGCAGCGGCAGCGCGTCGCGATGGCGCGCATCCTGGCGAGCGACCCGGAGCTCATCCTTCTGGACGAGCCGTTCAGCGCGCTCGACGGCTACCTGCGCTGGCAGCTGGAGCTGGACCTTGCGGACGACCTCCGCACCTTCCCGGGCGGAGCCGTGCTGGTGACGCACGACCGCGACGAGGTGCACCGCCTGGCGCAGGACGTGTGCGTGATCGACTGCGGCCAGGGCGAGCCGCTCACGAGCGTGCACGAGCTGTTTGCGCGCCCGCGCACCGTGGCCGCGGCGCTCATAAGCGGCTGCAAGAACGTGAGCCGCGCCCGCGTGGCCGGCGACCACCTGCTGGCCTGCGACGACTGGGGCGTGACGCTTGCGTGCGCAGACGCGCCGGGCCCGCGCGTGACGCACGCCGGCATCCGCGCGCACTACCTGACGGCGGTGCCCACGGAGCCCGCGCCGGCGGTCCCGGCGCCCACGGGCGAGAAGGGCACGGCCGCCCGCCCGGCGCCCGGCGCCAACCGCATCCCGTGCGTGGTGGAGCGCGTGATAGACGGCACGTTCAGCACCATCGTGATGGCGCGGACGCCCGGCGGCGCACTGTTGCGCTACGAGTGCGAGAAGGACGCGTGGGCCGCGCTTGGCGGCGCCACCCACGTGACGTTTGGCATCGCGCCGGACTGCGTGATGCCGCTGTGCGAGGGAATTTCGGAAGGAGAGTGCGCCCATGCATGACACGTTTGGACGCGACGTCACCTACCTGCGGCTGAGCGTGACGGACCTCTGCAACTGCCGCTGCGTGTACTGCATGCCGGCGTGCGGCGTGCCGCGCCTGCGCCACGAGGACATACTCTCGTTCGAGCAGATGCGCCAGATCGTGGCCGCGGCCGCGAGCCTGGGCGTGCGCAAGGTGCGCCTGACGGGCGGCGAGCCCCTGGTGCGCCGCAACATCGTGGACCTGGTGCGCATGGTGGCGTCCGTCCCCGGCGTGGACGAGGTCGACATGACCACCAACGCAACGCTGCTTGCACCCGTGGCGGCGGAGCTGCGCGCAGCCGGCCTCACGCGGCTGAACGTGAGCCTGGACACGCTGGATGCCGAGCGCTACCGCAAGATCACGCGCGTGGGCACGCTGGAAGACGCGCTCGCCGGGCTTGCGGCCGCGCGCGAGGCGGGCTTTTCTGGCACGAAGGTCAACTGCGTGCTGCTGGGCGGCATCAACCAGGACGAGCTGCGCCCGCTTGCGGAGCTTGCGCGCACGCGCGACCTCTCCGTGCGGTTTATCGAGCTCATGCCCATGGGCGAGTGCGCCGCGTGGCCGCGCGAGCGCTTTTTGCCGGCGGATGCCGTGCTCGCGGCCGTGCCGGAGCTTGCGCCCGTGGGCGGCGCGTCCCCCGGCGTGGCGGAGCTCTTTCGCGCGCCGGGCTGGCGCGGCACCGTGGGCCTGATCCGGCCCATGACGCACCGGTTCTGCGGCCAGTGCAACCGCATACGCGTCACGGCGGACGGCAGGCTCAAGCCGTGCCTGCACTCCGCGGCAGAGGTGGACCTCCGCGGGCTTTCCGGGGAGGACCTGGTGCAGGCCGTGGCGCGCGGCATCGCGGCAAAGCCCGGCAGGCACCACATGGACATGGGGCACGCGAGCCAGACGCCGCGTGCCATGAGCCAGATAGGAGGCTGAGCATGGCGCTCACGCACTTCAACGAGCAGGGTCGCGCCCGCATGGTGGACGTGTCCCAAAAGCCCAGGACCCAGCGCACCGCGACGGCGGCCGGCAAGGTCCTCATGAGGCCGGACACCCTGGAGCTCGTGCGCACGGGCGGGGTGAGGAAGGGCGACGTGCTCGCCGTGGCGCAGGTCGCCGGCATCATGGCGGCCAAGCGCACGTGGGAGCTGGTGCCCATGTGCCACCCCGTGCAGCTCACGGGCGTGGACGTGTCCTTCTCGCTTGAGGAGGACGGCATCGCGATCACGGCAACGTGCCGCTGCTGCGGCGAGACCGGGGTAGAGATGGAGGCGCTCACGGCGGCGTCCGTCGCGGGCCTCACCATCTACGACATGTGCAAGGCGCACCAGCGCGACATGGTGATAGACCGCGTGCGCCTTATGGAGAAGGACGGCGGCAAGTCGGGGCACTTCGTTCGGGAGGAAGGCTGATGCGGGATAGCGAGGGTCTGCGCGGCGGCACGGGGCCGCAGGGCGGCGAGAATCACGTGGGGCGCGTGCTTGCCACGAGCGTGAGCGAGCGCAAGGGCACGCGCAAGCACACGGTGGACGCGCTGGAGCTCTGCGTGGGGGTGGGCATCGTGGGCGACGCCCATGCCGGCGCGTGGCACCGGCAGGTGAGCCTGCTTCCCAACGAGAGCGTGGACCGCATGCGCGAGCGCGGGCTCGAGCTTGCGGCCGGCGACTTTGCGGAGAACATCCTGACGGAGGGCCTGTGCCTGCGCGAGCTTCCCGTGGGAAGCGTGCTGGCGGTGGGGGAGTGCCGCCTGGTGGTGACGCAGATCGGCAAGACGTGCCACAACGACTGCGAGATACGCCGCATCACGGGCATGTGCGTCATGCCGACGGATGGCATATTCTGCGTGGTGGCGCGCGGCGGCAGCGTGCGCGCCGGCGACGTGGTGCGCGTGATGGAGGAAGGTGAGCTTGCGTGAGCGAGTCCGGAATGAGGCTGGTGGCAACAAAGGACGCCATGGGGCACGTGCTGTGCCACGACATGACGCAGATCCTGCCCGGCGGCACGGATGCAGAGGGAAACGAGCTGCCGCGCTACAAGGGCGCGCGCTTCCACAAGGGGCACGTGGTGACGGCCGAGGACGTGCCGGTGCTTCTGAGCATGGGCAAGGCGCACCTGTACGTGTGGCAGAGGCGCCCGGGCTGGCTGCACGAGGACGAGGCCGCGCGCCGCATGGCCGCGCTCTGCCTGGGCGAGGGCTGCGTGGCCGCGGGCGAGCCGCGCGAAGGCAAGATCGGCATAAACGCCGCGCACGACGGCGTGTTCCTGGTGGATTCCGAGCGCCTCGCCGCCGTGAACTCCGTGGACCAGGTGATGGTGGCCACGCGCCGCGGCAACTTTGGCGTGCGCGCGGGCGACGCCCTCGCCGGCACCCGCGTGATCCCGCTCGTGATCGACGGGGCGGTCGTGGCGCAGGCGGAGGCCGCGGCGGACGTTGCCGCGCACGGTCCGCTCATGCGCGTGGCGCCGTACGTCATGCGCACCGCCGCCGTGATCGCCACGGGCTCCGAGGTCAAGAGCGGACTCATCGAGGACCGCTTCACCCCCGTGGTGGAGCGCAAGCTCGCGCGCTTTGGCGTTAGCGTGACGTGGCGCGCCGCGCCGGGGGACGACATGGACGACGTGGTGGCCGCCATCGCCGAGGCCCGCGCCGCCGGCGTCGACATGGTGCTGTGCACGGGCGGCATGAGCGTCGACCCGGACGACAACACGCCCGGCGCCATCAAGCGCGCGGGCGCGCGCATCGTCACGTACGGCGCGCCGGTGCTGCCGGGCGCCATGCTGCTGGTGGGCTACTTCGACCCGGCTGCGGACGGCACGGCCGCTGCGGGCGCCACGGGCGAGAAGGACGCGCGCCCCGTACCCGTGGTGGGGTTGCCCGGGTGCGTCATGTACAGCAAGGCGACCGTGTTCGACCTCGCGCTGCCGCGCCTGGTCGCGGGCGTGCCGCTCGAGAAGCGCGACTTCGTGGCCATGGGCGAGGGCGGGCTCTGCCTGGGCTGCGACCCGTGCACGTTCCCGCACTGCCCGTTTGCGTAACGGCCAGTTTGCGTAACAGCCGGTAACCATGGCCCTTCTCGCCCAGCGCATTGCCGGGTAAGAAGGGCCGCTGCGTATGCGGTGGGGTGGCTCGCTAGGAGCTCTTGCTCACGCCCGCGAGCTTGCTCCAGCCCGTGGGGTGCATGGTGAAGCCGCGCACGCCGGGGGCGTAGCCGCAGACCGTCTTCGCGTGGGAGATGGGCAGCACGGGCAGGTCCTGCGAGAGCTTCTTCTCGAGCTGCAGGTAGATGTCATCGCGTGCGGAGCCGTCCGGCGTGGCGAGGCCGCGGGCCACAAGCGCGCGGTACTCGGCGTCGTCGTAGGCGGACATCTGGACGTTGCTGCCGCTCGCGAACAGGCTCATGAAGTTGTCGGGGTCGCCGTTGTCGCCTGCCCAGCCCGCGAAGATGAGGTCGAAGTACTCCTCCTGGCGCTTGCTGCGGAACGTCGTCCAGTCGTAGGCGTTCACGGTCAGCTTCACGCCCACCTTCGACAGGTAGCCCTGCACGGACTCCGCCACCGCGGTGCCGCCGGCGGGGTTGTATTGCATGGCCGTGGAGTACGTCATGCACACCAACTCGCTCACGCCTGCGGCGGCGAGCGTGCTCTTTGCGGCATCCGGGTCGTACTTGGGGTACGAGACCGCCTTGTCGTACGGCGCCAGGAACTGGGGCATGAGGGAGTGTGCGACGGTCGCATACTTGCCGTACAGCGCCTGCACCAGCTCGTCCACGTCGATCGCCTGGCAGATGGCGCGACGGAGCTCCGGGGTCGACAGCTTCTTGCTCGCGGTGTTGAAGACCATGTAGCTGGTGTTCAGGCCGTCGATGGCCTTCACGGTCCCGCCGTTCGTCTTCACCGTCGGGGCAGCGTTCTTCTCGATCGCCGTGATGACGTCCACCTCGCCGTTGCCAAGGGCCGTCACGCGCGCCGCGGACTCCGGCATGACCTTGAAGACCACCTGCTTCGTCTTCGGGGCGTTGTCCTTGTCCCAGTAGTCCCCAAACGCCTCGAGCACGACCGTCGAGCCCTTCTCGCGGCTCTTGAGCTTGTACGGCCCCGTGCCGCAGGGGTTGTTGGAGAGGTTTCCGTCGTGGGCGGCCAGCGCCTTGGGCGAGACGATCGGCGTTCCCAGCGCCATGGCGAGGTTGCGCACGAACGGCGTGCACGCCGCCCGCAGCACGGCCACGACGGTGTGGGAGTCCTTCGCGGTGACGGACTTCACGCCGGTGCCCGTCTGGTCCGTGCCGAAGACCATCTCGGCATAGCCCATGTCCTCGGCGCCCTTGCCGTTCATCTGTCGCTCGAAGTTCGTGACGACGGCGTCTGCGTCAAAGTCGGAGCCGTCGTGGAACTTGACGCCCTTGCGCAGGTGGAACGTGTAGGTGAGGCCGTCGTCCGACACGTCGTAGCTCTCTGCGAGGCACGGCTCCGGCTCTGCGGTCTGGCCCTTGAACCTAAAGAGCCCCTCGTAGAGGTTGGCACAGAGCTCGAGCGAGCCAAAGTCGTTCACGCGCGCCGGGTCAAGAGCCTGCGGGTCCTCGTTCAGCGCGTACGTGAGCGACTTTGCGGAGGAGCCGCCTGCTTCGCCCGCGCGCCTGGACCCGCAGCCGCCAAGGGCGCCCGCTCCAAGCAGTGCCGCGACCATGGCACCACCCTGCAGGAAGGAGCGACGCGTGAGCCGCGACGCGACCGAGCGTGATGGGGTGTCTTCAAGAGTCATGTGGGGCCGTCCTTTCTGAAAGAGATGCAAGAATCGTAGCATGGGGGGTCAGAATAACGGCCTTGCATGGTTTGTGGTGCGCGCTATCGGTTTGACGCATAACGCAGCCGGTAGTTGCGATGGTGGCCGCCGCAGGGTCATTGTGCTCCACGAGCCCCGAGCGAGCATCGTGGAGCTTCCTGTCTAGATCGACTCCGTTAGCGCTTTACCCTCCGGTACCTCTGCTTGCTGCTGGTAGGCTTGCCAGGTATGGTCCGCTCGATGAGTCCCATCTCGAGAGCGGGGTCGAGGTAACGCTCTCTAAAGCTCGGTCGGTGCTTCAACCCGAGTTCATGCATTAGTTCCGAGATAGACATCTCCCGATTTCCCAGGACTGCAATAAGCTCCTGAACTGGATTGCTTGTGCTGTGCGACACCTGGCTGCCGACTGGGTCGGTAACTAGGTCGGTATTGCTGCCGACTGGGTCGGTAACTAGGTCGGTATTGCTGCCGACTGGGTCGGTAACTAGGTCGGTATTGCTGTTGACTTGGTCACTCGTCTTGGTCACTGGGTCGCCGACTTGGTCACCCCTTGGCGGCTTGATTTCCGTCACGAGAGGGGAGGTCTCTCCGCCCATGCCTGGCAGGCGGAAATCGGTCAGGCCGCTTGTCTCAAGCTCTAGGGTCAGGCGCACCCGGTCCGGCTCCCAAAGCTCTTCGAGCAGGGGGTCGGGCTTGCCGGCGCTGTATGTGCCCTCGCGCAGCGTGTCGTATCCGCTGCCCGCCCGCTCGCCAATGTTGAGCAGGCTGAACATAGAGAGCAGCGTCTCGTTGCGAGGGTCTGACACGCCACCCGCCTCCACCTCGTCTAGCGCGATCCTGAGCGTGCCTGGGTTGGATGCGATGATGCGGTCCGGCTTTCTCACGAGCACCACACCGGTACGCCCGAAGTAGTCGGCGTGTACGAGCGCGTTCGTGAGAACTTCTCGAACGGCTCGGTGCTGCGGCGTGTCATCGATACGCTGCATGCCGGGCGCGAGCCTAAAGGGGACGGGCAGCCCCTCGGAGAGCATCGGGTACGCCTTGAACCAGAAGTCGAAGACGTTGCCCGACCAGTCCCCGCTGTTAGACACCACGCGGTTGTTCCAGCGGTTTCCGTCGATCTCCTGCCGACAATCGAGGAAGTAGTTCGGAAACTCGTTCACGATGCGCCATGCGTCGCCAAACATGAGCAGCCCCGCCCGCGTCGGATGGATCTCATGGTCCTTTCCGGAGCGCCTTGCTGCGCCGATTCTCACAAGGAACGCGACGTCGGGCAGCTCGATCCATGGGTGGCCCGGCCGGGTCTCCTTGAAGATGCTCCTGTACGCGCGTATCGTGTCGCCGTTCAGGTCCTCGAGCGAGAAGCCCTCGTCCAGAAGCGCGGTGTCGATTGAGTCAGTCATGCTGTCGCGCACCAAAGAGAGGTACGCGTCGTTCGTCACGTGATAGTCGCCCTCGCCGTTGCGACGGAACGTTCCGGTCTTGGGGTTGTTGTTCACGAAGACGGGGCGCAGGTAGCGGCTGGCGCGCGGCACGTGAACAAGGAGCAGTCGGAGCCCTTCGCATTCCTGCACGGAGACGTCGCTATCCATTAGGACGTTTGCACTCGCGCGCTCTGGGTTGTTCAGGCCGTTCCACAGGTCCTTGAGCATTGCCTCGACGTTGGAGATGCCCAAGGGGACGAGGCTGCCGTCCGCACCCTCGTCTGCCCCAAGGACGATGAGTCCGCCGTCGGTGTTGGCAAAGGCAGAGTAGGTCTCCCAGAAGCTCCGGGGTAGCCCGCCCTTTGCCTTCTTGAACTCCAGGCGGTTACCCTCGCGGTAGCTCTGCAGCTTTTCGAGGTCAAGAGACACGCAATCGCCCCCTAATCCTCGCGCGCGAGGTTGTCGATCATGCACATGCGCGCGAAGGCGCTGAAGCTGATGCCCTTGAGCGCCGCGTGCTCGGCGGCAGCCTCCTTGAGGTTCTTGGGGATGCGGATCGTGATGGCCGTCATCTCCCCGCTGGTGAGAAACTCCTGCTTCTCGGTCTTGGTCGCGCTGCCCTCGACGAGCTCCGAGTACTTCATGGGCACCTCCGCAAATTCGGCGTGCAATACAAGTGAACGTAGAATAGCAAAAAGGGGAACGGTACCGCTACGCTCGATAGCGGGGGGGTCCTTGGTACGACCTGCGGCTTCTGGCCTTTGCGCGCGGCCGCAGGCGGCGTAGCATGATGGGCGAGAAGTGCGGCGGCACGGGGTGTGCGTCGGCCGTGAAGATAAGCATGACGCTGGCCGCCGCCGTGCGGCCCGCGAGCGAAGGGGGGCCGGGATGGCACTTGAGGTCAGGAAGGCGACTGCGGGGGACCTGGAGCCGCTGTGGGGACTGTACGCCGCGTCGTGCGCGCGGCGGGTTCCGGGCGACATGGGGCCGGACTGGCACATGGGCGTGTATCCCGCGCGGTCGGACCTCGAGGGACGCCTTGCCGCGGGCGAGTTGTACGTGGGCGAGCAGGACGGTGCCCTCGTTGCCGGCATGGTGGTGACTGAGGGGGAGGACCCCATCTACGCGAAGGTGCCGTGGCAGGTGCCGGCCGCGCCGGACGAGGTGGCGGTGCTGCACCTGCTGGTGGTGGACCCCGCGGTCCGCGGGCGTGGCGTGGGCAGCCAGATGGTGGCCGCGGCCGCGCGCGTGGCCGCGCAGGCGGGCAAGCGGACGCTCCACCTGGACACGCTGGAGCAGAACACCGGCGCCATCGCGCTGTACAAGAGGTGCGGGCTTTCCGCGGCGTGCGTGATGCCCGTACACTACGAGGACATTGGCGACGCGAGCACCGTGCTGTTTGAGCTCGCGCTGGACGGGGGCGCGGCGGCCGAGGGCGCCGCCACGGCCGAGGGCACCGCTGCGGCCAAGGCGGACGCCGCGTCCCGCGGGGGCGACGGCCACGGTGGCGAGTCCTTCTCGGTAGAGGTCATTACCGTGAGCGACCGCTCGTACCGGGGCGAGCGGCCGGATTCGAGCGGGCCTGCGCTCGTGGAGCTGGCGGAGCGCCACGGCTACCGCGTGGTGGCGACGCGCCTGGTGCCGGACGAGCGCGAGCAGATAGAGGCGGAGCTGCGCGACGCGGCCGCGCGCGGGGTGGCGCTGGTGCTCACCACCGGGGGCACGGGCTTCTCGCCGCGCGACGTGACGCCGGAGGCCACGGCCGCCGTGTGCGAGCGCATGGCGCCGGGCATCCCGGAGGCCATGCGGGCCGCGTCGCTTGCGATCACGCCAAAGGCCTGCCTCTCGCGCGAGGTCGCGGGCATCGTGGGGCGCACGCTGGTGGTGAACCTGCCCGGCAGTCCCAAGGCCGCGGTCGAGAACGTGTCCGCCGTGATCGGTCCCATCGCGCACGGGCTGGGCATCCTGCGCGGCGAGGCGCTGGACGGCTAGGTTCCGGCGCGGTGCCGGGCAGGGGGCGGTCCTTCTCGACCGGCACGGGCGGCGTGCGCTAGCCCACCGTGGTTGCGGATGTCTGCCGCAGGGCGGAGCTGCCGCCGCACATCTTGCCGTGTGCGGCGTTCAGCGCGTCCAGCACCGGCAGCAGCGAGTCGAAGTCCGAGGGCGCGTCGGAAAGCACCGCGACCGCGTAGTCGCCGCAGTCTGAAAACACGATGCCGTTGTCGGCCGTCGCCGTGGAGGCCAGGCCCTCGTTTGCGGGGTACCAGCCCGGCTTGGACCACACCGTAAAGCGGTCGCGCAAGAGCGCACCCCACGCGGAGTGGTTCGTGCGCGCAAGGCAGCCGGACAGGAGGCTGGCGCCGGGCTCGCCGGACGTGCCAAAGCGGTACACCTCGCGCCAGCAGTTCAGCATGCCCGCGGCAGATATGTGCGGGTAGTTGTAGCCGTACGCCTCCTGCGCCGCCTCGGGCGCGCGACCCTGCAGCCAGGAGCCATACACGCGGTATCCGTACGTCTTCAGCAGCGTGCGGAACGCGTCGTTGTCAGAGTCGACCAGGCACTTGGTGATGGCGCCAGAGCTCGACGCGGCGCCGCCGTGCGTGGACTCCAGGATCGCGGTCGCGTACACGGCCTTTATGCTGCTCGCGGGATAGAACTTCTGGCTGGCGTTGTACGAGGCGCCGCGTCCCGTCTTCAGGTCCACCATGGCAAAGCCCAGGTGGTAGCCCCTCGCGGTGAACGCGGCCACCGCGTCTTGCAGATGCCTGCACGTGGGCGTGGACTCGAACCCCGCCGGCGCCGTCACGCTGATGCCGCCGCTCGTGGCGAACGTGGTCACCTTCGCGCCCGCGCCGGTGTCGAGCGCCGTCGTGTCCTCCTGGGGCGCGGCCTTCGCCTTGGCGGACGTGCTCGCGTCGGACGTGCTCGCGCCAGAGCAGCCGTCCTTCGTGGCGCCGGCCTTCTTGCCCGAGCTGCTCGAATCGTCGCGCCGCGAGCTTGCGTCAGATGCGCCCACGTCGCTGCCGGCATGGCCCGCGGGCGAGAAGATCTGCCCCCTCAGCTGCGGCGATGCCATCACGGCACCTGCGGCCACAACCGCGGCGACCGCCACGGCCACGGCAACCGTGCGCCCACGGTGGGCACTACGGGGATGGCGGCCGTTCTTCTCGCCCGGCGCGTCCTGCGCCAGGTGTCCCGCGTGACGGGCGTGATCCTTGCGTGCGTCTGCCTTTGCGTTGCTGCGGCCCTTTGTCGCGTGCCGTGCCGTCACCTTCGCTCCCTTGCACCTGTCTGCGCGCCCCGCGCGGCGCGCGCCTGTCCACGGGCACGAGTATAGTCCGTGTGGCCACGCCCGGCGCGGCGCCGCGGCCGCCGCCATGCGCTAGACTGTGCAGGCCGCACCCATCGCAAACCCGGGAGTACACCCATCATGACCAGCGCCAACAACATATCCGCATCCGCCGCCGCACCGGCGAGACGTCGCCCCATGCGCCTGCTCGCGCCGGCCGGCGGCCCAGAGCAGCTGCGCCAGGCAATGCACTTTGGCGCGGACGAGGTCTACCTGGCCGGCCGCAGCTGGGGCATGCGCGCCCGAAGCAAGAACTTCGATCGCGACCAGCTTGAGCAGGCCATCCGCCTGGCACACGCGTCCGGCGTTGCCGTCCACCTCACGCTGAACACGCTCATGCGCGATTGCGACATTGACGCCCTACCAGACTACCTGCGCTTCGTGGACCAGATTGGGGTGGACGCCGCCATCGTGGCGGACCTGGGTGCCATGGCGCTTGTGCGCAGGTACGCGCCGCACGTGGAGCTGCACGTGTCCACGCAGGCCTCCGTCATGAACGCGCTCGCGGCAGAGGAGTACGCCCGCCTGGGCGCACGCCGCGTCGTCCTTGCGCGCGAGATGAGCGTGCGCGAGGTCGCGGACCTGCGCCGACGCCTGGACGCGGACGGGTTCTCGTCGCTGGAGCTGGAGGTCTTCGCCCACGGCTCCATGTGCATGGCCGTGAGCGGCCGCTGCCTGCTGTCGAGCGAGCTCGTCGGCTGCGAGCGCGGCGCGAGCTTCGGCGCGTGCACCCAGCCGTGCCGCTGGGGCTGGACCCTGGTGGAAGAGTCGCGCCCGGACGTGCGCCGCATGCCCGTGGAGCAGGACGACTCCTGGAGCTACATCCTGAGCTCCAACGACCTCGCCATGCTCGACCACCTGGACGATCTTGCGGACGCGGGCGTCGCCGCCGTCAAGATCGAGGGCCGCGCGAAGGGCGCCTACTACACGGCGTGCGTCACGAACGCCTACCGCCACGTGCTCGATGGCGAGCCCGCCTCCGCCTGGGTGGGCGAGCTGGACGCCGTGAGCCACCGCCCGTACTCCACGGGCTTCTTCTATGGCAACCCCACGCAGAACCCCGGCCGCGTGGAGTACCAGCGCGACCGCCTGATGGTGGCCACGGTCGAGAAGAGCGTGGCACTTTCGGCCGACGCTGGCTCGGGGCCGCGCTACATGACGGAGGTGCTCTGCCGCAACAAGGCCGCGGCCGGCTCCGTCCTGCAGGTGCTCTCTCCGCGCGAGCCCATCCGCGAGTACCGCCTGGGCGCGCTCGAGCGCTTCGACGCCGAGCTCCAGACCTGGGTGCCCGCGGCAGACCTCTCGCGCGCGATGGAGCGCTACCGCACGGTGCTGCCGTTCGCCCTCGAGCCGCTCGACATCCTCTGCCTCAAGCAGTAGCCGTGTGCCGGCTGGCTGCGCGATCGATGCGACCGTGCGATTGTCGTGCCCGCGCGCTCGCCAAACAGCGTGCTACGCCAGCGTGTAGTGGTCGGCGGCGTGGCGCATGTTCACCTCTGCCAGCTCGAGCTCGCCCTCGATGTAGGGCAGGTACATGGCGTCGATCGACCCCACGCCCATGCTGCAGCCGGAGCACTGCTCGCACGAGCCGTCGCCGCACCAGTCCAGCCCCCGCCTCACGATCTCGATGCGCTCCTCGCGCGTGGTGTCCTTAATCAGAATGCTCTTCGGCATGGCGTGCCTCCCGTTCGTTGGTCTCATGTGGAGGAGTGTACCCCTCCGCGCGCGCCGCGGCCGGCTCCGCGCGCACTTCTCACATCGCCCGCTATACTTCCCATAGCGAGCCGCCGTCCGGGGCCCGCGCGCCACGTCGACGGGAGGCCTCGTATGCAGTATCGCAACGACAGACACGGAGAGCCGCTCTCGCTCCTTGGCTTTGGGTGCATGCGCTTCAAGCGCGCGGCCGGTCCCGGTGGCGCCATCGACTACCCCGCGGCGGAGCGACAGATCATGCGCGCCATCGAGCTGGGCGTCAACTACTTCGACACCGCCTACATCTACCCGGGAAGCGAGGAGCTGCTCGGCCGCGTCCTCCAAGAGAACGGCGTCCGCGACCGCGTGAACATCGCCACGAAGCTCCCGCAGTACCTCATCCGCAGCGCGTCGGCCATCGACCGCTACTTCGACGAGGAGCTCCGTCGCCTGAGGACGGACCACGTGGACTACTACCTCATGCACATGCTCACGGACGTCGTCGCGTGGCACAAGCTCGAGGAGCTTGGCATCCGTGACTGGATTGCGCGCAAGAAGGCCGCCGGCCAGATCCGCAACATCGGCTTCAGCTTCCACGGCAACACGGACATGTTCCTCAAGGTGCTCGCTGCCTACGACTGGGACTTCTGCCAGATCCAGTACAACTACATGGACGAGCACGCCCAGGCTGGGCGAGAAGGGCTTCTCGCCGCGGCCGAGCGGCACATCCCGGTCATCATCATGGAGCCGCTCCGGGGCGGAAAGCTCGTCGACCTGCTTCCCCAGGAGGCGAAGTCGCTCATCGCGAGCGAGGCCCACGGGTGGAGCCCGGCGGAGCTTGCGCTGCGCTGGCTCTACGACCAGCCGCAGGTCACGTGTGTGCTCTCTGGCATGAACAGCGTCCCCATGGTGGAGGAGAACTGCCGCGTCGCGAGCGAGGCCGGCGTCGGCTGCCTCACGCAGGCGGACCAGGATCTCATCGCGCGCGTGAAGGACATCGTGGGCAAGAGCATGCGCATCGGGTGCACGGGCTGCGGCTACTGCATGCCCTGCCCAAAGGGCGTGGACATCCCTTCCGCCTTCCGGCAGGTCGTGAGCCTGCGCAAGGAGCCCGCGTTCGCCACGCAGTGCGTGCGCTGCGGCAAGTGCGAGGCGCACTGCCCGCAGCACCTGCCCATCCGCGATGCCCTTCCTCAGGCGGACCGCGACCTCAGGCCTCCTCACTACCGCATTGCCGGCGTCGTCGCCAGGAAGTTCGCCCTCGGCTAGGCGACACCGCACGGCCCTAGGCGTTTCCGTCCGACCGCGCCGACTCTCGCGCCCGTGGGTCACGGTTCACGATTACGATGCCCACGGAGACGAGCACGAGCGCAAGCGTGGCGCGAAGAGGGTCGATCGCGGACGCTTCTCCCAGTAGGAGCGCGGAGAGCACCACGCCGAACACGGGGTTCATGAAGCCGAAGACGGCGACGCGCGACACCGGGTTTGCCGAAAGCAGCATAGACCACATCGTGTAGGCCGCCGCGGAGATGAAGCCCATGTACGCGAGGAGCACGAGCGCTGCGGGCCGCGACGGCTGGAGCCTGCCGCCCGTGGCCAAGCCGATCGCCGTCAGCACGACCCCGCCCACAACGAACTGCCATCCGCTCAACATCACGGGGTCGTGGCGCTTCGAGAACTCCCTGATGAGGCAGCTCGACATCGCCGCCGCGATGGTGGAGAGAAACACGAGCCCCTCTCCTGCGAGACTGAACCGGAGCGCCCCTCCCGACCTCAGGTTCACGAGGAGGACGCCCGCGAAGCCGACGATGCAGCCCATGACCTTGCGTGCGTCCAGGCGCTCTTGCCTGAAGGCGAGTGCGGCAAGCAGTATCACGATGAAGGAGGCGCTCGCCTCGATGATGGAGCTCGCGACGCCAGATGCACGCGAGAGTCCGGGATAGAACAGGCCGTATTGGAGCACCGTTTGGAAGAGCGAAAGGCAGGCTATGGCCTTCCAGTCCGTTGCCTTCGGAAGGAGCGGGCGCCCCCTCATGATGCTCATGGCGACGACCACCATGCACCCGGCAATGAAGAACCGGACACCCGCAAACAAAAGCTGCGAGGACGTCGAGGTGGGCGTGATGCCAAACAGGACGTTGCCGATCTTCGTGCATGGAAAGGCGGACCCCCACAAGAGGCAGCTTGCCGTGGCAAGCGCCAGCACGCCGCCCGTGCTGGAGAGAAACGAGTTCCTGCGCGACTCGCGCGCTCCGACGGTCGCTTCCGAAGCGTTTTCTGACACCGGTGACACCAAACCCTACCTGCGCGCCTTGCGCATCTCCCTCTTCACGTCCCTGAGCCTTGACTCGCACTGCTCCCGGTACTTCGCGTACTCCTGCTGGGAGCGCTGGTCCTTGCCCACTACCTCGCCGAGCACCTTGAGCTGGCGCCTCGCCTGCTTCTCGTGGCCGGTGTTGATGAGGGCGTCGACCGTCGCCTGCGTGAACTGTGCCACGAGGCTGGGGTCGTGGTCGCCTCTCGTCCAGGACTCGTAGTCCGAAAGCAGCCTCGCCACGTCGCCCGTGCGGTTGTACCGCTCGAGGATGGGGTTGCACGTGTCCTTTACGTCGAGCTTCATGCG
>CACWMM010000036.1:0-22717 GCA_902761955.1 uncultured Olsenella sp. | reverse complement strand
GGACGAGAAGGACCAAGCGTACAGCTTGGCGGCATGGCCGGCAAGGCGGTCTCTAAGCTGATGGGGCGCGAAAGGGGAGAGGAGCGCCTGCTCACGACCTGTGGTGCGGCAGCCGGCATGTCCGCCGCGTTCAACGCGCCGCTCACGGGCGTGCTCTTCGCGATCGAGGAGATCCACAAGGAGTTCAACGCCCCGCTCATCGTGTCCGTCATGGCGGCGGCCATCAGCTCCGACTTTGTGGTGTCACAGGTCCTGGGCGTAAAGCCCGTGCTGCAGTTCGTGTTCGCGGCAGACCTTCCGCACCACAGCTACCTGTTCGTCATCGCGCTCGGCATCTTCTGCGGCGTCGCCGGCGCCGCGCACAACCGCGGCATGTTCTGGATGACGGAACAGTTCGACAAAATCAGGCAGCATGCTCCGTACACGCGCCTCATCATCCCGTTTTTAGCGTCCGGCGTGCTCATCTTCCTGACTCCAGACCTCGCCTGTGGTGGCGACGCCATCGTGGAGAAGCTCGCGACGCAGCAGTCGCTTGCCATCGGCACGATTGCGCTTCTCCTCTTGGGCAAGTACCTCTTCACGACGCTCTGCTTTGGCTCCGGCGCGCCCGGCGGCACGCTGTTTCCGCTCTGCGTCATGGGCGCGCTCCTTGGATGCCTGTTTGGCAGGCTTGCCGTCAGCTATCTGGGACTTCCGTCCGTCTTCGTAACCAACTTCATCGTGCTGGGCATCGGAGGCCTGTTCGCCTCCGTCGTAAGGGCCCCCGTGACGGCCGTCGTACTCGCGTTCGAGCTCACGGGCAGCATGGACGCGCTGCTGTCCGTCTCCATCGTGTCCATCCTTTCGTACGTAACCGCAAACCTCCTGCAGGTTGATGCGTTCTACGAGCACCTGCTGGGCCGCCTTCTGGGCAACATGGGTCGCAAAGATCCCGACCGCCTGGACGGAAGCGGCGAGAAGTGCCTTCAGAACTTCGTCGTCGGCGCTGGTTCAGAGTGCGAAGGCAAGCTCATTCGCGACATCGCGTGGCCAGAATCCGTTCGCGTGGTCCTGATTGACCGTGCCGGCGAGGAGGTCGTTCCTACAGGCAGCGTCAAGCTGCAGGCACTCGACAAATTGCTGCTGATTCTGGACGCGAACAAACAGGACGAGGTGCGTGAGCGACTGTGGCAGATGCTTGGAAGCTCGCTGACGTCCAATTGGAGACCGAAGTCATCGCGCCTACGCCGCAAGATTCGCAAGATTTGAGCCGAGCACGGCTCGAAGTAGGGGGAGCAGGTCAATTCCTGAGCCTCATGTGCCATAGCCATACTACTGATCGAGAGACTCTCATACTTTACATAAGATATATTATCACGGTTTTATAGATCTATGAGACGGCATGCGAGGCGCACGAATCCATGCCCTCCATATCGCTCATGCGATGGTACTCTTATGATTCGCACGGCCATTGGCCCCGTGCTTACATCAACCGGAATCAGCTGAATTCATTCTGTCTTAGCCGCACGAGCTTCTATAACGGACGCGTTGTGTAGCTAGAACTCTCCCAAGTCTCACGTCACGTTCGGATTGGCGTTCGCGTCGAAGAGAATTGCCTCAACCCCTTGGGGCAAATAGGCACGCGTGCACGAGCACGCCTATTGGCCCATGGCGCCATTCTCTAGTCCTCAGTCTCTCTTTAAGGATGGGACATTCATTGACATGACAACATTCGTGAAGACAATCTCTTTGTTGTCGAGCTCCCATGAAGTAGCCCCAATGCCGCTCGTCGCTTTTGTACAACTGATGCTACGGCCTCTGCCTTAACGCTGCGAAAGACCAATGATCCCGCTTGTGATGTATTCGATCACAGAGGTAACGCAATCTCGCATTTCCGTGCGAGAAACTCATGTCTCAACCATCTCTACAGCAGAACTTTAACTCAACTTGAGCGTTACATAATATACATGAGGGTTTTTGAGGAAGTCTAAAGGAACATGCCTCTGACCAGCAAAAACGCCGCCCTCTATCGTGAGGGCGGCGCAAGAATCAATCAGTAAGCAAATAGTGGGCAACTAGCCGTCTACGGGCTGACCCAGGAATCCTGCAACGCTCGTGGCTGCGATGGCGCCATCCGAAGCCGCCGTGATAATCTGCCGAAGAGCCTTTTGGCGGATGTCGCCAGCAGCATAGAGTCCCGGCGTAGCAGTTGCCATATGGTCATCCGTCATGACGTAACCGCTAGAGTCCCTCTCGACGAGGTCGCGAACGAGCTCGCTGGCGGGAACTCGTCCCACAAACACAAAGACCCCGAATGAGCCCTTATCGAACTTCTGGGTGGTCTGCTCTCCAGTAACCGTGTTCTCAAAGGTGATTGACTCGAGGAGTCCGTCGCCGGATACGGAAACCACCTTCGAGTTGAACATGACATCAATCTTGTCACTCTTGTCGACTTGGCTTTGCACAGCCGCCTGAGCCCTCATGTGGTCCTTGCGAACGACCATGGTGACCTTGTCCGCGAACTTGGTAAGGAATAGTGCCTCCTCGGCTGCGGAGTTGCCGCCGCCGATAACAAAGACTCTCTTTCCGCGATAGAACATGCCGTCGCACGTGGCGCAGTAGGACACTCCCCTTCCGCCAAACTCCTTCTCGCCGGAAAAACCCGCGTGCCGCGGCGTTGCACCACCAGAGACGATCACTGCCTTGGCAACGTACTCGTGCTCCGAGGTGGTAACGACGAAATCGTCCCCGTTCTTCTCGACGTTTCTGACGACTTCCATCTGAATGGTTCCGCCAAGGTCCTTTACCTGGCTCTGCATAGCATCTACTAGGCTGTAGCCGTCGGTGTGGGGAACACCTGGATAGTTGTCGACCTCACTCGTGAGGATGACCTGTCCACCAACCGCCTCCTGCTCCAGGACGACATTGTCGAGAAGAGCTCTCTGCGCGTAGATTGCCGCGGATAGACCGGCCGGCCCGCCGCCGATAATGACAAGGTCCTTCTTGATCTGATCCATGTCGGGTCCCTTCTTCGGAATCTGTTCTAATGGCAGTATACCCAACTCAGTTATATAGTGCACAATATAATCGGCCACATACAAAATGCATGCGGCCGATCACAGATTTCTGAAGCCTGTTATTCTCGCGGGGCTACTTATGGACTTCTGACGCCTCGCCCTTAGGCTTTGCGGGCGGGAGAATCAGGTTCATGATGATGCCCACGAGCGTGGACGTGGCCATTCCTGGCAGAGTGTAGGACCCGATGGGAATGGAAATGCCGGATGTCTCCATGCCAACGCCGAGGATGATAACGACGGAGGCGATCATAAGGTTGCGGTTCTCGTCGAAGTCTACGTGGTTGGTGACGAGCATCCTAAGGCCGTTCGACGCGATGAGACCGAACAGAAGGAGACTCACGCCGCCCATGACGGGGACGGGAATGGAGTTGATGAACGCCGCGAGCTTCGGGCAGAAGCCGCCCACCAGCAGAGCGAAGCCAGCCGCGTACCAGAAGACCTGCGTCGAATAGACGCGCGTGACGCTCATGACTCCGATGTTCTCGGCATACGTCGTCGTAGGAGGACCGCCGAGGAATCCGGAAATAAGCGTAGACAGGCCGTCGCCCGCGAGCGAGCGAGGAAGCATTTCTCGGTAGTCCTTGCCAACAATCTCGCCGACGGCAAGAAGGTGCCCGATATGCTCGATAACGACCACAATCGCGACCGGGGCGATGAGGGCGACGGCACCCGGATCGAAGTGTGGGGTCTGTATTGGCGGAAGGCCGATCCAGGGAGCGGAAACGACCTTGGAGAAGTCAACGAGCCCGAAGAAGCTGGAGACGACGTAGCCAACGATTATGGCAAGCAGGATTGGCAGCGTGCCAATCAGGCCCCCCATGCTGGAGAAGACAACTGCCGCGATGAGCGTGATGGCCGCAACGAGCGCACCGCTCGCTACGAACGAATCAGTGGAAGAGTTGAGTGCCATCTTCGCCGCGGTCGCCGAGAGACCAACTCCGATGACGACCATGACCGACGCGACCAATACCGGAGGCAAGAGACGATCGAGCCAACCGGTGCCTACGAGCTTGATGATGCCAGCCGTGGCGAGAAACACCAGTCCTGCCACCACAACGCCCGACAGCGCCGTGTAAATGCTTCCCGTAGCCGCTGTTGCTGCAAGAATCGGGCTGATAAAGGCGAAGGAACTACCGAGGTAGCTAGGAATCTTGTTGCGTGTGACGAGCAGGTAGCAGATTGTGCCGATGCCAGAACACATGATGGCGACGTTCGGGTTGAGTCCCGTGAGGACGGGAACCAAGACGGTGGAACCGAACATGCTCATCATGTGCTGGATGCCGAGAGGTATCGCGCGGCCTACGGACACACGATCGTCGACACCGATGATCTCTCTTTCGTGGTGAGCCATGCACTCCCCTTTCTGTTTGTATGCTCAAAAAAAGGGCCCGGCTATGCCGGGCCCTCCCATGTCAGGACTAGGACATCAGGAAGTAGATGATGAAGGCCACGATTGCAACCCACATCAGCGGCTTGATCTCCTTTGCCTTGCCGGTAACTATGGCAGTGAGGCCATAGGCGATGAAGCCGAGGCCGATACCGGAGGAGATGGAGTAGGTCATCGCGATACCTGCGGTAGTAAGGAACGCAGGGAAGCCCTGCAGGAGGTCGGTCCAGTCGATCTCGTGCACCTCAGTCATCATGAGGAAACCGACGTAGACG
Organism: uncultured Olsenella sp.; assembly: GCA_902761955.1. Classification (GTDB taxonomy): domain Bacteria; phylum Actinomycetota; class Coriobacteriia; order Coriobacteriales; family Atopobiaceae; genus Parafannyhessea. The sequence goes on along the minus strand of CACWMM010000036.1, from coordinate 17,999 downwards.
AGCGCACCGCAGGTAGCAGCGGAGCTAACAACGGAAATCAGAGGCGCGAAGAACGCAGCGAGGATGAACAGGACGCCAGTGGTGACGGACGTGAGACCCGTACGTCCACCATCGGCGGCACCGGAGGCGGACTCGACGAAGGTGGTGATGGACGAAACGCCCATTGCGCCACCGACGGCAGCAGCCGCGGAGTCGACGACGAGGATCTCCTTGATGTTCTCGACGTTGCCATCCTCGGTGAGGAACTCACCGTTCTTTGCAACGGCCATAGCCGTGCCCATGGTATCGAAGAAGTCAGACATCATGAGCGAGAAGGCGAACACGAGGGCAGTCGGGTTCGCAAACACCTTGAGCAAGCCCATGGTGCCGTTCTTGTCTGCCATGAACGGAGCGCCGACCGTGGAGAAGTCGAGCGCGGCGACGATGCCCTTAGGAGCGGAGGTAACGCCCAGAGGGATTCCGACCAATACGGCAACGATGATGCCGAAGAGGATGCCGCCGTTCACGTTGAGTGCCGCAAAGATTAGCGTGGCAACAATGGAGACGATACCGACGATGAACGCAGGGTCATAGACGTTGCCGAGGGTTACGACAGTGCCCTTGCCCGCGACGACAATGCCGGCGTTGACGAGGCCAATCATAGCGATGAAAAGACCAAGGCCGACGGAGATTGCATGACGAAGACTGACGGGAATCGCGTCCATGATCTTCTCGCGAAGTCCGCACAGGACGAGGATGAGGATGGCCATGCCCTCGACGAAGACAATGCCCATCGCCTCGTGCCAGTCGCCGCCGCACATACCAGGAGTAACGGCTGCGATCATTGCGTTAACGCCAAGACCCGAGGCGCAGGCGAGCGGTCGATTGGCCGCAAGACCCATGATGATGGTCATGATGCCGGCGCCAACGCAGGTCGCAGTGACCAGAGCACTGGTCAGAGGCTTGCCGTCAGCACCCAGAACGGCGCCACTGAGCACTGCGGGGTTAACCGCAATGATGTAGGCCATGGCGAGGAACGTCGTGAGGCCAGCGCGTAGCTCATCGCTAATCGACGAACCCCTTTCCCCAATGTGAAAGAACTTGTCCATGGAACTCCCCCTCTTAGTACAGACAAACAGATACTCGGGTCTATAGACCCTATTCAAAGGCGCCTAAACGCCACTTGAACCGAAACCACCAGACCCCCTGTCAGTCTCGTCCAGCTCTTTCACTTCTACGAGATTGACAACGGGCACCTCTTGTATAACGAGTTGTGCGATTCTGTCTCCCTTGTTAATGAGGATTGGGTTCTGTGGATCAAGGTTAATTGCCACAACCTTAAGTTCGCCTCGATAATGCGAATCAATAAGGCCAGGCGTATTAGGGAACGAAAGCCCTTGCTTTAAGGCGAGTCCACTACGCGGCTGTACAAAACCCGCGTAGCCTTCTGGTATCGCAATGGCAAGCCCAGTTGGAATGAGCTTTCTCTCAAAAGGCTCTAAAACCAAGTCGGCGTTTGATCTCAGGTCGAGACCAGCGTCCCCAGGATAAGCATACCGGGGTAGCTCTACATCCTCATCGAGCCTCTTGATGGTCAGATTCACGTGCTCACTGTTCATCTGACAGACTCCTCAGCTCCTCATTGAACTCGTCAACGTCCTTGAAGTCTCGGTATACAGACGCAAATCTGACATAGGCAACTTTGTCGATTGCAATGAGACGTTGCAAGACCAGCTTACCAATCTCCTGAGACTCGACTTCGGTCATGCCATGATCTCTGAGGTACGATTCAATATCGTCTATCAGCGCATTGAGTTGTTCCAAGGGAACGTCACGCTTAACCGTCGCAGCAACAAGACCACGCATGATCTTTTGTCTGTCAAATGTTTCTTTTGAACCATCTTTTTTGACGACGAGAAGTGGCATTTCTTCCCGTCGCTCATAGGTAGTGAAACGAGTGCCACACTTCACACACTCACGCCTGCGTCTAATTGCGTCATTGCTTTCAGAAGGCCTAGAGTCAACGACTTTTGACTCGGTGCAGCCACACTTGGGACAGCGCAAAATACCTCCCTTACAGTTTTACAGTAGGAAGATTAACACAATTCCCACAATCAAAACCGCTCAGGAGGAAATTGATTCATTTCGCGAAATATTGGTAGTAAAAAAGAGAAACTTAGTCTTGATAGTTCGGCAACACGATTTCAGAGCCGGACGCCAGTCCGTTGACACCGATATCGTTATTGTTTTCAATCCAGTCTGCAATCTCTTGGGTTGAGACACCTTTCACTTTGCACAGCTCAGCATATGACCAGACTGACGACCCCTGCTCCGCTACGACTCTGCTTATTCTTACGTCTTTGAATGCGTTTGAGATTCTTTGTGCTTCCGCAGCATGCAGACCAAAGCTTCCCGCTATTACACTCACTACGACTGCCGCAGCAATTACCGCTATTGAAAACGGCGAAATTCTATCGCTCCGCACTTCCTCGCTTTCGCCGCAAATGTCCTTGCCTTTCTCGCTCCAATCATCTACCGGATCCGAAGCTAAACCGGGTATCACGACAAAGGTATGGCTTTTCGGCCTGAGCGCGAGCGATCCATCAGTCGCATAGCCATAGCTTGCGTACTCGTGCTGAATTGCGTTACTCATTTCGCCTCTTCCTCTCGAAGTTGTTGCCACCTGTTATAAGCAAGACGGTGGACATCAATTCGATTCCGAACATAGGTACGATTTTAAGGAGAACATATGTTTGTGTCAACGCAAATCAGAACATCTGTTTGAATTCCTTCGACAAATGAAATATCATTGCATCAGTCGAAGGAGGAGAACATGGCTAAGGACCGACTCAGCAAGCGTCAGCTGGATATCTACAACTTCATCTGCAAGTACACTGACGAGCACGGCTTTCCGCCCTCGGTGCGTGAAATTGGAAAGGCAGTCGGCCTTGCATCCCCGTCGACCGTTCACATGCACCTCAAGGTCCTCCAAGAGCGAGGTTACATTAAGCGCGACTCTAAGAAACCTCGAACGATTGAGGTTGTGGATGGCGAAGGCCGCCGAACCACTTCTGCCGTCAGCGCTCACGGAGTTGCTGAGATCAAGCAGGACTTGGACTCGAACTCTATTAGCCTTCCTCTTGTTGGTAGGGTTGCTGCTGGCATACCCATACTTGCCGAGCAAAACGTCGAGGAGACGCTTACTCTTCCTACAAGCATTGTCGGCGATGCGAGCTCATTCGTTCTCAGGGTTCATGGCCACTCCATGATTAACGCCGGAATCCTCGACGGCGACTACATCGTTGTGAAGGAGCAGCATGACGCTCATGACGGTGAGATTGTCGTTGCGCTGATAAATGACTCCGCAACAGTCAAAACGTTTTATCGCGAGAAAGACCGCATCAGACTACAGCCGGAGAACGACTCGATGGAACCAATCTATGTCCAGAACCCCGTCATACTCGGCAGGGTGACGGGACTCTTTAGATCCATCTCGTAAGGAATTTATGCATCGCAAAGATACCGCAGAGACCGTTGTCCGTGATCGAGTCCATGCCTTTGATTTGATACGTGGGTTTTCGGTCATCTCTATGGTTCTGTTCCATTATTGCTATGACCTTAGGTTTCTCGCAGGAGAACCTCTGAACTTCTTTGTCTCGCCCTTCATAGATATTTGGAGGGCGAGCATTTCCTGGACGTTTGTTTTTGTCGCGGGCTCCATGTATTCCTTCTCTCATAACAATTTGCGAAGAGCTGGCAAGTATCTTCTCGTAGCCCTTCTCATCTTCGTCGCTACCTCAATCGCGCGGGTAGATGTACCGATCAACTTTGGCATTATCTTTTGCATGGGGGCATGCACCCTGACAGCCTTCTTCCTAGACAAGCTGAGGGTTTTGCCAAGGGGTATAGTTGCCAGCGTTCTACTACTGCTCTTATTCCTCTCGTCCCTTCACATTCCTCAGGGGTACGTGTCTCTCTTTGGGTTGAGAGCTTTTCTGCCACAACAGCTCTATGATTGTGGGCGGCTATCGTGGGCTGGCTTTCCAGGCCCATTTTTCTCTTCGGGTGACTACTATCCCCTTCTCCCCTACGTATTCCTCTACCTCTCTGCAAACTCCCTAACTTCGCATGCGAAACAGACTGGATTTCCAGGCTGGTTCGTCAAGATAAAAGGCGCCCCACTTGAGTTCGTGGGACGCCATGCTCTTCCAATCTACCTTCTCCACCAGCCCGTGCTATTGCTTCTCTCGATTCCCTTTATGGGCTGAAACTCGCCGCGCAAGCGGTCTACTCGTCGTGGGCTTCATAAGGAGCAAGCGTGTCTGCCATGCGCTTCGACGCCTTGACGGTAGCCAGCAAGCCCTCCTGCTCATACCTCTCGCGAACGACCTGGCATCTTTCGTGCACCATTTTCATGAGAAGTCCCTTCTCGTATGGTATCAAGACCGTCATCGTCTTATCCCCACGAGATGCTTCCTGCGACACTCGGTAGAGAAGTCCTTTTACCCCTGTTCCTTCTTTCGCTGATATGAATTCGCACTCTGGACGAGAAGCAAGCATCTGAGCTTTTCCGTCCTTCTCAAGAAGGTCAGTTTTGTTGTACACGACGACGGAGGGAATGTCGTCTGCTCCAATTTCCTTCAGAATCGAGTCAACGGCAGCGATTTCCTTATCGGCATTCCTGTCACTGCAGTCGACCACCTTGAGGATGAGGTCAGCCGCCGTAACTTCCGCAAGAGTCGACTTGAACGACTCCACGAGCATTGTCGGCAGCTTCTGGATGAATCCGACCGTATCCGTAACGGTAATCTTCCTGCCCTCTTCGAGGTCCATGGCGCGTGTAGTGGGGTCCAACGTTGCAAACAGCTCGTCCTGTACGTATACTCCCGCGTTCGTCAGCCTGTTCAGAAGGGTGGACTTTCCGGCGTTCGTGTAGCCTACAAGCGCGACGCGATAGACACCCGAGTCCCACCTCGTCTTGCTCCTGACCCCACGACGCGTCTCGAGCCGGTCAAGCTCTTTGCGAAGCCACGATATGCGTTTCCTCACAAGGCGCCTATCCACCTCCAGCTGGCTCTCGCCCTGTCCGAAGCGACTTCCTATTCCTCCACGGGTCTGCTCGCCCACAAGGTGGCTCCACATGCCCCTCAGTCGAGGGTAGACGTATTGCAGCTGCGCCAGCTGAACCTGCAGCCTTCCTTCGTTCGTCTTCGCATGCTCGCCAAAAATGTCGAGGATCAGGGCAGTCCTGTCGATCACCTTCACATCGCGGCCGACTATTCGCTCGAGGTTCGACTGCTGCGAAGGCGTAAGCTCGTCGTCGAAGATGACGACGTCCGCCTCCAGGTTCCTCACTAGGCTCACGAGCTCCTCGGACTTGCCGCTCCCGATGAACGTCTTCGGCACGGGCGCATCCAGCCTCTGTACCATCCGGTAGACGACCTCTGCGCCATCAGTCTGAGCCAGACGCTCAAGCTCGTCCATGGACTCCTCTATCGACCATTCAGAGTTGCCCATGTCAACGCCCACCAGAATCGCCTTCTCGGGAACCGGTGCAGTGTAAAGTGGCTTAAACCTTCCCACTTACTCATCTCCATCGTTTTTGAAGCCGTCAATCACGAACTCTGCAGCCTCGGCAACTGTCATGGCATCCAGGTCGACCTCTTGGGCCCTGCCATCGCGACGTATCCACGACAGCTGACGCTTCGCATAACGCCGAGACCTGAGTTTGATTGTCTCAACGCATTTCTCGAGGTCACAGTGTCCGTCTAGGTACTCGATGACCTCCTTGTACCCAATGGCCTGCGCCGCCGTGGTCGATTCGCGTAGACCTTGGTCGAGAAGTGCCTTGACCTCGTCCACCAGGCCCGCCGCCATCATCGCGTCCACACGGGCGTCGATGCGTTTGTACAGCTCTTCTCGCCTGCGAACCGTCGCGAAGATCGAGGCGGCGTAATGCGGGATGTGTCGCTTGAGCCCCTCGTGCTCCTTCGCGTAGGACGTTCCCTCGTCCAGCAACTCGAGTGCGCGCTCCACCCTGCGCACGTTGTTGGGGTGTATGAGCTCTGCGCTCCTTGCGTCGCGCTGTCTGAGCATCTCCCACAGCGCCGCGGCACCCCTCTGTCGTCCCATTTCCTCGTACTTGCGGCGCACGTCGCCGTTTGTGGTGCCTCGGGGAAAATCCATCTCGTCTATCACGGCATCAAGGTAGAGCCCCGTGCCACCGCACAGCACGGGTACCTTGTCGTCTTCCAGCAACGTGTCAACGCAGGCCCTGGCATCACGCTGGAAGACCTGGACGGAGTAGTCTGACCTCACATCCGCGACGTCCACCATGAGCAGGGGCACGCGTCTGGATTCCTCGGGCTCCTTCGCCGTTCCAATGTCCATGCCGCGATACACCTGCATCGAGTCCACGGACACGACCGACGAGCCAAGGCGCACCGCCACCTCGTCCGCAAGAGAGCTCTTGCCCGAGGCGGTCGGCCCCACGATTGCTATGAGCCTGGGCCTACCTTCGCTCATCGCGGCTCGCCGACCAGCTTACCCCGCAGGTACCACGTCTTCGCTACTTCCACCTGGACATCGCACATCTTGCCGATGTAGTCCTCCGCCCGCTTGCCCTCGGGAAGGTCGAACAGGACGGTTTGGTTCTTCGGGCTGTGGCCCACGAGCACCGAGCTGTCTCGCTTCGACGTTCCCTCCACAAGCGACGTTACCGTCGTGTTCAGGTCGACCTGGTTCGCCTCGTGCGCAAGGTCCTCGACGAGCCGTGCGAGCCTGTCGAAGCGCTCCTGAATCACCTCGCGCGGGGTGTCGTCCTCGATCTTCGCGGCCGGGGTGCCCGGGCGCTTGGAGTAGATGAACGTGTACGCGGAAGAGAAGCCCACCTCGCGAACGAGCGAGAGCGTCTGCTCGAAGTCCTCCTCCGTCTCCCCCGGGAACCCGACGATTATGTCAGTGGTAAGTGAGATGCCCGGGACGGCGGTCTTGATGCGCTTTGCGAGGTCGATGTACTGCTCGCGCGTGTAGCTGCGGTTCATGGCCTTCAGCACGCGCGACGAGCCGCTCTGGACCGCAAGGTGCAGGTGTGGCATGACGTTGGACACCTCTGCCATGGCGTTGATGATCTCAGGCGACAGGTCCTTGGGGTTCGACGAGGTGAACCGTATGCGTTCGACACCCGTCTCCCCCACCGCGCGGAGCAGCTCCGCAAAGCGAAGCTCTCCGTAAAGATCCTTGCCGTACGAGTTCACGTTCTGGCCCAGAAGCGTCACCTCGCGCACCCCGTCGTCCACCAGGCGACGGCACTCGTCCACGATGCGCTCGAAAACGCGGCTCTTCTCGCGTCCGCGAACATACGGCACGATGCAGTACGTGCAGAAGTTGTTGCAGCCGGTCATGATGGGAACCCACGCGTGGAACTGCTGCTCGCGATGGCTCGGAAGCTCCGTCGAGAAGCCCCTGCCCTCCTCGACCGTGTCGACAAACACCTCTCCGTCGTCACCGTCCTCGAAGGCATCTACCAGAAGCTGCGGAACCGATGCGAGCGCGCTCGTGCCAAACACGACGTCCACGTTGGGAATCTTCTTCTTGAGTGTTTCGCCGTCACGCTGAGCGATGCAGCCGCCTATGGCAACTATGCGCCTTCCGCAGGGCGGCTTCGGCAGCCTCACCAGGTTCGAAGCCTCGCCGTACAGGTGCGTGTCCGCCTTCTCGCGCACAGAGCACGTCATGAACACGACGATGTCCGCCTCGGAGACGTCGCTTACCTGGACGCAACCGCAGTCGTCCAGAAGACCCGCAACCCTTTCCGAGTCATGCAGGTTCATCTGGCATCCGAACGTGCGGACGTGGTAGGTTTTCCCGACAAGCTGTGGAACGTAAGACAAGCTAGACCAACTCCGTTGTTTCGTGGGGCGACGACTCCGTGCGAGCCGCGGGGACGAGGCGGTGGACGTAGACCGCTATGCGGATTGCCGTCCTGCTGTCACCGTTGATGTCGATGTCGGCAAACGTGGGCGCACAGGAAATGTCCACGCCCGTGGGGATGAGGAAGCCGCGCGCGATGGCAACGGCCTTTATGGCCTGGTTGACGGCTCCCGCCCCTACCGCCTGCATGTTTACCGGGACGCCGTCCTTCACCATGCCGGCAATCGCGCCTGCGACGGATGCCGGGGAAGACTTGCTGGAGACCTTGAGAAACTCCATCTCTGTAACTCCTGATTACGCTGCGAGCTGTTTCGTTTCTGGTATGGGGTATTGACGTACTGAAGGTACCATTTCCTGCACAAACGTCAATCCCGTGATTCTAATCCGATTCGTCTATGTCAAACGTCACGACGATCTTTCCGCGAGACACGCGAATGCGGGGTTCGTCCGAGAGGTTTAGGTAGTACTTCTCCGCAAGGATCCTAAAATCCCTCTCGACCGCGCGAGAGAATTCCTCCGCGTCACCCTTCGAAATCTTCAGGCCACGCCTGTCCTTCATGAGGTCGACGGCTCGCTCGATCGACTTGTCGCTCTTGTGCGTGAGTCGCTTCAACACGCTGCGCTGCGGGTGTATCTGCCCCGCTATGATGCGGTGCGCGGTCCTCTCGCTCATATCAAGCCCAAGACTTCCCGAGACCCTCATGAGCTCGGAGGCATCCGCCGCGGCATGCATCCTCTCCAACACGGGAAGCTCGCTCAGGTCGTCGATGAACAGCAGAGAAGAACCTTCCACCGTCGGCTTGACGCGCCTTCGGGCCGTCGCCACCATCTCGGCGGGAGACCCGAAGTACACGTTGCATCTCCCCCGCTCCTCGAGCGCGAACTCGCAGCACGTCCTCACGATATTGTGCGGACCTGTGGCTACGACCTGGTTGCCCTCGTCGTCCGTACCGAGCGTCGGCCAGGTGGACTGGTCCTTGCGCTCCGCAAGGCTCTCTGCGTCGGTAACGATCCTGATGGCACTGCCAAGTCCCGGCGCCGAGGACATCACCCGAGCGGATTGTGCGTTCTCCCTTACGGAATAGAGTGCCATGCCCCTGCCGTGGATTCCCCACCGGTCCATGTGTACGGACTCGAGCTTTGAGGTAACGCGCGCCTCGAAGATCTTGTCCTGCATCTCCTGGGGAATGCCGCATCCGTCGTCGAGAACGGTGAGGTAGCGCGTCGCACCCTCACGCGTCGTCGCCACGAAGATGTTTTCTGCTCCGGCGTCGCGCGAATTGCGAAGCATCTCGATCACGACATCCTCTATGCAGCGGATGTCGTGTTTTGCCTGTCGCCTCTCGGCCTCGGCGACCCGGAGACGGACGAATCCGTCTCCGTAGTTCTCCTCAACCCGAAGGGACCTCTCGCCACCCATGGAGGCGACGAAGTCCACGAGACTTGACGCAGAGTCGGACATCGCCACTACTTTGCGATGTCGACTGCGCGGGACTCGCGGATCACGACGACGCGCACCTGACCGGGATACTCCATCTCGTCCTCGATCTGCTTCGCGATGTCGTGAGCGAGCACCGTGGCCTCAGCATCGGAGATCTTCTCGGGCTCGACCATAACGTGGAGCTCGCGACCGGCCTGCATGGCATAGGTGCGCTCGACGCCGTCATGGGCGTTCGAAATCTCCTCGAGCTTCTCGAGCCTCTTGATGTAGTTCTCGGCAGACTCACGGCGGGCACCGGGGCGTGCAGCAGAGATGGCGTCGGCAGCTTGGACGAGGACGTCGAGAACGGTGTCAGGCTCGATGTCGGCATGGTGCGCCTCGATGGCGTGTACGATCTCGGGCTTCTCGCCATAGCGGCGGCAGAGGTCGGCGCCAATCACCGCGTGCGGACCCTCTACCTCGTGGTCGATTGCCTTGCCAAGGTCGTGGAGAAGTCCAGCCCTCTTTGCGGGAGCGGGATCGAGGCCGAGCTCGGATGCCATGATTCCGCAAAGCTCGCTCACCTGAATGGAATGCTGCAGCACGTTCTGGCCGAACGACGTCCTGTAGCGCAGGGCGCCAAGCGTCTTCACGAGCTCAGGGTGCAGGTCGTGGATGCCGGCATCGAACGCGGCCTGCTCGCCCGCCTCCTGCACGCGCTCGCTCACGAGCTTCTCGGCCTTCTTGTACATCTCCTCGATGCGGGCGGGGTGAATCCTGCCGTCCGCGATGAGGTTCTCGAGTGCCACGCGTGCCGTCTCGCGACGAACGGGGTTGAAGCTCGAGAGAACGACGGTCTCGGGAGTGTCATCGATGACGAGGGAGACACCCGTGACCTGCTCGAAGGTGCGGATGTTCCTACCCTCGCGACCGATGATGCGACCCTTGAGGTCGTCGGAGGGAATGTGCACGGAGGTAACGGTAATCTCGCCGGCCTGGTCGGCGGCGCAACGCTGGATGGCGGTCGAGACGATCTCGCGCGCGGTCTTGTCGGCCTGGGCGCGCACCCGCTGCTCAGACTCTCGCAGAATCTGGGCCTCGTCTCGGACGGACTCGGAGCGAACCCTGTCCAGCAACTCCTGGTGCGCGTCTTCCTTCGTGAGGTCGGCGATGCGCTCCAGCTCTGACGTCTGCTTGTGGAAGAGCTGGTCTACCTCGTTCTTGCGCTTGTCGAGCTGCCCCTGAAGGCTCGAGAGCTGGTGCTCCTTGCGGTCGAGCGCGTCGTTCCTGCGATCGAGCGACTCCTCGCGCTGCATAATCCTGTTCTCGAGCTTCTGGATCTCCTGCTTGCGCTTCTTCTCGTCGGACTCGGACTTCTGCTTCAGCTGTAGAATCTCTTCGCGAGCCTCTACGAGCGCGGCCTTCTTCGCCGTCTCCGCATCATGCCTCGCGTCGCTCGCGATGCGCTCCGCCTGCTCCCTTGCGTCCTCGACGGCCTTGTTGGCCTCCTGGACCTTTGAGTTGTTTCCACTCGTGACCACGAAATAGGTGACGAGCGCGCCTACGACGAGGCAGACAATTCCAATTACGATTTCCATGTCTGGGCTCCTTGATGTATGAACGTGCATAGTGGTTCAGGAGACTGCCATTGTTGGCAGAACCCGCCATCAGAGGAAAATCCCGGCCCTGGAAAGCCTATGTCAGCAGAACAGATATCAACTAATGAACGTCAGCTGCCATAACAGCAGACGAGAAAATACTCAAACGGCACAATTATCGTAAGTTTATTCGGGCTGACTGTCAATCTGGCCTTCCGCTTACAGGAAGCGTTGATCTTCTGGCAACATAATTACTGCAAATGCAGCCTCATTCCGCGTCGTCGCAGATTCTGTGTGCCACATCGTAGGCCACAGTACCCGAGAATCCCCTGCCCATCACGAAGCGAACCACTTTTGAGAACCTGTTCCGCTCGGAGAATGACTTCCTAGAAGCAATCTCGAAGGCGCGCTCGAACTCGGTGCCCTCGTCGAAGTACTCGTATGGCCAGCCGTCGAGGGTGCTCGCATCGATTCCCCTGACCCTCAGGGCGGCGGAGACCTTTCGCTCGCCCCATCCGGATGCCACCTTCGAGCGTATGAAGGCGTCTGCGTATCTCGTGTCATCAAGCAGCCCGACTTCGCTTGCACGTCTAAGGTACTCGTCGATGACCGGGCCATAGAACCCGTCGTCGAGAAGCTTCGACCTCATCTCGGCGGTCGAGTAGTCCCTCCTGTTCAGCAGCGCCTCCGCTCGCTCGGAGCAGCACCTCTTCTCAAGGTCGCGCTCCACTTCCATGAGCGAACGTGCACTGTCTGCCACCCACGGTCTCTCCTCGGAAATCCCCTTCAGACGCTTCGCGACGCTGACGGGAATCGACAGCTTTCGCTCCGAGCCCTCCTCGGAAAGGACGAGCTCGGCACGCGGCTTTCGCGCGCCGAGCCTAGCCTCGCCCCGTTTCGGGAGGTTGAGCTCCCAGGACTCCATCCCTACGCGTCCTTACCCTCGCCGTCGGCAGGCTTGGGAACGGGTTCTCCAACCCTTTCGTCACCGAGCTCAAGGCCGCAAGCAACGCGCACCTTCTGATCGATCTCGTCCCTGAGGTCGGGGTTCTCGGCAAGGAACTCCTTTGCCGCCTCGCGTCCCTGGCCAAGGCGCTCCGTCTCATACGTGAACCATGAGCCGCTCTTGTCCACGACGCCGTAGTCGACGGCCATATCCAGAATAGAGCCTTCCTTTGAAATGCCCGTACCGTACATGATGTCGAACTCCGCCTGCTTGAATGGTGGCGCCACCTTGTTCTTGACAACCTTCACCCTGACGCGGTTTCCGATGACGTCGCCGTTCTTCTTGATGGAGTCGATCCTGCGGATGTCCATGCGTACCGAGGAGAAGAACTTGAGGGCACGGCCGCCGGGCGTGGTCTCTGGGTTGCCAAACATGACGCCGATCTTCTCGCGCAGCTGGTTGATGAAGATGCAGGTGGTCTTGGACTTCGCGAGGGACCCCGCGAGCTTACGAAGCGCCTGGCTCATGAGTCGCGCCTGCAGTCCCACCGTGGTGTCACCGATCTCTCCCTCGATCTCCGCACGTGGGACGAGAGCCGCAACGGAGTCCACGACGACCACGTCGATCGCGCCGGATCGAACGAGCATGTCGCAGATCTCGAGCGCCTGCTCTCCCGTGTCGGGCTGGGAAATCGCATGCTCCGCGTCGATGAACGCGACGACGCCGCCCATCGCCTGGGCCTCTGCCAGAATCTCGAGCGAGAGGGTCGTCTTACCCGAGGACTCGGGGCCATAGATCTCGATGATTCTGCCTCTTGGCACACCACCTATGCCGAGCGCTGCGTCCAGCGCGAGCGAGCCTGTCGGGATGGCCTCGATCTCGAGGTCAGGGCCATCATCTCCGTACCTCATGATGGAGCCCTTGCCAAACTTCTTGATGATTTCCGATGTGGTCGCGTCAATCATCTTCTCGCGTTCTTCTCCGTACGTCTTCTCGTGCACCTCGCGCACGGAACCCTTGCTCTTGGCCATAACCCTCCCCTTCTCTTTCATCAGTCGAAATCTTATACGAACAACCGTTCTATGTCAACGTTGATACCCCATGTTAGCGCAGCGCACTCGCAGATATTTCTCACGTGCCTTGTCGAACTCTTTAGCTTGCGATTCTCATGTGAAAGCAAAGGGACCCGGTGGTGCCGAGTCCCCAATTAACGAAACCAGATAACGCTGTTTAACACGCAATGCAGACCATTAGTCGGCGTCTGCGATGTAGCGCCACGACTTCATGAAGTAGTCGATGCCAGACCATGCCGTCAGCACGACCGCAACGATCAGGAGCACGTTCGAAATCCCCAGAAGGACGGTGTACAGGGGTCCCACGGGAAGCGCACGGACGAGCAGCAGGCCCGAGATGGAGACCATCGTAGTTGCGGTCTTCCACTTGCCGAGGTTGCTCGCCGCGATGACGGTGCCCTCAGAGGCAACGACCATGCGCAGGCCAGACACCAGAAACTCCCTCGCGACAATGATGAGAAGCACCCACGCGGAAACCGCGCCCTGCTCCAGCAGGAAGCACAGCGATACGATGACGACGAGCTTGTCGGCAATCGGGTCGAGGAACTTCCCGAACGTCGTCACCTCGTTGCGGCTGCGCGCAAGATAACCGTCAAGCTTGTCCGTAAGGGAAAGCACCATGTAGAAGAGCGCCACGAAAAGCGCCGCTCCAGAGAACGCCTTACCTTCGCCGGAACCACAGATCTCGGCCGCTACCAGCCAAATCGGCACAAACACGACTCGAATGGACGTGACTATGTTCGCCGGGGTCCAAATGCTGCTCTTTTTTTCTGCCATCAGGCTACTCTCCATCCACAATCTCGCCGACCAACTCGTAGCAGAACGAATCCACGAGGTCGACCGTTACGACGTCACCGACCGTCGCCTCTCCCGACTCGATGTGAACCGCACCGTCGCAGTCGGGGGCCTGGAACCAGGTGTGCCCAATGAGCTCCACACCATCGTCCGAATCGTCCACGCCGTCGATGATGACCTTGACCCGCTCTCCCACGTGCTTCGCCGTCGCGCTGAAGCCAAGCTCCTCCGCAACGTCGAGCAGACGCTGCGCGCGGTCCATCTTGACGTCCTCGGGCACCTGGCTCTCCATGTTGGCGGCCTTCGTGCCATCCTCCCTCGAGTACGGGAAGACGCTCATGTAGTCGAACTCCTGCTCCTTGAAGAAGTCGAGAAGAGCCTCGAACTCCTCTTCCGTCTCCCCCGGGAAGCCGACGAGCCCCGTGGTCCTAAGCACCATGCCGGGAATCTCGCTGCGAAGGCGAGCGAACAGCTGGCGCAGCTGCTCCTCGGAACCGGAGCGACCCATGCTCTTCAACACGCGCTCGCAGCAGTGCTGTATGGGGATGTCGATGTACGGCAGCACCTCCGGGACGTCGCGAATGACGCTCACGAGCTCGTCCGTCATGCCCTCGGGCTGCAGGTACAGCACGCGGACCCAACCGTCGTACGGCCTCACAACCTCCGCGACCCTGCGGAGCAGGTAGGCGAGGTTGCGCCCATCGCTAAAGTCAGAGCCCCAGATGCCGGTGTCCTGGCCAATGAGCACGATCTCGCGGACGCCGCCCTCCATGAGCGAGGACACCTCGTCCAGGATCTCCTGCTCTTCTCGCGACTTGTAGCGGCCCCTGATGTAGGGGATCGCGCAGAATGCGCAGAAGCGGTCGCAGCCCTCGCTGATCTTCACGAACGCGCTCGTGCCCTCGATGGTGCGGTGCGTGCCGGTAAGGTCCGCACGACCTTCTCGCCCCGCATTGCCCAGGACGGAGTCGACGACGGCCACGATGCCGTCCTCCTCGTCCGCCTTCACGAACGCGGCGACCTCGGGCAGCTGCTCGTCCAGGTCGTCGCCGTAGCGCGAGGGGACGCAGCCGCACATGACAATCGGCTTCTTTCGGACGCCGGCGCTGACCTCGTCCGCAAGGTCAAGCGTGGTGTCGATGGACTCTGACGTGGCAGACGCCAAGAACGAGCACGTGTTGATGAGGACGACGTCCGCGGAGTCGACGTCGTCCGCGACGCCGTAGCCCGCGTCGATCAGAAGCGACCGCATGCGGTCCGTGTCGACCTCGTTCTTCGCGCAGCCGAGCGTCACGAAGAGGCAGCGCTGCGGGCTAGCGGTAGTTGGTGAACTGGAGAGGCTGTCCATAGTCCCTTTCCTTTAGAGCGGCGATGACCTGCTGCAGGGTGTCGCGCGAGGCGGAGCTCACGCGGAGCTTGTCGCCCTCGACCGTCGCCTTGCACTTGAGCTTCAGGTCTCGGATGTCCTTCGAGATTCTCTTGGCGGTGTCCTTGTCGATTCCCTGCACGAGCTGTGCGCGGCGCCTGACGGCGGCACCCGTCGCAGGCTCGAGCTCTCCCCACTTGAGGGCGCCCAGCTCGATGCCGCGCTTCACGAGCTTGCCGTTCAGCACGTCCACGACCTGCCCCGCCACGAACTCCGACGGCGCCGTGACGGTGAACGTCTCGTCCTTGCGCGAGAACTCTATAGTGGCATTGCTCTGCTTGAGGTCGTAGCGCTGCGTGAGCTCGCGCGCGGCCTGCTGGTACGCGTTGTCCACCTCTTGCATGTCAACGCTCGACACCACGTCGAAGCTTGATTCCTTGGCCATGCCTCATCTCCCTTCAGGCTCGGGCGCGGCGCCGCGGCATCGCGGCCCGCCCGCTTGGTAAAACTAGAAACTACCCGTTGTTCGTGGTCTGGCCTGTCTGGCTTGTCTGGCCGTTCTGGGTCGTTACGGTTCCGGACGTCTGGGTCGTCGTGGTCCCTGTCGACTGCGTGGACGTCGTCCCGGCGTTCGTAGTCGTACCGTTTGTCGCGTCCGTCGACTGCCCGTCCGTGGACGTCGCATCCGTCGTCCCCGTTGCCGAGTCCGTCGTCTGGCCGTCCGTGGACGTCGCGTCGCTCGAGCTGGAGCTGTCGTCCGTCTTGGTGACCTTCGTGCCCTGGATCGTGATCGACCCAACGCCCGCGGTCTTCGAGTCGAACTTCTGCTTCTTGCCGTTCTTCTTGACGGAGACGGCAGTGGGCCGGTCACCTGCTCGGCCACGTCGCTCTTGCCGTCCACCTCGATCTCGACCCACGAGACCTCGCCGTCGGCCACGGACACCGTGACCTTCGTCTCGGTGTTGGCCTCCTTCTCGGCCTTCGCCTTCTTCTCGGCGGCAGCGGCGGCAGCGGCCTCCTCCGCCTCCTTCTTCTCGGTCGACGTCTTGGAGGAGCTCTTCTTCTTGCTCTCCGAGGAGCTCGAGGTCGAGACGGCCACGGTCTTCTCGGTCGTGGCGCCCTGGTTCCGGACGCACGAGCTCACAGACGATATGATGACGACCGTGATGATGAGGGCCGCGACGACGAGCGCAAACGCCGCCGCGCGGCGACCATCCGAGAAGAACGCCTCCACGACGCCGAGAACTCCGCCGTGCCGTGGGGCCCGGCGCCGGCTGTCGCGCTGCTGGCGCGAGCCGCGTCCGCGCTGCGGCGGGCGGCGGCGCACGTTGGGACGCTGCATGTTCGCGATGTTGCGCGACGACTGGCGGCCGGAGCGGGTGGACGCAGCCTCGTACGGACGCGCGTCGTCGTAGCGCAGGTCGTCGACGTACTGCCCGGAAACGTCCTGCGTCATGACGCTGTCGCGCGTCGCGCGCTCGGCCCTGCCCTCGCGGCCCGTGTAGCGGGCGGCGTTGCCGTACTCGTCGGGCTGGCGGCGGTACCTGCCCTGCTGCTGGGTGCGGCGCCTTCCGCTGCGCGCGGGGACGTCCCTGCCCGTGTAGCGCCTGTCCTCGTCGTAGCCGCGGCCGAAGCCTCCCTGCGCCGCACCGGCATAGCCGTTCGCGCGGCCGTAGCCCCCGTCGGGCTGGCCGTAGCCGCCCTGCTGATAGCCCTGGCCATAGCCAGCGCCGTCCGACGCACGCTGCATGCTCTGGCGATAGTTCACCAGCGGGCTCGGGCGCGAGTTCTTCGGGCGCGGGCTCGACACGGTGGAGTACGTGGTGAGGTCGCCCGCAAAGCCGCCGGACGTGGGAAGCAGGCCCTTCGAGCCCTGGTAGCTCGCGCGGCGGCTCGCGACGTCGCCTGGAAGCTCGTACACGGGCTCGTCGCGCCTGGAGGCCCTCGTTCTTCTCGCCCTGCCGCTCGCGGCCTGGCGCTCCCACTCGCGCAGGTCGCTCGTGAACTGATTGATGACCTCGCGGCTGTTCATGCCGAGGTAGCGTGCGTAGGAGGACAGCATGCCCTGTGCGTAGCCGCTCTTGGGCATCGCCTCGAAGTCGCCCTCCTCGAAGGCGATGAGCACCTCCTCCTTGAGGCGCAGCACGCTCGAGGCCTGCTTGACCGAAAGGCCGAGCTGGCGCCTCCTGTTGACGAGCATCTCGCTAAAGCGTGGACGTGCCATGCGCTACACCTCCCTGTACTTTGCCTCGGCGGCCCTGAGCTCCTCAAGCCCGTCCTTGTCCAACAGCACCTCGCGCGGCTTCGAGCCCTCCGGCGGTCCCACGACCCCCTTCGCCTCGAGCATGTCCATGATCCTGCCGGCCCTAGCGTAGCCCACCTTGAGCCGCCGCTGCAGCCCGGAGGTCGAACCCAGCTGAGAGTCCACAACAATCTGCGCGGCCTCCCACACGAGCGGGTCGTCGTCCTCCGCGACGTCCGCGCCGCCGCCCGCGCTCGGCTGGCCCGGCACCACCTGCGAGAGGATCTCGTTGTGGTAGTCCGGCTCCGCCTGGTCGCGGATGAAGCTCACCACGGACTCGATCTCGTCGTCGGAGGTATAGCAGCCCAGCACCCTTCGCGGCGCGAGCCCGCGGTCCTTGAACAGCATGTCGCCGTTGCCAAGCAGGCGCTCCGCGCCCGTCTCGTCCAGAATGACGCGCGAGTCGATGCCGGAGGACACCTTCAGCGCGACGCGGCTGTCGATGTTCGACTTGATGAGGCCCGTCACGACGTTTGCGGACGGTCGCTGCGTCGCGATGACCAGGTGGATGCCCGCGGCGCGCGCGAGCTGCGCGATGCGCACGATGGACGCCTCGACGTCCTTGCCGGCCGTCATCATGAGGTCGGA
>CACWMM010000035.1:0-15738 GCA_902761955.1 uncultured Olsenella sp. | reverse complement strand
ACATGTAATTCAAGGGCATCGAGGTGGCGAGGGTATTCGTCCACAATCTCAGATGTAACGAAGCCGCAGCTCTTTCTGTCTTATGCGAGGGCAAACTTCGATCCGAAGCGGGCGATAAGAGCGCGGCGGGTGAGAAGAGCGTGAGCCTTGGGCAGCGATCGGGCTTCCCGAGCGTAGGTGTTCTTCTCACCCGCGCAAGCGCGAGCCGTGGGCTCCACCCTGGCGTATACCGCGGCGACCGTCTGGCATACGTCACCAATAGCAGCCGACTGGGCAGGTGACAGCGGTGGGTATGGCTTGGGAAAATGACTATGCTTGTTTGAGAGTGGCCTCCGGTCATGGCTGGAGGCTAGAGGAAGCCATTGCGAAATCGAAATGTCCGGGGGGCCTTTACCGTGGGCGGGGATGGCACGAGCGAGACGCGCGTCGATGACGCAAAGGAAGCGTACCGACGCGCGAAGGTGGAGTACGAACGCATAAAGAGCGAGCATGACGGCGCGGTATCTCGGTGCAAGGATGCCTTGAACGAGGCGAAGAGATCCCAGAAGAAGACGATCGCCTCGCTCAACAGGCAAGTAGCCTCACTGGAGAATGACCTGCACGGAAAGGTCGCATCGGTTGGCACAATCAGCCTGTACCACGACCGGCTCGAGGCGGGCGGTGTCACATACAAGCTCGAGCACGGACTTCGAGTAACCGTTTCCACCAGCGGAAGCAAGTATTCCACTACAGACGTCTCGGGTGGCGGAGTCAGCATTGGCGGTGCCGTGGTCGGCGCGGCCATCGCGGGCGTGCCGGGCGCCGTGATCGGCGGCAGAAAGAAGGTCAAGTCCAAGGAGGTCGTCCATGACGATCGCCATCTCTACGTGACCATCGAGGGTCCCCGGGGAGGCCAGGCAGTCAGCCTGAACCCCGATTTGGAGCAGCAGGCAAGGTCGCTCGCGTCGCAGGTTCCCGGTTGCATCAACCAGTACCAGGGGCTCGTGCAGGACATCCCGCCAAAGATCAAGGCGCTGAAGACGAAGGTGGAAGAGGCCGAGAAGGACGATGCCGTGCCGACCGCACAGGCCGAACTCGAGAGGACGATGAACGACACCGAGCGCCTTGAGGCCGCAAAGCAGGCGCGCGACGAGGCAAGGCAGCACTACCACGACGAGAAGAAGCAGGCGAAGACTCCTCTGTTTGGCTTGCACCCGCACGGTAGCTACGACGATGCCGGGGAGGCTGGGGCCGAGGAGGCGGCGGAGCCTCTTGGCGAAGCCGTCGCTTTCGAGGGGGAACAAGGGCGGCCTGCTCCGCAAGCCGAGGCTGGGGCCGCTCAGAGGGGCACGGGTTTCTCGGGAATCCTCTGGAAGATCCTGGGGGTCGCCGTCATTGCGCTTGGGATCTTCTTCCTGCTGGGCATGCTGGGCGGCATGTTGGACGGCTATGGGGTCACATTCGTCCTCATTTGTCTCGTGCTGGGCTGTGGCCTGATCTACCTGGGAATTCGCCTGATGAGGCGCGGGAAGGCGAAACCGTAGGCGAACTCCGCCAGCCTGCCGGCGGCCCTCTTGTCCCCACGGCAGGCGGAGCCGTTCCCGTAATGTGGCGGTTCCTGCGGGAAAACCCGGATGCTCGGCCGTAGAATCGAAAGCGTCCGCGTTCGACCGAGGGGTGACAATGGCTTCCAACATCTCCGTCTCGGCAGACGTCCTGCCGATCTTCAACTATTCGAACATCCAGGCGCTACAACGGCCGATGCAAAGTCTGGCCATCACGAACGACACTGATTCCGAGCTCACCAACGTGCTGGTGCGGGTCGATTCGGCGACGGACCTGCTCACCGACCGGGACTTCGAGCTTCCAAGCGTTCCGGCCCACACCAGCGTCGAGGTTGACTGCTCGAGCGTGACGGTCGACTCCAAACGCCTGCTCCAGCTTACGGAGCGCATGGTCGACAACGTGCGAATCGATGTCGTCGTTGGGGGAGAGACGCTTGCGTCCACGGACTGCGAGATAGTCTTCTTTGCGTTCGACCAGTGGCTAGGGACCCCCGAGACGCTGGCGGCGTTCGTGACGCCCAATCATCCGGCGCTTGCTCCCGTCATCGTGAGGGCGTCGGAGATCCTCAGGGAGTGGACCGGCAGCCCGTCGTTCGACGGCTACCAGAGCGGGGATGCCAACAGGGTGCGCATGCAGGCTGCGGCGCTGTTTCGCTCCCTGCAGGAGCAGGGCATCGTGTATGTGGGCGCGCCCGCGAGCTTCAGCGCAGGCCAGCGCGTCCGAATGGCCGATGCGGTGCTCAGCCAGCACATGGCCACCTGCCTCGACTTCTCGTGCCTATACGCCTCGTGCCTCGAGGCCGTCGACCTGCGACCGATCATCGTGCTGATCAAGGGCCATGCCTTCGCGGGGGTGTGGCTGGAGGAGTCGACGTTTGCGGAGGCGGTGGAGGAGGACGCCACTGCGGTGTCCAAGCGCTTCCAGAAGGGCGTCGACCAGCTCACCGTGGTGCAGGCCACCATGATCGCGGAGGGCTCCAAGGCCACGTTCGAGGACGCCGAGCTCTCCGCCCGCTCCATGGTGGACCCCGCGACGTTCCAGTGCGCGGTCGACGTGCGCCGCGCGCGCTACAGCCAGATCATCCCCCTTCCCGTCCGTGTCATGGGAGACGACGGGTGGCACGTGGAGGCGCCGAAGGTCGACCTGGGCGAGGCGGTCGCGCCCGACAGCAGGAGGACGTCCACCGCGGTGCTCGACGTCGCGGAGGACAGACACACGCGCAAGCAGACGTGGGAGCGCAGCCTCCTCGACCTCTCCATGCACAACAACCTCCTCAACATGAGGCCCGGCGCGCGCGTCATGCCCCTGCTGATCCCCTCAGTGGACGAGCTCGAGGACTTCCTCGCCCTGGACAACGACATCGTGATTGCGCCGAAGCCCAACGAGTTCCCCAACATGGACGATGTCGCCTCGAGCATCATCGATCTCTCGGAGTCCGGAAAGCAGCTGCTGCGCAACGAATTCCGCGAGGGACGCCTGCGCACCGCGTTCACCGACGCGGCGCTGCAGAGGAACCTGAACAACCTGTACCGCTCATCCCGCTCCTCCATGGAGGAGACGGGGTCCAACACCCTGTTCCTCTCCCTGGGAACGCTCAAGTGGGTGGACGAGAAGCGCGGGGGAAAGGTGCGCCTCGCGCCCATCATGCTGTTCCCCGTCGACCTCGTTCGCAAGTCGGCCAAGGCGGGCTACGTCATGCGGCTGCGCGACGAGGAGCCCCAGATAAACATCTCGCTGCTCGAGATGCTGAGGCAGGACTTCGGCATCTCGATCAACGGGCTCGACCCCCTGCCCGCAGACGATGCCGGCGTGGACACGCGCCTCGTCCTGAACACGGTGCTCAGCAAGGTGATGACCAGAAGGGCTGGGAGGTGCTCGAGAACGGGATGGTCGGGCTCTTCTCGTTCTCCCAGTTCGTCATGTGGAGCGACATCCGCGGCGGGGAGGACGACCTGCGCGGCAACAAGATCGTCAACTCCATGATGGAGGGGCACCTCACGTGGACCCCCGAGCCCATCGATCCGGGCGAGAAGGTCGACCCGTCTACGCTGTTGCTCCCTGCCGAGGCCGACTCCTCCCAGATGCTCGCGATCAAGAGGGCGGTCTTGGACGGCCAGAGCTTCGTTCTGCATGGGCCTCCGGGCACGGGCAAGTCGCAGACGATCTCGCTGCTCATCGCCAACGCGCTGGCACGCGGCAAGCGGGTGCTGTTCGTGGCGGAGAAGATGGCGGCCCTGGAGGTCGTGGAGCACAGGCTGGCCGCGCTTGGACTCGAGCCGTTCTGCCTGGAGGTCCACTCGACCAAGGCGACCAAGAACCACGTGTTCGAGCAGATAAAGGCGGCGGCCGAGCTTGGTCGTGCGGAGCGGCCCTCGGCCTATGCCAGCAAGGCCGCCGAGGTCCGCACCCTTAGGCAGCGCCTGGACACGTACGCGCGCGGCTTGGAGCAGGCCAATGGCGCCGGCTTCACGCTACGCGAGCAGATCTGCCGCTACGAGGAGCTCGCGCGGAGGGCAAGGCCAATGCGCGTGAGCAGCGAGTTCACGGAGTCCATCAAGGGGCAGGAGGACTTCGCGGAAAGAATCAACGCCGCCGAGCGCCTGCTCGCGCAGGGCAGGGAGTTCGCGCCCTGCTCCCGCAGCCCGCTTGCGCCCGTGCGGGGAACCGAGTACGCGCAGGGCATGCGAGAAGAGCTCCCCGCGCTGCTTTCGGCCTACGTCGACGCGCTTCGCCGGCTCGATTCCGAGGCCGGGCGGGCTGTGGCGGCGACGGGCATGCCCGCGCCATCGAGGAGGGGAGACTACGAGGAGCTTGCCTCCGCGTTGCGGTCGGCCGTAAGGTTGGCCGCGCTCCCCGGCAGCTGGGTCGAGGCCCAGAGCCTTCAGATGCTGCTGGACAACCTCTCGATCCTCCTGCGCGACCACGACGGCCTCGAGGACCTGCGCTCGCGCATCGCGCGCAGGCGGACCGACTCGTTCTTCTCCCTCGACCCCGCTGCGATTCGCGCCAGATGGGTGGAGGCGAACTCGAAGGGGGTGCTGCGTCGCGGCAAGGCGGTCTCGTCGGTGCTTTCCGAGCTCTCGCTCAGCTCGCGCGAGCCGGTGGGCAAGGACGACGTGGCCGAGTTCCTGGACGAGCTCGAGGGGTGGGGTACCGCGTCTGCGGACCTCGCGCGACTGTTCGACCGGATGCGTCCCTACCTCACGGACTTCATGCACGCCGACGACTCCGTTGACTGGCGGGCGCTCGACGCCCGCCTGGGCGAGGCGCGCGACCTGCTTGCCTCGGGCGTCGTTGCGCAGGGGCTCGTCGGCGGCGCGGCAGGCGCGTCGGGCGTGGGCGACCTCGGCGCTGCCTACCTGGAATCCCTTGCTGCGGAGCGCGACGCGCGGTCCCGGGTCGAGGCTCTTCTCGGCCCCCTCGCCCCCATCGGCGAGGACGCCGGGTGGGTCGCTGGCCAAGTCGCGGCGGCCGAGTCCGTCTTTGGCAGCCTGGACGGCCTTCGCCAGTGGATGGGCTGGAACGTCGCGCGCGCCCGCGCCCGCTCGCTTGGGCTTTCGGGGCTCGTCGACTACCTGGACGACCACGCCGTCGGGGACGACACGCTGGACTCGTTCGAGTGCGGCGTGTTTCGCACCATGGTCATGGCGAGCCTCGACTCCCTGCCGGGCATGAACGCGTTTACCGGCTCGCGCTTCTCGCAGGTCGTGCGTCAGTACTCCCGCGCGGACTCTCAGCTCCGCGACCTGGCACGTCAGGAGATCTACTACGAGGTGGCCTCGCGCACGCCCGACCTCTCCGGACCGGACGGCGCCACCCCGCAGGCCGTGCGCCTGCAGCGGGCGCTGCGGAGCCGTGGGCGCAACGTCACGATCCGCTCGGTCTTCTCGGAGTGCGGCGACGTCGTGTTCTCGCTGTGCCCGTGCCTGCTCATGAGCCCGCTCTCGGTGGCGCAGTATCTGGAGCCCGGCCCTGGGCAGTTCGACCTCGTCGTCTTCGACGAGGCCTCCCAGCTCCAGACCTGCAAGGCGGTCGGGGCCCTGAGCCGCGCGAAGGAGGCCGTCATCGTGGGCGACCCCAAGCAGATGCCCCCGACCAGCTTCTTCCAGGGCAAGGTGGGGGACGAGGACTACGAGGAGGTTGCAGACCTCGAGTCGGTGCTGGAGGACTGTCTCGCGCTCAACATGCCGCAGACGTACCTCCGCTGGCACTACCGCAGCCGGCACGAGAGCCTGATAGCCTTCTCGAACAAGAGGTTCTACGAGAACCGCATGCTCACCTTCCCGTCCGCGGACGACCGCACGAGCCACGTGGCGTTCCGGAAGGTGGAGGGCACCTTCGAGCGTGGCGGCGCCCGCGTCAACCGCGCCGAGGCGGAGGCCGTCGTCGCCGAGATTGCCCGCCGCCACAAGGACCCCGCGCTGTCGGGCCAGAGCGTCGGCGTCGTCACGTTCAACATTCCGCAGCAGACCCTGATCGAGGACCTCTTCCAACAGGCATGTGCCGCGGACGCGTCCCTGGACGCCTGGGCCCATGCCGGCGACGAGCCCGTCTTCATCAAGAACCTCGAGAACGTCCAGGGTGACGAGCGCGACGCCATCCTGTTCTCCATCACCTATGCGCCCGATGCCAACGGTCGCATGAGCATGAACTTCGGTCCCATCAACCGCGAGGGCGGCTGGCGTAGGCTCAACGTCGCCGTCACGCGCGCTCGGCAAGGTATGGTGGTCTTCTCGTCCATCGAGCCCACCGACATCGACCTCAACCGGACCTCGTCCGCCGGTCCTGCCTCGCTGCGGGCGTTCCTCGAGTACGCTCGCCGCGGCAGCTTCGGGTCGGTCAGCGTGGAGGAGATGCGGGCGTCGGGGACGGACGACGCCATAGCGCGCGAGCTCTGCGAGCGCCTTGCGGCGCTGGGCTATCGCACGAAGACCAACGTGGGAAGAAGCGCGTACCGCGTGGACGTCGCCGTTGTCGACCCCGCGGACGAGGGGCGCTACCTTGCCGGAATACTCCTTGACGGCCGCTTCTATCGCATGGCCGGAACCACCAGGGATCGCGAGATCGCACAGCCCGAGCTCCTCGAGGGGCTGGGGTGGAAGGTAATCCGCGTCTGGGCCATCGACTGGTGGGAAGACCCGGATGCCGTTGTGGACGAGGTCCGCCGCTTCCTCGAGGGGGTGCTTGGCGAGAAGGGCGAGACGATCCCGACCCCCGGCTCCGCCGTGGTGGCGCAGGGGGACGGGCCTGCTCTCGCGCCTGCCGCAGCCCCCGGGTGCGCGGAGGGGCACGTTGCCACGGAATCGGAGACAGAGCTGGAGGCGGCGCCTGCGTCAGAGCCGGCGCCTGCACCTGCGCCAGAGCCGAGGCCGGAGCAAGGGCCAGAGCCGGCGCCTGAGCCGGCGCCGGAAGAGCCCCAGCGTACCCGCGCACCGGAAGACGAGGGGCTCGCGAAGGTTGCCGCGGCGGGGAATGCCGAGCCCGGCTACGTCGTACTCGCGTCCGAGGGGCCCGGGGCCGACGAGGGCGCGCCCGCCGTCGCCTCGCAGGACGCCGGCCAGGCGGAGGCATCAGGGCGGCGTCGCGCTTACAGGACGGCCCGGCTGGAGCCGGCGGACCCGGGTGCGGACCTCCTGGCTCTTGAGAAGGACGACCTGGCTTCTGTCGTGGAGGCGATCCTTGAGGTCGAGGCTCCAATCGAGGAGGGGCTTCTCTATAGGCGCATCACACGGTACTTTGGCGTTCGCATGGGAAGCAAGGTGCGAGCGAAGTGCGAGGAGGGCGTCAAGGCCGCGCATGGCAGACGCGTCACGCAGGCCGGTCGCACGATCGTGTGGCTCCGCGGCCAGGACCCCAAGTCATACGTCATCTACCGCGTGCCGCGGGGGGAGGGCGACAGGCGCTCGTTCGACGAGCTGCCGCTTGAGGAGATCGCCGCCGCGGCGCTGGAGTTCATCGAGAAGAACGGCCCGAGCGAGCAGGAGGACCTGGTAAGGGGAGTGCTGCATGAGCTCGAGTTCTCGAGGCTCACGGCAGCCGCGCGCGAGTACCTGCAGAAGGGCCTGACGTTTGGCATCCGACGTGGGCTCTACAAGAGGAACAAGTCCACCTACATGCTTCCCGACGATGCGGAGTAATCGGTCGCTCCGCTAAGGCGCATCGCGGCTGATAGCGGGTTGGGACCTTATGGAGCTGCGGGCCGGGGAGGTTCCTGGCCCGCTTTCATTTTAAGTATCTCTCGCAAAACTCGGCGGCAGTTACGATCTCTATTCCAGAATACTCGCCTATCGTAAGCAGGCCTTTGTCTCCGCTCACAATATGGATGGCGTGGGCGTCTATCGCGCATCCTAGAAACTTGTCGTCGTCCGGGTCGCGGCATACCTCAACTTTACTTTGATGTTTGATAAAGGAGAGTACAGCTTCGAATGGTGCGAGAACGTCCCTGCGAAGATGTCCCTGTTTGCGAGAGATCATCTCGTCAATGACCTCTTGGTATTCGTCCACAATCTCCGGTGTAGCGAAGGCGACTATTCTTCCATCCACAGCGGCTTCGAGTATCTCACGGGGCTTTCCGCCAAAGAACGTTCCGGAGATAACGACGTTGGTGTCTATGACGATCCTCATGCGCGTTTCTTCGAGCGCACCGCCGCGATGGCATCATCTATGTCTGACTCTTTATAGCCAACGGACTTTGCCCAGGCCTGGGCCTCGTCGAGGTGAGACTTGAAGTCCTCTTCCTTCGGCATGTCAATTTTCTTGAGCATTATTACGTCTCCCGAGGTGTATACGGCAAGACGGTCGCCGCTTTCAATCGAGAGCCTCTTGCGCAGCTTCGCAGGGAGCACGACCTGGCCCTTTGAGGAGACGGCAAGGACTTCTGAACTCATGGTTGCCTCCAATGTAAGAATTACTTACATAGATTCTACACCCTTCGCTATCTGTTTCTCGTTCCGCAATGTCTGCGTGGAGGCAACACATGCGGTCCACACGTGGTCTTGCCCTTCGAGTCAACGCGCGGTTTTATGCGCATGAGCGATACGACCTCTACGTGGAAAAAGATAGAACAGAAACGGGCGTGGTTCCCGTGGAACGAGATGCGATTATATGCAGCGGATGGGCGCTGTGGTTCTTGGCGCTTGCAGCCGTCTGGTTGCGTGCACCCGGCGTTTGGCGGGACGGTGGAGAAGACGCATCCGCAAGGTTGCGAGTTGCGCCGTCACACTGCGGCGGACGTAGCCTCTTTTAGTGCAGAGAAGTGCAAGCGAGAGGGGCCTTCGCGCGATGACGCGGACGAGTTATCTGGAGTGCGAGCGGCGCTGGGTGTACTGGCTGCTCATTCTGGTGACGGGTTGGTACGGCGCGTATACGTTTTCGCTGCGTGGGGGAGTGTTCTGCAACGCGCAGACCGCAAATGTGGTGCTGCTTGCGATGGCCGTGGGCAACGGGCGATGGCTGAACGCGGCCTACCTGCTGCTGCCCATTAGCGCCTACCTGTTTGGCTCGTTTCTCTCGGAGTGGATGGGCAAGTCCGTCAAGCGCCTCAACCTGCTGAGGTGGGATACGATCCTGGTGGCGCTCGAGGCCGGGATGGTGGTGTTTCTCGCCCTGATGCCGCCAAACTGGCCGGACCAGGTGTGCCAGGTGACGCTCAACTTTGCGTGCGCGATGCAGTTCAACACGTACCGGCAGGTGGAGGGCGTTCCCGCGGCGACCACGTTCGTGACGAACCACATACGGCAGATTGGGTCGAACCTGGCGAAGCTGGCGCGCCATCCCGAGGACGACGCGCTGCGCCGCCGCTTGCGGACGCACGGCTCGCTGCTGGGGTTCTTTGTGGTGGGCGCGGTGACCTCGACCGTGATGTGCGGGCTCTTCTCGTACGCGTCGCTTCTGGGTGCGCTCGTGCCGCTTGGGGTGGTGCTGGCGGGCCTGGTGCGCGCGGACCTGTTCTTGGAGCGCGGCAAGCTGGACGCCGTGCCGCACGGACACTAGGGGGGACGGCGCGCTAATTCTTCTGTCGAAAATACCTTTGGGTATCTCGGAGCTCATGCACGAATGCGACGATACTTACGGTCCGTTTGTCGTCGTCAATCGTGTAGAAAATGCCGTAACGCTTAACGAGGCACTTTCGCACCTGTTCGCTTACGGCTTCGCTGACATCAAAGTCGACGCCAAAAAGCCTGGGGTTGTCAGAGATGAGTGTCAGCTTTTCTTCGAACTCGTCGAGCAGCGAGGACGCAGTGCCTGGGGCACCAAGGGTCATGGCGATGTATTTAACGGCGGAGTCGAGTTCTTCGTTTGCGTTGTCTGAGATGAGAACCCTATAGGCCATATCGGCTCCTTATGGAGGCCACTGCCTCTGCGGCGTCACGGCACTCCCCGCGCTCTACGGCGTCGATACCCTCCTGCACCATGGATACGATGCGTCCCGTTTTCGCAGCTCGCTCGAGCCCTTCGTACGTCTCGGTGCTCATGATTACCATGTCGGGATAGCCGTTCTTCGTGACGTGGACGGGCTCGCCGCTCTCCCTGCAAAGCCTCGAGATTCTTGTGGTGTCCTTCAGGTCCTTCACGGGTACAATTTGCATGGAATGTCCTTTCCATCACGTTATGATGGGACGATTATAACACGGATACGAGGAGGGACGATGCTGTACACGCCAATCACGAAGCGGGCGCTGTGGTTTTGCATGGAGGCGCATGCGGGCCAGCGGGACAAGGCCGGCCTGCCGTACGCAAACCACCCGCTGCACCTTGCGGAGCAGATGTCGACCGAGGACGAGACCTGCGCCGCGCTCTTGCACGACGTGATGGAGGACTGCGGGGCGACCGCGGATGACCTGCGTGCGCTGGGCGTGTCGCCCGCGGCGGTGCGGGCGGTGGAGCTGCTGACGCATCGGGACGGCGTGCCGTATTTGGACTACGTGCGGGCGCTGCGCGAGAACCCCATCGCGCGCAGGGTGAAGGCCGCGGACCTGCGACACAACTGCTACCTTGCGCGCCTGGACCATGTGACGGATCGGGACGTGGCTCGGCTGCGCAGGTATCTGCAAGCTCGCGTGGCGCTGGGCGACATGGCGACGGAGCTGCGGACGCCGCTGGGTGCCGTGCGCATGGAGGCTGGCGGCGAGCCGTTTGCGTTTGAGCTGCGTGACGAGTCGTGGGACGGCGCCGCATATGCGTGCGTGGACGATGCCTACGGCAAGGCGGACGGCGCGTTCCTGCTGAAGGCGGACGTGCTGCCGCTTGCGGTGGGCGACAGCGTCGCGCTGCGCTACGGCTTTGGCCGCGCGGTGGACTGTGGCAGCGGCGAGCGCGCCTCGTGGCGCGTGTACCAGCGGGAAGGCGTCACGGTTGGCGTGGGCTTCGAGGATTATGCCAATGCCGACGGCGCCGCTGACGTGCGCACGTGGCGCTACGACCGCTCCGCGGACGCCTACGACGTGGTGCGTGACCCCGTGGCGCAGCGCTACCAGCCCCTTTGCAACAGGCTGCGCGTGCGTGTGGCATGGCGCAACGGCACGGGCGACCGGGACGCGCGCATCGTGGCGGAGGTCGTGGGATGACGTGCGAGGACGCGTGGAGCAGTTGACGTCCACCCGCGCTGCTACACTGGGAGGCGACTGCGATCGGCAGCCGGTGGCGGGGTGGCAACCGGCAATCGGGCGCGGCGCCGCGGCGGCCGAAGGCGGCGCTGCGGCATCGGCAGAAACGGGAGGCGCGATGAGCATCTTTGGGTGGATGGACGCGAACGACGACGGCATTCCCGACAACATGCTGTACTACGACCTCTGCACGGGCGGCAAGGCCACGAAGGCCGCCGCGGCGCGCAAGAAGAACGCCGCGGCGAGCTCCGCGGGCGGCGCGCCCGGCCGCGCGGGTGCGGGGACCGGCGGCCGGCTCAACCTCGGCAAGGTCCACAAGATCCAGTCCGGCCACGTGCCCGAGAGCCTGAGGCGCCCGTCCGATGCCCCAGGCCAGGGGCGCGGTTCTTCTCGCCCGCGCTAGCCGCGCCGGACGTGCCCCGTGACGCCTCTGGAATTGCGGTGGCCGGCGCGCCTTCGGACGAGAAGCGCCGCCTTCGGACGAGAAGGACCGCCTTCGGGCGAGAAGCGCCGCCTAGAACGCGGAGAGGTATATGGCGCGCGCGTCCTCCATGGAAAGCGGCCTGAGCTCGCCGAAGCGCTCGCCCTTGTTCTGGCGCAGCGTCTGCAGCCAGTCGTCGACCTCGTCCTGGCTCAGTCCCAGGTCGCCCAGGGTGCGCGGCATGCCCAGGCTCACGAGGAAGCGCTGCAGCTCGTCGATCGCATAGGTGATCGCGTCCTCGGTGGCCTCGTCCGACTGGTCCACGGGCTCCACGTCGAACACGCCCTTGGCGAACGCGAGGAAGCGCTCCGTGTTGGCGCGCCACACGTAGCGCATCCACGCGGGCAGGATCACGGCGAGGCCGGCGCCGTGGGCGACCTCGGGACGGTGCGCGGAGACCTCGTGCTCGAGGCCGTGGCTTTCCCAGCCGCCGGCGCGCTTGGTGGGGGCGGAGGAGCGGCCGCAGCCGCAGAGGTCGTTGTGCGCGAGCGTGCCGGACCACATGATGGTTGCGCGGGCGTCGTAGTCGTCCGGCGTGGCGATCACGGTGGTGGCCGCGTCCATCACGGCGCGGATGATCCCGCAGCAGATGTTGTCCGTCACGGGCACGGGTCCCGCGGTGCTGAAGAAGCGCTCGCAGATGTGGCAGATGATGTCCGTCACGCCCGCCGCGGTCTGGTACTGCGGCAGCGTGAACGTGACCTCGGGGTCGAGCACCGCCACGCGCGGGCGGAACACGTCGCCGTTGACGCCCTTCTTCAGGTTGAGCGCGTCGTTGCTGATGACGCACGACGCGGAGGCCTCGGAGCCTGCGGCGGGGATGGTGAGCACGCAGGCAATCGGAAGGCACGCGCCGATCTTGGCCTTGTGGCTGAAGAAGTCCCACACGTCGCCCTGGTAGGGCGTGCCAAACGCAATCGCCTTGGAGCAGTCGATCACGGACCCGCCGCCGACGGCGAGCACAAGGTCCACGTGCTCGCGGCGCGCAAGCTCGATGCCCTTGCGCACGAGGCCCACCTCGGGGTTGGGGCGGACGCCGCCCAGCTCCACGTACCCCACGCCGGCCGCGTCGAGCGACGCCGTGACGCGGGCAAGGAGGCCGGTGCGCACGACGGAGCCGCCGCCATACACCAGAAGGGCGCGCTTGGCCCCAAGGGCCGCGACCTCGCCCCCGATCCTGTCCGCGTAGCCGCGGCCGAAGACGAAGCGGGTGGGGGACTGGAATACGAAGTCGTTCATGGCTGACTGCCTTCCGTTGGGGCCATCGGCCCGGGTTGCTGTGTGGAACCATTCTAGCGGTTGGCGTCGGCGGGATACGCCGGCCGCGTCCGCGGCGGCACCGTCGCCACCCAAGCCTGCCGCCCGAAACTGCCGCCCAAGCCTGCCGCCCGAACCTGCCGCCCGAAGCCTGCTGCGTAAACCTGCCGCCCGGAGTTGCCGTCCAAGGTTCCGTCAAGTATCTTTCGCAAATGTCTTCTGACCCCTTATGTTGGCAGGACTTGGTGTGACGTAGCTAGTCCGTGCTCACGCTCCTCTCGTCCCAGAGGTCCAGCAGCGACATGTCGAGGTACCTCCTCTTGCCCCAGTTCCCGTCCGCCACGTACTTGCACCTCGCGGCCGCCAGCATCATCGCGGACCTTCCGTCGGGGAAGCTGCCGACCGCGTTGGTGCGCCTCTTGACCTCGCGGTTGAGCCGCTCGATGCCGTTGTTGGTGCGGATCCGCCGCCAGTGCTCCATCGGGAACCTCGCGTAGGTGAGCGTCTCCGCCACTCCCTCGCGTATCACCTTCGCGGCGTCCGCCAGCTTCGACGTCTCCAGCTCGCGGGCCACCTCCTCGGCCTTGCGGAGGCCCGCTCCCAGCGACTCCTGGGCGTGGATGGCCTTGAGCCGGGCGGCGACGCGCTTCCTGCGGCGGGCGGGCACCTTCGCCAGGACGTTGCGGTAGAAGTGCACGGTGCATCGCTGGTACATGGCCTCGGGAAACACCTCCTGGAGGGCCCCGAGCATGCCTGCCGACTTGTCGCCGGTGACCATCCTCACGCCCCTCGGGCCGCGGTCGCGCAGCGAGAGGAGAAACTCGCGCCAGCTGTCCGCCGACTCCGTGTAGCCCTCCGCGCAGCCGATTACCTCGCGGTAGCCATCCTCGTTCACGCCGATCGCGATGAGCACCGCAACGCTCTCGTAGGCCCCTCCCCAATTCTTCTTGAGGTAGGTGCCGTCGACGCAGGCGTAGGGGTAGGCGCAGGTCAGCGGCCTGGTCCTCCACTCCTCGACCTTCGCGAAGGCCTTCTGGTTGAGGTTGGAGACGGTGCCCTTGGACACGGACGAGCCCCAGAGGATCTCGCCCGCGTCCTCGATCCTGCGCGTGGAGACGCCGGCCAGGCACGTCTCCATCATGGCCTCCTCCACCGAGCTCTCGCGCCTACGGTAGCGCTCGATGATCTGGGTCGTGAAGGTCGCGCCCCTGAGCTTGGGGACGCTCAGCTCGAGCTCCCCGGCACCCGTGACCAGCCGGCGCCTGTAGTGGCCGCTGCGGTAGGCCTGGCGCTCGTCGGTTCGCTCGTAGCGCCCGGCGTTCACGAGCTGGTCGGCCTCCTCGTCGAGCAGCGCGTTGATGGTCTCCTGGACGGTGGAGAGCACCAGCTTCCCGACGTAGCCCTTTATGGCCTCCTCGTCGAATGATACGATTTCATGTGGCATGGTCCCGCTCCTTCGGCAGTTGGTTTTGTTTGGCGACTTACCATCCTACCGTCAGCGGGGCCATGTCCCTGTCGCGGGACTGGGTCTATTCGGTTCTCAACATTTGCGAAAGAAACTGTACGTCATCCCGTCCAAATTCGCATAACGCGTTATGCGAAGCACCTTCCGCAAACCCCATAGGCCCGCTACCTGCGCAAACCCGAAATTGCCCCTTATCGCATAACGCGTTATGCGATTCTGAGGCCGCAGCACAAGCCCCGCGCCCGCCCCCGCGGGGCAATGTTACGTGTTGCGCTTGGGGACGTGCTGGCAACGTTTGCGGAACAAGTGGTGCTGCCGCCTTTCTCGTATTGGATAATTCCGACTGACGGTACACTGCGCTACGGCGCGCGGACCAAGACCGGGACTCCCTCTCTCCAGTGAGGCTTTGCACATGACGGAGAACATTCGCGTGGTCGACAGGGTGTTCGACATCCTGGAGGCGCTCTCTTCCAGCAGGAAGCCAATGTCGCTTGCGGAGGTTTCGAAGGCGACGGGCCTCAGCAAGAGCACCACGTATCGCATACTGACCTCGATGGTGGACCGCCGCTACGTCGAGCGCGACGAGGACGGCGGCTACAACCTTGGCTACAAGTTCATCGAGACCGCAAGCAGCCGCATCAACAGCCTGGAGCTGCTGACCGAGGCGAAGCCGTGCCTGTCGCGCATGCTGTGGGACCTCAACCTCACCACGCACCTGGGCGTGCTGGAGGGCGCGGAGGTCGTCTACATGGAGAAGATGGACGTCTATCCCAACACGCGCCTATACACGCAGGTGGGATACCGCTCGCCGGCGTTCTGCTCGTCCATGGGCAAGTGCCTGCTGTCGTGCCTTTCCGGCGAGGAGCTGTCCCACGTGCTGGACTACTGCGACTTCCACCGCTACACGCCCAACACGATCTGCGACCGCGACGAGTTCGTGAGGCACCTGCGCCGCGTGCGCGCCGACGGCTGGGCTATGGACGACGAGGAGTACCAGCTGGGCCACCGCTGCATAGGCGCACCGGTCTTCGACTACCGCGGGACGGCCGTCGCGGCCATCAGCGCGTCCGGCACGGTGACGGAGCTCCCGGACGCGAAGGTGGACATGGTCGCGACGGAGGTCATGAGCGCGGCGCGGCACCTCTCGCGCCGCATGGGCTATCGGGTCGCATAGGCATAACTGCACAGGTTGGTCCTTCGAACGGTGCCGACGGTCTCGCGCGGGCGAGAATGACCGCCCACGTTGTCCGCGTCGCGTGCTAAAAGGGACCGCCCCACGCTCGCGTCTGAACTGCCTCCCATTTCTTGGACACAAGAAATGGGAGGTTCGTCTTTATGTCTGATGACTTGCGCCTGAAGCACGATGCCGGCACCAGAAGGGAGGC
>CACWMM010000034.1:0-32645 GCA_902761955.1 uncultured Olsenella sp. | reverse complement strand
GTCTTCGACCGTGAGAGAGATTCACTCTGCCGGGAGCCTCTCTTCAAGTTGCCACTTGCCGAACTTCCGAAGAACCTCGCCGCCATCCAGTTCCTCAAGAGCGGGTCGAGGAGACTTGCAGGGGAGCTCAGATTGTTGCCGCAAGCGGCAGGTCCCGTAACTGCGGAACGGTCGAGCTCCGCTGGGTTATAGCCGATTCGGTAAGCTAGGACAGAAAGAGGTGCCCGATACGGCCGTTAACTTGAAGATTGTGAAAGGTACATATCGGCCGAGAGGGTGACGGATGGAAGCCTATAACCTGGACACCATTCAGAAGGTTCCCCGCGCGAGGTGTGGCCGCATGAGGCCCACAACTCCATTAGGCGGCTGGCGGAGGAGCGGAACCTCGCATATCTTGGGCTTGTGGTTGTGAGTCTTTGCGCGGCAAGGCGAGAGGACATTGGCATAAAGCGTGGGCCGCGAGCTGATGAGAGACTTGCTACGGCGTTAGAGGCCATTCCGGAACAAGACGGGAAATGGTATCGCGTGGACAGGGAAATTATAAGCTTGCGTCGGTGGGGCAAAGACCACGCGGCGAGCTAGTTGCTGCACGGGCATTTT
Organism: uncultured Olsenella sp.; assembly: GCA_902761955.1. Classification (GTDB taxonomy): domain Bacteria; phylum Actinomycetota; class Coriobacteriia; order Coriobacteriales; family Atopobiaceae; genus Parafannyhessea. The sequence continues at coordinate 32,045 of CACWMM010000034.1, read as the reverse complement.
GGATCCCCGTGCTAATCTCTGCGCCTTGGAGGTCGTTGGTTCGAATCCAGCCTCCGCGATCAAAACTCCTGGTCAGACGCAGGAAAGCCTGGCAGTGCGAATAATCGACAAGTACCATCATGCCGAGATGATCGGCATGATGGTACATCTTAGAAGTGATCTCGAGCGTTATCTTTAGGGAGGGTTCGAGATCATCTCCGCGCTCTTTAAATGACGAGCTGAGCGTTACGCAAGATTAGTTAATAATTACATTTTCAGTAGTATAAGATGCCTGTGCGTATCGCTGAGCATTGGCAAACTGCGAAGTAGCACGGCCATACAAAATTGCAGCCTGCTCCTTATCGCCTTTCGCATTGGCGCAATCAGCCATAGTTGTGTAATTGCATCCCGTGTGCACCGCCTCAGCAGCCTTATTGTAATATTCCATCGACTCGTTATCCACTGAGTCCTTCTTATACAATTCAGCTCCTGCATTTCTTACCGCAATACGCGCATCGGTTGCTGCGCTTTTATTAGTGGCCTGCATGTCCTTTCCGAGAGTAAGCTTGCAGTAATTAGCTGTACCATAGGGGACGTCTGAACGGAATTTTTCGTCATTACCTCTCAAGACATACATTTCAAGATCAGTTGCATCAAAAATTGTCCTGAAAATTGTCTTGAATTCTATGTCATCTCCTTCTGGAGAGTGGAACTGATAGAAACCACCGTAATCCCAATTCTCCTCGCTCCATTTGCCCTTGTCCTTGTCATAGTAACGAATGCTTCCGAGTCCATTCGCGAGCGTGAGTGGGGTAACACTGCCGCTCTTGTCTTGCATAATCTTTTCTAGAGTATTGGCTCTTGGCACGCTATCCGGATATGCCTTATATGAATCATTCATCCATAACTTATCCTTGAAATGATTCGCTGCAATTAGATAGTCTGTCTCACCGTAGTCGCCGGCTTTGCGCACTACATATGCATTATCTTTTTGCTCGATGAGATACGCATTCCCCTTGTTGTCGGAAACGTTGATGTTACCCGTGTGAATCCACTCAGTTTTTGTAAGCATTTTGACCGCTTCGTCTGCCGAATCACACTTTGTGGCTGTGTACCAATAAGCAAACAAAGTATCGAGGAAGGTGCCTTTCCTATCGATTACCTTGGCACCTTTGCTTGGCGATGCTGTAGGCCCTCCGGCATAGGTAATAATAAGGCCTTTAGAGTTCATGAACGCATTTCCTTGCAATCCACCTGATGCAATGACTGCATAGCCATCTTTCGGATAAGAAATCATGCTCGAGAACATTGCGGCGGGTGTTGTGCTGACTGCATCAAGATTAGCGCCCCCAAGATGATGACCATCCTGAGTCATATCTCCCCAAGCAGATACATTCATACATGTTTTTGAACGCTCTGGATCATAATGCATCATGAGGTCAGAGTTAAGAACAGATGAACCCATAATTGCAACTACTGCATCTTCCTTTGAGACTCCTGCCCCCTCAGCTACCCCCGACAAGAAATCAAATACAGATGGATCATCCTCTTCATAATGTTTCAGAATCTTATCCATAGCTTTGTTATATGCGGCATCGTCTGCCTCTGCGTAAATTGAAGCCATTACGGCTGTCCAGTTATTCTCTAACTGATCCTTTTGCTGTAACCCATACTGCCTTCCCATGTCAAACCAAGAGCCATTTACATACACAACTTCCTGCGCATTTCCTGCGTTGACGGTTGCATCGAACTTCCCGTCAAACTCTTTGTTTTTAGAAGTTGATCCGACATTTGCCCGCGTGCTGTCTGATGACCCACCTAGCGTATTATTCGCAGAACACCCTGTGCCTGCCACCATGCTTAAACATAGGCTGGCGCAACACAATACGCAGGCAATCTTTCTTCTCATAATCTGTCACCTTCTCTTCCAGAAGTTCCGTGTTGCCGATAACTTGATGGCTAAAGCAAAGGCCCCTCGTTGCCGACAACCCAATGGCTAGATTATGTAGTTTTCCAATCCGCTTTCACATGAACTGGTCTTGATAAAAATGTGCAATCTTAGCCTATACCCTGGTTTAGCGCTTTATGAACCAGGGTTCATAAAGCGCTAAACCAGGGTATAAACAAAAGGAAGTGGAGTTCATATTGATTAGCCCAACGTAATTAACGTTATGAGCATCTGATTTTCTGCAGCAACTGCATCCTGTTGCTAACATCAGCCTTCTGGTAAATGTTATGTGTATGAGATTTGACGGTGCCAGTCGAAATAAACAACAGTTCAGATATCTCCTGTGTGCTTTTCTTCTTGAGCAAGAATCCCAGAATCTCTCGCTCTCTGAGACTAAGGCCAATAGATGTCGCATAGGCGTCTATGGCTTCTTCCGAAAGCTCTCCTGTCAAGGCTTCACAGCTAATCGGTTTCACCGTAATCTTGTCAACAAAGAAACGCGCCGCGACAACAATAAGATATGCGGCAACAACTATCTGGGAGACGCTTTCGACAATATTGCGGCTTTGAATCGCGCCGCTAGTTACTAGGCTTGCAACATCATTATTTAGCCCATAATATAACCCCGCAAGAATGTCCTCAAAGGTAGTCATTAATCCAAGGATTCCAACCAATCGCAAGAACATATCTAACCTTAAAAACATGCTCTTATGCACTGTTTTGCCAAAGGACCTGCTACCGATAAAGGCTAGTACGATAACCAGAAGTTGGAATGGCAACAAATAACAAATATACAAGAATCCTGTACGCACCTTTAACAAAGGGAACATAACGAGCCAGATGAACAATGGCGCTTCCACCAATGTCAATATCCACGTTTTTGACCTTCCAACAGCCCCCTTGAATAAATGACATATGAGAAAGATGCAGGCGCAATATAATAGTGACTTGATTACTACGGGCGCCGAAAAAAAATTATGAAAATAATAATAAATGGGCGAACTAATTTCGTATCCTCGAACCAGTAGCTCAATCAAGTACTGGCTTAGCATAAGCAGAGCGATATACAGATATTCCTTCTTTTGATCTCCGATATAGAGGATTATATAAAGGGCTGCACAGATTACACAGCCAGATTTTATTAATAGACTTAAAACAGCAGACAGTACTAGCATCAGGACCCAACCTTTATTTTGTAAAACAGATACCAGCAATAACGTCTCATTCCGGATGCGTTTCCAAGGACGGTACATTCGAAATTGCAAAAGAAGAGCGGCCGGTCAGAAACTGCATCAGAGCGTGTCAATATTCGTCAAAATAGCGACCGCTTGAATGGGCAACACATGGCAAGCGACCTTATAGATTTTTTCACTTCAGTCATTTAAGAAGCCCCCTTACCGACAACGCTAATTCCTTTTATAGCGCGCAGTGCCCTATTTAATTCATATCATTTGTCCGCAATCCGTCTTCTGGATCTCCTTGCTCTGCTTCTAGTAAGCAAGCCCTTTCCCGCAACCTCTTCAGCATCCTTTCAATAGCACGTCATATGATATCAGTTGCAGCGGCCACATCATTCGCTATGAGCATCGCCGCCGTGCGGGCGATGACGGACAATGGGGTCGCCTATCACAGCGACAAACCCAGCGCACTGCTGGGTCGGAGGATATCGCCACATCTGTGCAGACCCTTCGGCCCCTAGCAGGGCGGGAAGGTTTGGCGTATGAACCGCATGCTGCTCCCGGAAGAGCACAGCGGGGAGGATCTCTTCCGTCTTTTCCTAGGGTACTATAAATTGGATTCAGCCGCATAGCGCTTAGGAGCTGTCGCTCCTGTCGTGCATCGTCGGCGTAATCACGCAGCATCTAGGCACGATGACGATGTCCGTCTTGCCGTGCAGGCCTGCCGCAACGCACCTCGGCGAAGTGATGAGGGTGCGACCCTCGGGGAAGCCTCGGCATACTCGATGCAAGCCTCTACTCTTGGTGTTATGGAGCTAGGAGCGAACTGCTCCTGTCAATGTGCTTCTCGGCTCGGGCTGTGTCAATCTCGTAGATCTCCTCCTGTTCGAGGAGGGTGTTGAAGTTGACGCACGCCTTCTCCACGGCAGTGAGGAACGCGATTATGCCGGCCTTGAGTATGCTGGACGGTCCTTGTCGATGACCGCCGGCGTGCCCAGTAGTCTTCAGACGTCCCGAAGGCCGGCGCATCGCCGCTGACGTGCACGATGTGCTTTTTCACGAGTCTAAAGATGCATAATCTACGGACTTTTCTTTCTTTGTCATACTTTTGATTTTCAAGCCGATTAATTCCGCTACTTAGCGGCTGATGGTTACAACCATGCCTATGCCTAAGCCAATCCGAAAATAGTCTTCCTTACTGAACAAGCTGGCCGAATTCGGCTGGGTTCGGGAGCTGAACGAGGGCGTCAAGCGCATCTACACCGAGATGCAGGACTTCCTGCTCAACGACCCGGTCTACACGGAGCCTGGCGGGACGAAGGTCCAGCCGACGCTCGAGAACAACATCGTGGCCCGGACTGTCAGGAGAAGTGAGGCGCTCGAGGACAGGCTCTCGGCCGAGGTTATCGCCTCGCTTGGGGACTATGAGATCGCCGCCGTAAGGCTGGCCTTCACGAATAGAAAGGTGACGGCAAGGGGGCTCGCGGAGCACATCGGAAGAGATCGTCGAACGGCAAGCCGCGTGCTAGGTAAGCTGATCGGGGAGGAAGGGCTGCTTGAGTGGCATGGCTCCTCTCCAAAAGGGAAACAGGCTCGCGCCATTTGCGTTGAATCGGTACTTCTCGTTGCGGATTTTCCCGAGGACCTGGTCGATCGCGAGAAGGAAGGGTGGTTTGAAGTGTTCGTAAGAGGTTACCAATCCATTGGAGGCGTAGAGAGTCCAGGTGATGCGCGGACTCATCCCATCGAGCAGGCGGGTGGATTCTGGCCTTCCAAGCAGGATGAGCATCGTCGGGGTGATCTTGCCGTTTCTGGTTAGGTTTGCCATCAATCCTGAGTTCATGGATCTCTCTCAGGGTGAGGCGGTTGTTCGCGCGGTCCGCAATCTCCTTTTAAGGGATCGAAGGTTGGCCGGATTTCCTTCTCGGTAAGCGGTTCCGCATGCGACCTTGTCGTTGTCCATACCGAAGACGAGCCAGGCGTCTTGTTTCCCGCGCAGGACCGCTTCGTTGCTCAGAGCGGAGAAGTACTTCCCGAGGTTCTTGAAACTGAAGTCGTCTTTCGCTTCCTTGAGCTCGACAACCTCGCTCTCGTAGGGCTTCTCAATACGGGCGATGAGTTCAAGGACGTCGTGATCGCTGTAGTACGAGATCGCTCCTAACGGTCTCTTGGCTGATATTTAGTCGTCAGATACGACTAAATATCGAAATCAAAGTCATTTGAGTCCAATCTAACGACTAAGAATAAAGATATTGGACTGTTTATAGGACTAAATACTGTGGAAGACCCGGCTTTTGTCCAATCGCTGTTTGACGGCCCGCCATATTCATAACCCGGAGGTCGTTGGTTCAAATCCAGCCCCCGCGACCAAACGTTATGGCAGGTCGGAAGATGGTTCTTCCGGCCTACTTTTTTGTTTCCAATCGGATGCTGAGCAGAATTCCCATACTTTAGTCGCGTAGGTTTAAGTAAAGCCGGCCTATCCGTGGGTCTCGCGGCTTCAAAGCCTTCGGAGGTCAAATCAAATCTGGGGTTAACCCCGCGTGAGATGCTCCCGATGTATGAGACGTCGATATCGACCGAAAGTCTCGGAACATCAAGCATGAAGAGGTTGATGGCTGTGCCGCCATGGAGCGCCAGTCTGCCCTTGAGGGCAGGGCGGTGCTCCATCTCATCAAGGAGGTCTAGCAGACGTCCTACCTTGTCCACTGTCCTCGGCTCAAATTCGTTGACACTCGTGGAATAAGACACGCAGAGATCAAGACGCGTACGACGGATGATATCAAGAGAGGTGCGACAGAGGTGTTTGCCCGTTGGGGTCTAAGCCTCAACTACGCGATGATCACCTTCCTAATAAAGTCAATCGAGGCCGGCGGGCTTCCCTTCGATTTGCACCAGCATCGCCTTCCTACGATTCCATCGCGGCAGTCGCCTGCAAGCCGAAACTGGATGTGGAGGGCGTGGCTGTTCTTCCAGCGGACTTGGATGACAGCGATGGTGACTAATGCGACCAACAAGCTTTCCCTCGATCATGACCATCTCATCCGAGAGTGGGGGGCAGCGGGGCTCGACAAGCCCTCCATCACCAGGATCGACCGCATCGCCGAAACTCCCCCAGGATACTTGGGCACCGCAGGTCGCATTGGACGTCTTGCGGAAGTCGACATCGAGGCGATTAAGGCAATCCTCTTGGAAATCGTCAGATAGCCAGCGCGTCTCGGGACTTGGCGATCGTTTTGCAACAGCGATGGTAAGACCTTGCCGTCCCCTGATTCTGGTAGCCGTATAGTGGGCGTCATGCGTTACCAGAGTTTGGGGGGCGTTCTTATGTCTGATGGAAATACGGCTGGGACGACTGGAGCGGAAAGAGGGGTCATCTCACTCTTCGTCACGGTGGCCTTTGCGTTGGATTGGGCGTGTCGACTTGTCGCGGGCTCGCGTTCGGGATGGGCGAGCGATGAGTTCAGTGGCGTCTGGGGGCTGTTGCTTGCCGTCTCGATGTTTGCGCCCCTGGCTGCCGCCGCTGCCAAGGCGTAGCTTCACATTGGCAGCGGCCAAGTGCCCGCGCTGTCGGCGATATGGCTGCTCGTCCATGTGGCGGATGGCGCATAGGCGATTGCAGGCTATCTGGCCTCCTTGTCAACGATGTCGACAACGGTCTTTGCCCATTCGCGATTGACGTAGAACGATTGCATGTTTGATGCCGCGCTATTGCGAAGACGCCGGGCGTATAGTTCATAGGCGCCGCGCGGGATGCTGGCTATGAAGCTCGCTCCTGTCTCGTCGTCAATCTCGAAGACAAGATTATCAAGGTTCGCGCCCTTAAAGAGGACCGTGTACTCGCATTGCGGGTCCACCTTGTTATCCAGCATCGCTTGTCCGGCTATGCCAAGTTTGAGAAGCTCGAGGACCCTGTCGTCAAGGCCTGTCGAAAGTGCAGCTACCTTGTCAGTAAGCTCTTCTCGGCTGAAGACAATGCGCCTCATGCTGCCACTTGGCCCGTCGATGCCGTCGTCGTCCTCGAGACTCTCGAACAGGCTTTCGACACCTTGTCGCATCTGATCGCCCTGAACGCTGTACACGCACGCCCTGTGTATGGGGTCGAGGTAGAGGCAGGGGTGCGACAGGTGTGCGGTGTAGCCGCAGGTTGGGCACGTGAACTCGCAGAAGCTGCCGTCGACGATGCCCTTCGCAACCTCCGGGTCATCACGCCCATTAACCTTTGTCCAAGCGTCGAAGGCTATCTGCGTGCCGCACTGGGGACAGGCAAACTCCACCCGGTCCCTCTCAGATTCACCCCAGGGGTCCTCCTTAGGGAGCATCGAGTACGATCCCTTGCGCTTTGCTCGTAGGCCTCTCTCGTGGGCCCATTGTTCGAGCTCGGTGTCGCCCATCTCCCAGAAGTCCACGGTTTCGGCTTCGCCGCCGAGCGCGCGGGCAGCCATTCCTGTAGGGTCATCAACGATTTCCCAGCGGGAGGGGTCGCACGGGTAAAGATACGAGGTAAACTCCTCGTCATCGATTACGCCCTCGTACTCTGGGTGCTCGGGCGAACAGGGCCAATAGTAGCAACGTTGGGGAGTGAGTCCGTTTGGGCCAATCTTCTTGCGTCCCGTGTAGCGAACGACTGACCACCACTCCTTGTGATTTGCGTCCTTGACAAGGTCGATGACAGTTTCAAAGGCATCGGCTAGGTCGGGATCACTCTCGCGATAGCCTCTCTCGTAGCGTCTTAGCTTTGAGAAATACTCGGCATAGCTCTTGCAGCGACTGGGATAGAGCCGCGTTTTGTTATCCTTGGGAGCGCCCTCGCGCTCGGCCACCATATCTTCGAGCACATCTAGCTCCTGTGGCCAGACGAAGACCTCGCCGCCGTCTTTGGAGGACCTGGGGAGAAGGCCGAGACCCACCTGCCATTCAGGGATATATGGCGAGTCGGTGATTCGCTCCTGATCCTTGCTGTGGGCAACTGCGCAGCGTATGTCCTCCCTGAGCTGGCCCGGTGGAACCTCTTCGTAGAGCTTTCTGGTGAGCTCCCCGTTCCACAGGAAGTTCTCAACGTCCATCCACACCATCCAGAGGGGAGGGCGATATCCCTTGCTTCTGATATAAGCCGGGAGATCTCTCGCGGGCATGGACCGAGCAACCGGGTCCTCCTCCCACTGGGGTACCTCGTCCTTGGATACGTGACCGACCTTCTCGATGACGGAGAGCCCCGTGAATGTCGCAAGAACGCATCCTATGGGACGATATTCCGCGTCGCATTCGATGCCCTCGAGGAAGCACCCCTCGTGCTCCCATTCCACAGGGTCCTCCTCGCGGGTTATGAAGTACAGCTTGTCGTCGTCTCTTCTCACCACGTCCCATGTACGATAGCGTGCGTCTTGCCTGCGCCGTAGCTCTTCTGTGGGAAGTGAGCGATATCTGCCATACGTAAACGGGTACTCTTCGTCACTGGCGCCGTTCCACTCGTCCTCTGCCATGGGAGCCTCCCTCATGATGCCGTCACATGGTTTTGGTTGCTCTTGATGATAGTGCCCCTGTGCGGATGGCATCACAGTCTTGAGCGTCCGCGCCGTCGAGCTTAAGAACCACTTCCGTCCGCCTACGTGTTGGTGCCTCTGCCGCGCGACGCGTCTAGCATCGACAATATTGCTTGGATGCGGGCTGAAGACGGAGGGGGAAGACATGATCGTTGCGACGCGTGACCACCTGGACACGAACGACCTTACCGGTGCGAGGTTTCGCGAGGCGTTCGACTGGATCGCGTCGCAGGACCTGGAGGCGCTCACGCCTGGCCGCCACGACATCGACGGGGACGCCGTGTTCGCGAACGTGTTCGAGTTCGATACCGTCCCCGCGGACCAGAAGCACTACGAGGCCCATCGCAGGTACTATGACATCCACTTCCTCATAAGCGGTCAGGAGAAGATCGGCATCGCGCCTGTGGCAGAGCTTGAGCCGCTGCGGGAGTTTGACGACGAGAACGACTTCTGCCTCTATGGCGAGTCGGACCATGCCTCGTGGGTGGTCCTTCGCCCCGGCGAGTTCTGCGTCACGCCTCCCGAGGACGCGCACAAGCCCGGCTGCGCGGTGGGGGAGCCTGCACCGCTAAAGAAGATATGCCTGAAAGTCGCGGTTGGATAGCAACGACCAACTTGGGTGGATAAACATAAACAATTAAATAAGAATCCCTGCGTCTGCGCTAGGGGGAGCTGTGCGCTGCCACCGTTTGCGACGGGGTAGCGCAGGGCCATTCTGCCTGCCTAGCATTTTGGTGCGCACCGTGTTTCTAATGTATATCGATTCGTGGTCATCCAATATTTAAAAACATTTACCGCTGGCGAACTTCTGCGCTGAAACAGCTGGTTTGGAACTGGTCATAAACTGGCTACTGGTATCAAAGGTGTGTACCAGTAAATGCACGATTACGTGGGTGTTTAGAACTAGTTTACAAAACACAAATAAACCACTTGACCACATTTAGGGCCAAAACAACGCAATTGCGAAAAAAATAAATATAATGCGCTTCCGCTTGGAAAGCAAGTAAAGAGAAAAACGAGACCGCCTATGCCAACAAGCCATAGCACTGGCCGAAACAGAATTGAGGTCGGATGTGCCCATGGTCTAGCGTGCGAGATAGACAAGACGAGGCGCGCCTTGGGCGTCGAGCATCCGTCGGTCGCAAGAGTGGTTGTTCGAGTTAGTTTGCAATTGTGTCGCAAGGTGAGGCAGCTGAAAACGTAGGTGAGGAGAGAGTAATGGAGAAGTACCTTTCGCGTCGTTCGTTCCTTGGTGTGAGTGCAAGTGCCGCGATGATGGCAACGCTCGCGGGCTGCGGTGGGTCTGGCAGCGATGACTCCGGAAGTGCCTCCGGATCCGGCAAGGAGGGTGGAGCCACCCTGAGCGTCGGCTCCGCGTACGCTCCCTCTTCGTACGATCCCGCCAACTGCTCCTCCGCCTTCTGCCTGAGCGCCAACAGTAACGTCATGGAGGGCCTGTACAACATCGACCTCCACGACTACAGCGCCACGTATGGCCTGGCCGACAAGGACCCCGAGAAGGTCGACGACAAGACCTTCGAGGTCAAGCTCCGCAAGGGCGCCAAGTTCTCCGACGGCACCGACGTCACGGCCGACGACGTGGTCGAGTCCTTCAAGAAGGCCTCTGCCGAGGGCGGCATGTACGTCTCGTTCCTGTCCATGTTCGAGTCCATCGAGAAGAAGGACGACACGACCGTCACCGTCAAGGTGTCCATCCCGAACTTCTCGCTGCTCAAGGAGCGCCTGGCAATCATCAAGATCCAGCCGAAGGACATCACGACCGACGAGGCGTCCGCAAAGCCCGTGGGAACCGGCCCCTGGATGTACAAGGAGCTCTCCGACACGTCTGCCCACCTCGTCCCCAACAAGAAGTACAACGGGTCTCACCCCGCCAAGGACAAGAAGCTCCAGATCGACTCCCTCGTTGACGCCACCGCGCGCGTGACCGCACAGGAGGAGGGCTCCACCCTCATCTCCGAGTCCGTCCCGCCCGAGTCCATCGACCAGCTCAAGTCCGATGGCTGCAAGATCGACAAGGTCGAGGGCTTCGGCACCCGCTTCATCATGTTCGACCTCGACAAGGACCCCTGGAAGGACGTCAAGGTACGCCAGGCCGTCATGTATGCGCTCGACACCAAGAAGATGATCGAGAACGCGTTCTCCGGCCTCGCGAACATCCCCACCTCCTACCTGCCGAAGAGCTTCTCCTCCTATCACAAGGCCTCCGTCACCTACAAGCACGACCTCGACAAGGCGAAGGAGCTCATCAAGGAGTCCGGCATCACCCCGGGCAAGATCGTCCTTCGCACCACCGACAACGCGCAGGTCGTGGCGATGGGCACCCAGGCCCAGCAGGACCTGAAGGAGCTTGGCTTCGACGTCGAGCTGAAGAGCGACCAGTCCCCCGCGACCTACGCGGCCATCGACCAGATGGACTCCTCGTGGGACATCCTCATCGCCCCTGGCGATCCCTCCTGCTTCGGTGGCGATACCGACCTGCTCCTCAACTGGTGGTTCGGTGACAACGTCTGGATGAAGACGCGCTGCCACTGGAACGAGAGCGCGGAGTGGAAGGAGCTCAACAAGCTCATGAACGAGGCCCTTGGCCAGTCTGGCTCCGAGCAGCAGAAGACCTGGAACAAGTGCTTCGACATCCTGGCCGAGAACGTCGTCCTCTACCCGGTGCTCCAGGTCATCACGCCGACGGCGTCCTGGTCCACCAACGCGACGAGCGATGGCTATGCCGTCAAGGGCTTCAAGGGCATCGGAACCACCGGCGTCGATCTCACCGATGTGCGCACCGTCTCCAAGTAGGGACGCAAATGCCGTGCCGATACGGCGCGACTGAAGACGTAGGGACCTGAGATTGAGACCTTCGCTCAGGTCCCTACGTCTGATTTTTTGAACAGGACTCAAGTCGCATGAGAGGGGAGAGTACGAATGAATAATCTTTTGCGGCTCATCGGAAGACGACTGATCGCGTTGCCCATCATGGCAATCGGCGTCACCTTCCTGGTCTTCTTCCTGATGTCGTTCTCGACGATCGACCCCGCGTACAAGGCGCTGGGCGAGAGCGCGACGCCGGAGCAGGTCGCCGAGTACCACAAGGAGTACGGTCTGGACGACCCGTGGCCCGTCCGCTACGTCCGCTACATGGGCAACCTCCTTCACGGGGACCTCGGCACCTACAGCGCCCGCCGCAGCTCCGTCGCGACGCGCATCTCCAAGGCGCTTCCCGTCACGATGCAGCTCACCTTCATAGGCCTGCTCATCGGCGCGCTCGTCTCGTTCCTTCTCGGCGTCATCGCCGCGCTCTACCGGGACAAGTGGCCTGACCAGCTCATCAGGCTCCTCTCCATTGCCGGGCTGGCGACACCGTCGTTCTGGTTGGCGGTGCTCCTGATACTTCTGTTCTCGTCGAACCTGCACCTGCTGCCCGCATCAGGCATGCTTCCCGACCCCGGCAAGAACTTCGGCGCGTACATGGCGCGCATGATTATGCCGGCGATCTCGCTCGCGGTGCCCCTCACGGGACAGATGACCCGCATCGTGCGTACCGCCATGGTCGAGGAGCTCGACCGCGACTACGTCACCACCGCACGCGGCGCAGGCATCCCCGAGAAGGTCGTCATCGCGAGGAACGTCCTTCGCAACGCCCTTATCACGCCGGTCACGACCCTCGGCATGAAGATCGGCTACCTCATGGGCGGCGCGGTCGTCATTGAGGTCATCTTCAACCTCCCCGGCATGGGCATGTGCATCCAGGACGGCGTCTCGGGCAACGAGCCGAACCTCATCATGGGCGTCGTCATCGTCGTCGCACTTGCATTCATCGTCATCAACATCGTGGTTGACATGCTGTACCTGCTTATCAACCCGAGGATCAGGAGCGTGTAGCCATGCTGACAAGAAGAAAGGAAGGAGCCGAGGAGCTCGAGGCGCTGTCTGCCAAGAAGCCCAGCCTCAAGGGTCTTGGCAGCATGCGCACCAGCTCGAAGATCGCGCTCGGCATCCTCGCCGTCGTCGTGATCCTCTCGATCCTGGCGTCCGTCATCGCGCCGTTCGACCCCTATGCCATCGACATCGCGCGCAAGGCCCCGACGGCGGCGCACATCTTCGGAACCGATGACAAGGGCCGCGACATCCTGTCCCGCATGCTGTACGGCGGTCGCATCTCGCTCGTCATCGGCTTCGGAGCCACGCTGTTCGCGCTCGTGACTGGCTCCATCATCGGCGCCATCGCGGCCGTGTCCCGCAAGTGGGTGTCCGAGGTCATCATGCGCATCCTCGACATCATCATGTCCGTCCCCGGCATCGCCCTCGCGGCGGTCCTCGTCACCATCCTCGGCAAGTCCGTGCCGGCGATCATCTTCTCGATCGGCTTCATGTACATGCCGCAGATCGCACGCCTCGTTCGTGCGAACATCATGAGCGAGTACGGCGAAGACTACGTCCGCGCGGTCATCGTCTCGGGCGCCCGCGCCCCGTGGATCCTCGTGAAGCACGTCCTTCGCAACTGCGCCGCGCCGATCCTCGTCTTCACCGTCACGCTCGTCGCCGACGCCATCATCTTCGAGGCGTCGCTCACCTTCCTGTCCGCAGGCATCGCGGAGCCGACGCCGACCTGGGGCAACATCCTGGCCGACGCCCGCGCGGGCGTGCTGTCAGGACGCTGGTGGCAGGCGCTCTTCCCGGGCATCGCGATCATGGTCACGTGCCTCGCGCTGAACATCCTCTCCGAGGGCATCACGGACGCCATGGCGGCAGCCCCCGCGGCGCCGGTGGACGCCGAGAACAGCGAGAGCCGTCGTGCGGACGACATCCTCGCCTCCGACCCCGTCCGCGCCTACAAGGAGCAGGCGGCCTCCCTCGAGCGCAGGCTCGGCGCCCTTCGGAAGGTGGAGCTCGCGCGCACGGACCGTCACGTCCCGGACCTGTCCGTCAAGCCCATACTCTCCGTCAGGGACCTCTGCATTAGCTTCCCCTCGCACGGCGACGTCAACGTCGTGGACCACGTCTCGTTCGACGTCCGTCCCGGCCAGTGCATGGCGCTCGTGGGCGAGTCCGGATGCGGCAAGTCCATCACCACGAAGTCGATCATGAACCTCCTGCCCAAGACGGCCAGGATCTCCGGCGAGATCGACTACAAGGGCACGGACCTTCTCAAGATCAGCGACGAGGAGCACCGCAAGCTCCTTGGCACCGAGATGGCCATGGTCTATCAGGACGCCCTCTCGTCGCTTAACCCGTCCATGCTCATCTCCGCTCAGATGAAGCAGCTCACGAGCCGCGGCGGCACCCGCAGCGCGGAGGAGCTCCTCGAGCTCGTCGGCCTCGACCCCAAGCGCACGCTCGAGAGCTACCCGCACGAGCTTTCCGGCGGCCAGCGCCAGCGCGTGCTCATCGCCATGGCGCTCACCCGCGACCCGTCCCTCGTCATCTGCGACGAGCCGACGACCGCCCTCGACGTCACCGTACAGAAGCAGGTCATCAAGCTCCTGAACGACCTCCAGGCAAAGCTTGGCTTCGCCATGATCTTCGTGTCCCACGACCTCGCGCTCGTGGCGGAGGTCGCATCCGAGATTACCGTCATGTACGCCGGTCAGATCATCGAGCAGGCCCCCACAAAGGAGCTGCTCACGAACCCGATTCACGAGTACACGCGCGGTCTTCTGGGCTCGGTCCTCTCCATCGAGGAGGGCGCGAAGGACGGCTCCCGCCTGCACCAGGTGCCCGGCTCCGTGCCGTCGCCCGAGGACTTCCCGAAGGGCGACCGCTTCGCGCCGCGCTCCAGCCACCCCACGCTTGGCCTCGACGTGCACCCCGTCATCAAGGCCCTGCCGGGAGGCTCACACCACAAGTACTCCGAGCTGCCCGACGAGTACCTCGAGAAGAACGGCCTTCTTCCGTACCTCCAGAGGGCCGGCATTGCGACGGCAAAGGAGGTGAGGTAGGTGAGCGACGCCACGAAAGAGGAGCCCATCATCTTCCTCGACGACATCTCTGTGACGTTCAGGACCCGTACGGGCTCCATCCTGCACCCCAACCTCGTGCACGCCGTCCAGGGCGTGACCATCAAGCTCATGCCCGGCGAGACCGTGGGCATCGTGGGCGAGTCCGGCTGCGGCAAGTCCACCACGGCAAACGTCATGTGCGGCCTGCAGTCGCCCACGTCCGGTCACGTGTACTTCAAGGGGACGGACGTGACGAAGCGCACGGCCGACCTGCGCAAGAAGATCGGCCGCGTCGTCTCGGTCGTGTTCCAGGACCCCGCGACCGCGCTCAACCCCCGCATGGTCGTCCACGACCAGCTCCGCGACCCGCTGCTGGTGCACAAGGTCGGCACCCCGCAGGAGCAGGAGAGGCGCATCAATGAGCTCATCGAGCTCGTCGGCCTTCCCAAGAGCGCCCTGCGCGCCCTGCCGGGGCAGCTGTCCGGCGGCCAGCGCCAGCGCGTCGCCATCGCGCGCGCCATGTCGCTCCAGCCTGACGCGATCATCGCGGACGAGCCCACCTCCGGGGCTGTCCATGATCTTCATCAGCCACGACATCCAGACCGTGCGCTACATATCCGACCGCATCATCGTGATGAACCACGGCCAGATCATGGAGCAGGGACCGGCGAAGCAGGTGTTCGAGCATCCGCAGGACGCCTACACGAAGACGCTCCTGGGCGCCGCACCGTCGCTTCTGCACCCGAAGCTCGGCCAGTAGGAGGGTGGTGCCTGGCGCGCTGGGCCCGGACGCTCGGGCTCCGGTGCGCCGGCACGCCCCTGGAGGGTGGCATGGCAACGTGACGTCCTCCAGGAGTGTGCATGAGGCAAAGGCGACGCCACGGGCGAGAAGGGCGTCCTTCTCGCCCGATGGCATGACGACGATGGCAACGGAAACGCGACGAAGAGGGGGGTTGGACCATGGTGAGCGAGGCGGAGCTGGCAAGGCTCGAGGCGTATCGCGGCGCGAGCGCGGCTGGACTTTGAGGTCGTGCCCGCGGACGCGCCCAGCACGCCCACGTGCCGCCTCAGCGACATCTGGTTTCGGGGCGTGCGGGGCGAGAAGGTCTACGCCCGCTACCTGAGGCCGCGTGACCCCGCGGGCACGGGCCGGCCCGTGCCGCTGGTGCTGAGGTTCCACGGCTATCCCGGGCGCACGCGCAGCTGGTTCGAGAACTGCTCCTTCGCGGGCATGGGGTTCGCTGACATCACGATGGACAACCCCGGCCAGGGCGGCCGCAGCCAGGACGTGGGTGCGTACGCCGGCACGACGGTCGCGGGCCACGTGGTCCTGGGGCTGGACGGCGACCCCAGGGACATGTACTACGTGCGGCTGCACCAGAACGTGCGCGTGCTGTGCCGCATCGTGCGCGAGCTGCCGGGGATCGACCTTACCCGCGTGTGCGTGTACGGGGACTCGCAGGGCGGCGGCGTGGGCCTTGCGACCTGCGCGCTGAACCCAGACCTCGTGAGCAGGGCCGCCATCCTGTATCCGTTTCTGAGCGACTTCCGCTCCGTGTGGGAGGACGGCGCGGACGAGGTTGCGTACGAGGGCATACGCTACTACTCGCGCTGGTTCGACGCGGACGGCTCGCGCGCGGACGAGTGGCTGGGGAGGCTCGGCTACATCGACACGCTGAGCTTCGCGCACCGGGTGCGCTGCGACGTGCTGTTTGGCACGGGCCTTGCGGACACCGTGTGCCCGCCGAAGACGCAGTTTGCGGTGTACAACGCGTTGACGTGCGAGAAGAGCCACATCCTGTACCCGGACTTTGGCCACGAGGAGATACCCGCCTTCGACGACGAGGTGCTCCGCTTCTTCTGGCAGGGGGCGTGACATGGGCGGCCTGACGCGGCAGATGCGCGCACTTGAGGCATACGACGGAACGTCGACGGTGCCGAGGGACCTTGCGGGTTTCTGGCGCAGTCGCCTTGGCACGGCCGCACCGCTTTCGCCTGACGACGTGCGCCGCGGGCCCGCCGGCTTCGACACGCCCGTCGCCACGTACGAGTGGCTGACGTTTGCGGCGGCGGACGGCACGGAGCTCAAAGCGCGCTACGTGTGCCCCCGCGGCGTGGGCGGCGCGGACCGCGGCGGCGCCGGCGCACCGCGCGTTCCCACGGTGGTGATGACGCACGACGTGACGTGCGGCCCGCGCGGCTGGCACCACCTGACCCGCTTTGCGGCCATAGGGCACGCCGTGGTGGAGCTGGAGCGCAGGCCGTGGTCGGGCGACGTGTGCGCCGGCTGGGAGCAGGGCCCCGCAGCCCTGCAGATGACGCGCCTGATAGAGGACGTGGCGCGCACGGCTCAGGCCGTGGCGACGCTTGCGCGCACGGACGCGGCGCGCCTGTCCGCGTGGGGCGAGGGCCTTGCCGGCGCGCTCGCCATCGACGCGGCCGCGGCCCTGGACGCGTGCGATGGCACGGTGCGCCTGCGCCGCGTGGCCGCGCTCAACCCCATGCCGGCGGACGTGCGCGCCACGTGGGAGGCCGGCGGCTCCGGGCTCGTGTACGCCGGGGTCAGGGACCACTTCCGCGTGGAGGACCCCACCGCGGCGCGAGGGGCCGCGCTCTTCTCGGCGCTTGACTACGTGGACGCGGCGAACATGGCGACGCTGCTGCGCGCCTCGCTGCTGTTGGGCACGTCCATGATGGACGACGCGGCGCTGCCGCAGAGCCAGTACGCGGTCTTCAATCGCGCGGCGGGCGAGAAGCGCCACGTCACGTACCCCAAGTGGGGTCATGAGCGCGTGAACGACTTCGAGGACGCCCTCATGGCGTACCTGGTGGCGCCGTGGGACGCGTCGCCCGGCGGCGGGGCCCGTGGCGCAGAGCCCGGCGGGGGCGGTGGAGAAGCCCGTGGCGGCGAGGCTTGCGCCGGCGTTGCGGGAGGAATAGGTTAGATGTCCGCCGGGCCGAGCGGCCCACGGATTGGATTGCTTGCAGTGTGGCCGCGTGGCCACGGATGAGGAGGAAACATGGCAGACTTCAAGATCAGGGGCGTCGTCCCGCCCGTCACCGTCCCGGACACGGACGACCACCAGCTGGACGTGCCCTCGTTCGAGCGCGTGATCAACAGGATGATCGACGCGGGCGTGGACGGCCTGTTCTTCCTGGGGTCCACGGGCGAGGTCGTGTTCTCGACGGACGAGCGCCGCGACCAGATCGTGCGCGAGGCCGTGCGGATCGTGGACCATCGCGTGCCCGTGCTCGTGGGCATCATCGACACGGAGACGGAGCGCATGCTTGAGCACGGCCGCCGCGCGCTTGCGCTGGGCGCGGACGCGCTCGTGGCGACGTGCCCGTTCTACGCGCTGCAGGGCATGGCGGAGGTGGAGGAGCACTTCCGCATCCTGCACGAGGAGCTGGACGCACCGATCTTTGCGTACGACATCCCCGTGTGCGTGCACACGAAGCTGCCGTGGAAGCTTCTGGCCAGGCTGGGCGCGGAGGGCGTGCTCGCCGGCGTGAAGGACTCCTCCGGCGATGACGTGTCGTTCCGCTACCTGGTGCAGGAGAACGAGAAGAACGGCCACCCGCTTACGCTCCTGACCGGCCACGAGATCGTGGTGGACGGCGCGTACCTGGGCGGCGCGGACGGATCGGTCCCGGGGCTCGCGAACGTGATCCCCGTGCCGTACGTGGAGCAGTGGAAGGCGGCCGAGGCAGGCGACTGGGCCCGCGTGAAGGAGCTGCAGGACCAGATAAACGAGGTGTCGCACATATTTGATGTCACGTCCGGCGTGCAGGGCTACGCCGGCGGCGTCGGCGCGTTCAAGTGCGCGCTGAACCTCATGGGCGTGTTCGCATCCAGCCAGATGCCGAGGCCCGTGAAGCCGCTCGAGGGCGCGAACCGCGAGGCCATCCGCAAGGTGCTGGTGGATACGGGCGTGCTCGAGGCGTAGGCGCGGACGCGAGGTTTGCGACAGTTGGGAGAGGCGATGGATGAGCTCAAGAGAGCGGTGGCCGTGGACGTGGGCGGCACGAAGGTCGCGGCGGCGCTCGTGACGCTGTCGGACGCGGGCGAGCCTGCGATCGAGCACTATGGCAAGGCGCCCACGGAGGCGAAGCTCGGCGGCAGGCACGTGCTGGAGGTCATCGTGGGCCAGGTGGAGCGCGTGCTGCGCGAGGCGGACTGCGCGGTGTGCGGCATCGGCGTGTCTACCGGCGGCGTGGTGGAACCCCTGACGGGCGACATCACGTACGCGAACGACATGATGCCCGGCTGGGGCGGCACGCACCTGGGTGCGGAGCTCGAGGCCCGCTTTGGCCTGAAGGCGCGCGTCATGAACGACGTGCACGCCCATGCGCTGGGCGAGGCCCGCTGGGGCGCCGGCAGGGGGGCGGAGTCCGTGTTCGTGTGCGCGGTGGGCACGGGCATCGGCGGCGCGTTCGTGGAGCGCGGCCACCTGCTGTTGGGCGCACATGGCGCCGCGACGAACATCGGCCACGTGACGTGCGCGGACGCGCGCGGGATTCCATGCCAGTGCGGAGCCGTGGGCCACGTGGAGACCATCGCGGCCGGCCCCGGCATCCTGGAGCGCTACCTGGAGCTGGGCGGTGCCAAGACGGACGAGAAGGGCGCCCCCGTGGACGGCGCGTACATCAGCCGTGCGGCGGAGGACGGCGACGAGGCCGCCGTTGCGGCCGAGACGCGCTCCGGGCGCGCGCTGGGCGAGGTGCTCGGCAACATGGTGAACCTGTTCGACCCGGAGTGCGTGGTGCTCTCCGGCTCCGTGGCCAAGTGCGGGCCGGTGTGGCACCGGGCGCTTCAGTCCGGCTGGGACGGCGCCGTCATGCCGCCGCAGGCGCACACGCCCATACGCGACGGCCAGCTGGGCGACAACGCGCCGCTCGTGGGCGCGGCCGAGAACCTGGCACGCTCCGCGTACGTCGGCCTCGAGTAGCACGGAATCTTTGCGTAGCACGATCTTCAGCCGCGGCCGCACGGCCGCCTAGGGGAAAGGTGAAGCAATGGAAGTAGCTCCTCTCGTCCAGTCCCTCAAGGGCAAGCTCGTCGTGAGCGTGCAGGCGTATCCCGGCGAGCCGCTGCGCCACCCGGAGACCATGGCCCAGATGGCCCAGGCGTGCGAGGAGGGCGGCGCCGCGGCCATCCGCTGCCAGGGCCTGGCAGACATAGCCGCGATCAAGGGCCGCGTGGAGGTGCCCGTCATCGGCCTGTGGAAGGAGGGGCACGAGGGCGTGTACATCACGCCGACGCTGCGTCATGCCATCGCGTGCGTGAACGCCGGCGCGGACGTGGTTGCCATCGATGCGACGGCGCGGCCGAGGCCGGACGGGCGCACGTTTGCCCAGACCGTGCGCGACCTGCGCGCGCAGTGCGAGACGCTCGTGATGGCGGACTGCATGACGATCGAGGACATCAGGAACGCTGTCGCGTGCGGCTGCGACCTGGTTTCGACCACGCTGAGCCACAACAAGCCCGCGATCCAGACCACGATGGACGAGGGGCCGGACCTGGACCTGCTGCGTCAGGCCACCAGCGAGTTCCCGGGGCTGCCCATCATCTGCGAGGGGCACGTGCACACGCCGGCGGACGCCGCGGCGGCCATGGGCGCCGGCGCGTGGGCCGTCGTGGTGGGCACGGGCATCACGCACCCGACGAGCCTGACGAAGTGGTTCTGCGCGGCGGTCGAGGGATAGCGGCCGGCTCGGCCGGCGCGTCGCAGCGCTAACGTGACGTGGCGGCGGACCTGGGAAACCCTGGGTCCGCCGCCACTCTTAGGTGCGTTTCTGTAGGGTGCTCACGCCCCCTGCGCGCCGCCGGCTACAGCGGGCACTTGCTGAGCGCGGCCTCGTCCGCGATCACGGTGCAGTTGGTGTGCAGCTGCAGGATCGATGCGGGGCACTGCGGGTCCACCGGCCCAAAGCACATGGCGCGCACGGCGTCCGCCTTGTCCTCGCCGTTTGCGACCACAAGGATGCTGCGCGCGTACATGATGGTCTGGACGCCCATGGTGTACGCCTGGCGCGGCACCTCGTCCGGGCTGTCAAACAGGCGGCTGTTCGCGTCGATGGTGCTCTGCGTCAGGTTCACCATGTGGGTTCCCTTGCTGAACACGCTGTCCGGCTCGTTGAACCCAATGTGGCCGTTGCGCCCGATGCCCAAGAGCTGCAGGTCCGGGAAGCCCGCGTCCGCCACGATCCTGTCGTACTCCGCGCACGCGGCGTCAGAGTCGGGGTTCGCCCCGTCCGGCACGTGGGTGTTGGCAAGGTCGATGTTGATGTGGTCGAAGAAGTTCTTGCGCATGAAGTAGTGGTAGCTCTGGGCGTGGTCGTGCGAGAGCCCGCGGTACTCGTCCAGGTTGTACGTGCTCACGTGCGAGAAGTCGCAGTCGCCCTTCGCGCACCACTCCGCAAGCTGGTGGTACGTGCCGATGGGCGTGCTGCCGGTGGCAAGACCCAGCACGGAGTCCGGCTTCAGTATCACCTGCGCAGAGATGATGTTCGCGGCCTTGCGGCTCATGTCCTTGTAGTCCGTCGTCCGAACGATCCTCAACTTAGGCCTCCAAGCTCTTCTCGGCACCTTGCCCCCATGGCGACGCCGTGCCCTGTACCCTTGTACCAAACGTTAATACCAGTTGCGCATGACGCGGGCGAGAGGAACGTGCGCGCGTCGCAGCGGCACGCTGTGCAACGCGCCGTTCCCTTTTGTCCAAACCATGCGAACAGGTGCTTAACATTGTAGCCGCTAACAGCCATTTTTGTGACGGATGGACCGCTTGGGTCGGCAAGTGGGCCACTTGTCGCCAACGTGCGGCCCCTGCGGCGAACCGCGGCCGCCCCCGTGTAGAATTGGTATGTGGTAGATACCAGTAATGTGCGACGCCTAGGAGATGAGCCCGGTGGATTTGACCCGAAAGCAGCCCCTGTACGACCAGCTGTTCGACATCCTGAGGGACAAGATTCAGAACGACATGGCCCCGGGCGACCTCTTGCCCTCGGAGCGCCAGCTCTCGCAGCAGTACGGGCTCTCGCGCACGACGGTCCGCCTCGCCCTGGACAGCCTCGAGAAGATGGGACTCGTCACACGGCGCCACGGCAAGGGCACGTACGTGTCGGACGCGCGCCACTCCGAGACCGACCTCGCGCTGTGCTACAGCTTCACCGAGGAGATGCGTCGCCTTGGCAAGACGCCCAAGACGCAGGTCCTGAGCTTCTCGCAGGAAGAGGCGAACAAGTCCGTGAGCTCCGCGCTCGGCCTGCACCTGGGCGCGACCGTGTGGCACCTGCACCGCCTGCGCCTTGCCGACGACGAGCCCATGCTCGTGGGCCACACCTATCTGCCGCTCGAGATGTTTGGGAGCCTCACGCACGAGAAGGTCTGCAACCATTCGCTGTACGACCTCCTCGAAAGCGAGTTTGGCCAGACCATCAAGACGGCGGAGGAGGAGGTCCGCGTGATGACGGCGCGTGCGGCCGACGCGGAGCTGCTGCTGATTCCGGAGGGGTCGCCCGTGCTGGAGATCTCGCGCCTGACGTACAACGCCGCTGGGCGCATCATCGAGTTCACGCGGAGCTCGGCGCGCGTGGACAAGTTCAAGTACCACGTGATCCACAGCAGGGAGTAGCCGCGGAGGGTCGCGCGCGTGGGGGGCTACTTCGTGGTGACCACCAGGAGCGGGTCTCCCACCTTCACCAGGGGGTGTCCCGCGATCATGGTGTTGCTGTCGCTCACGTTGTCGACGCTGCCGTAGTCGGAGTAGTTCGTGACCACGATGGTCACCACGTCGTCGTGGCCGGCTTCGCGGATGGCGTCAATGTCGAAGGTCAGAAGCGGCGTGCCGGCCTTGACCTTCTGGTTCGACTCGACAAGGCGCGTGAAGCCCTCGCCGTTCATCTCGACGGTGTCGATGCCTACGTGTATGAGGATGTCCACCCCGCCCGCCATGGTCATGCCGATGGCGTGGTTCGTGACCGTCGTGGCGCCGATGCGCCCGCTCACGGGTGCGTACACGACGCCGACCTGGGGAACGATTCCTACGCCCTCGCCAAAGAATCCGCCGGATATCGCCTCGTCGTGAACCTCGTCGAGGGTGACGACGGTTCCCGTCACCGGTGCGTATATCGTGCCGGGCGCGGTGACGAAGCTGGCGGGCGCGGGGGCCTCGGAGTTGCCGTCGGGCCTGAACATGGCATTCTTGATCTTCTCGACCAGTCCCATGGGGGTGCCTCCTCTGTGTGGGCGGATGGTGCGTCCAAACAATGTTCCTAACACGATTCTAGTGCCGCTTCCATGGCGCCTGACGTCGCGATGCACAAGGAAGTGGTTCGAAATTGTGAACCTAGGGCAACCGCGTTCTTACTGAAATGCCTGCGATGCTGTTTCCTCGCGGATACGACCTGCCAATATGCGCGCGCCATCGGGGCGTCGCGCAAGGGGCGAGAAGGGCGGCGCTACCGCTCGAAGGCCGCTACCACTTGAAAAGCTTGCTCATGAGGTCGGCGTTCCGCGCGAGGCGGCGGCTCTTCTCGTCCTCGTTTGGAACCCACGACCCTGGCTCGCCGTCGAGCACGTCTCCCTCGCGGATGTTCTGGGGCAGCTCCGCCAGCGGAACGTCCACGTAGCGGTCTCCGTCCACCTCGAGCACGGCGACGTCGCCCTCGAGCCTGTCCACTATTGCACGCATTTCTGGGGTCCCTTCCCGCATCAGACAACTGCAAGTGTTAGACAACTGCAAGCGCCACCCGTGTCACCCGTGTCACCCGTGCAAGCGCTAACCTCCGCAGACCTTGCGGGCGGTGTAGCCTTGGGCCTCGGCCTGCGACCGCGGCATGCTCGTGACCACCTTGCTGCGCGAGAGCGTGCGACAACCCTTGGCGTGGTACTTCGTTCCCGAGGGTGCCACGTAGACCACTTCCTCCTGGCCGCTGGGGGAGGAGGGCTGTGGCTGGGCCGCTTCCGTTTGGGCTGGGGCCGCCTGGCCTCCTGTGGTGCCAGCCTCGTCGAGGGACGACGACCCTGCCCCTGCGTCCGTGCTCTGGGCCTGGACCGTGCCCTGCCCCTCGGTCGAAACGCTCAGGTCGTGCCCGTCGGACGTGACCGTCACCGTGCCCTGCGCGCCCGTACCGTATACGGTCGCGCCCGCGGCAGCCAGCGCGTCTAGGACGGTCTGGGCGGGGTGTCCGTACGAGTTGCCCAGTCCATAGCTCAGGACGACGATCCTTGGCGTGAGCCTTTGGGCAAGCGGGGCGTCGGTGCCGGACGCGGAGCCGTGGTGTGACGCCTTCAGCACGTCCACGTGGCCCGTAGTGCACTGCTCAAGAGCCTCGACCGGCGCGTCTCCCGTGAACAGGAACGTGTTCTGCCCGTACGTCACGAGTATCACGACGCTGCAGTCGTTGGAGTCGCTGTAGGTTGCGCCCTGCCTCGGCCACGTGACGTCGATTGCGTAACCGTCCCCGGAAGCGATTTGCCGGCCGGCATACGCCTCGTCTATCTGCAGGTTCTTGGCGGCGACCGCCTCGAGGAAGCGCGTGTAGGCGTGCGTGGAGTGGTTGCATCGCGGCGCCCACACGGAGCCTATGTCGTTTGCTCGGATCACGTCGGGAAGGCCGCCGATGTGGTCCGCGTCAGGATGCGTCTCGACGAGCCAGTCGACGCGCGTCCGTCCGTCACTGGCGAGTGCGGAGGTCACCGTCTGCCCGCCCTCGCGGCCCGCATCGATGACCATGGTCTTGCCATCGGGATACTCGACCACGGTGGCGTCGCCTTGGCCCACGTCCAGGTAGCGGACGACGAGCCGTCGCCCAGAGTCATCGTCGCTCTTCTCGCCTGCGGACTCGTCCGTCTCCTTGGCTGCGGCTCCAGACGCCTGCCTGTCAGACTTGTCCTTCTTCCCATTACCCTCGTGTCGACCTGCGTGTTGCTTAGCGGGCTTTGCACTCGCTTTTGCAGAGCCCTTGCTTGTCGCGGTGACCTTTGGGCTCGCGTCGACCCTTGCCGAGGTGGACGTGGGCGTGCCGAGGACGCTTGCGCTGGCAAGAAGGATGGCCAGGATGCCATAGGCCAGCGCCGCCATGGTCTTTCTCGCCCCCGGCGAGATGCGAAGGAGGCTCTGCACCACCGGTGCGTCCGGGTGGGCGTCTGCCACGCGTCGCCATGCCCAGCGCGTGAGGAACCACATCCCCGCGCAGAGCGCAATCATGCCGATGACCGGCACGATCGTTATAAGGGCCGACAAGACGACAAAGGCGAGAAAAACTGCGAGGCAACCCTTGAAACAGCCCTTTGACCCATGTCCTGCCATGCGCGTCACCCTTCGATGAGGAGTCGAGCCTTCTTGCTACGCCCGTGCCCTGGATTCAACCCTAAAGAAGGCAGGAGAGAAGCGTGAGTATGGCAAGTCCACCCTGCGTGAGGATGATCTTAGGGCTGCTCGTGACGCTGCCGTATGCGGCGACGGCTACGATGTAGAGCATCAGTGCCACGACGGCGGGCTTGCTTGCGAAGCCAAAGACGGCGACGAGGACGAGGACGGCGATGAGTCCGTTGTAAACGCCCTGGTTCTTGAAGAGCGTGTTGACGGAGGGTCGGTTGAGCTCCGCCGTGGTCATGCCGAAGACCTTGGCCGTGCGGTCCGAAGTCGTGGCGATGGTCTCGAGGTAGAGGATGAAGAAGAACTCTGCCGCGACGAGGGCTGCGAGTATTGTTGTGACGATGCTCATGAGATTCCCTTCACACATCTTCGCTTTCGAGGAAAAGTTTAGCTGAACGGGAGTCAAAGACATCCGAAAGGTATGCACGAAAACCGATTCTCATGCATCGTGGGCCGCTACCACCGTGTATACAGAAGGCCCCCGCGCAGGGCGCGCGAGGGCCAGGTGAAAGATGCCCGCAAGTTGGTGGTCGTACTCAGTCAGCCCGGCTAGAGCGAGCGGAGGGCGTCCACCAGAGCCGTCTTGCTTGCGGTCCTCTCGTCCTTCATCTTGATTACGCGGGCTGGGCAGCCAGCAACGACCGCCCCGGCAGGCACGTCCTCGGTCACGACGGCGCCAGCCGCGACGACCGCGCCCTCGCCCACGCGGCAGCCCTCGATCACGACGGCGTTCGCACCAAGCATCACGTCGTCCTCGATTATGACGGGCGTAGCGCTTGCGGGCTCGACGACGCCAGCGAGCACCGTACCGGCACCCACATGGCAGTGCTTGCCGACGATGGCGCGTCCTCCGAGGACTGCGCCCATGTCGATCATGGTGCCCTCGCCTACGACGGCGCCGATGTTGATGATCGCACCCATCATGATGACGGCATTGTCACCGATGGAGACCTTTTCGCGGATGATGGCACCCGGCTCGATTCGCGCGTTCACCCCACGGACGTCGAGCAGCGGAACGCCGGAGTTGCGTCGGTCGCACTCTACGACGACGTCCTCGATGTCGCCGGCGTTCTCCCGGAGAGCGGGCTCGATCTGCGACCAGTCGCCAAAGACGACCTTGCTTCCCGTTCCGAAGACGTGGGAGTCCGTGCCGTAGTCGATCTGCGCCCCCTCACGCTCGCGAACGAAGACGCGCACGGGCGTCTTCTTGGGGGCACTTGCGATGTAGTCGATGATTTCCTGAGCGTCCACTGGACCTCCTTGGTTGTGTTGGGGCGTTAGCTCGGATGGGGGCGCGATGCTAGTCCTCGAACATGAGCTGATCGAAAGTATAGAATCCGGGCTCCCTTGTCATGAGGCGCCTTGCTGCGGCGACTGCTCCGTTCACGAAGATTTGGCGGCTCGTCGCCCTGTGGGTAAGGCAGAGCTCCTCGTCCGTGCCGAAGAAGTGCACCTCGTGCGTTCCGGCGACGGTGCCGCCGCGCAGGCTGTGCATGCCGATCTGTCCCCTGGGACGTGCGCCGACCATGCCCTCGCGGCCGTAGGCGACATCGGCCTCGTGAGTGGGATCGACGGCATCTAGCAGCATGTTCGCGGTACCCGATGGGGCATCCGCCTTCTGGTTGTGGTGCGTCTCGACGATTTCGACGTCCCAGTCGGCAAGGGCACGCGCAGCTTCCTGCGTCACGCGTCTGAGGACGGCGACGCCCAGGGAGTAGTTTGCGGAGTGAATCACCGCGCTCTTCTCGCCAAGCGAGCGAATCTGGGCAAGCTCCGACTCGTCGTAGCCGGTGGTTCCGCTGAGCAGCGCGCACCCACAACGACGCACGTATGCAAGAGTGTGGGGGAGGGCGGCACGGTTGCTGAAGTCGATGGCGAGGTCGGCTGTCGGAGCCTGGCCATCAAGCTGGTCGGCGCTATCGACATCATACGTGCCGATGACCCCGAAGCCGCCGTCAGCCTCGAGGGACTGGGCGATGAGCGTTCCCATGCGACCGGCCCCGATGAGCGTCACAGTGTACGTGTGGTCCTGCGTGCTGCTAGTCAATCAGACCAGCCTCCCTCATGGCCGCGTAGAGGCGCTCGCGCCCGGCGTCGGAGATGGTGTACAGCGGGCTGCGGTAGGTCTCGCCGATCATGCCCATCTTTGCGAGTGCGGCCTTAACGGGTATGGGGTTTACCTCGCAGAAAAGCGAGTGGATGAGCTCGAGGTTCTCGAGCTGGGTCGCGAGCGCGGCCTGGGTGTTGCCGGCGAACCAGTTCGCGCACATGTCGTGAACCACCTGCGGGCAGACGTCCGCCCAGACGCTGATGACGCCGGAGCCGCCGAGCGAGAGGATGGGCACGACCATGTCGTCGTTGCCGGAGAGCATGCGGAAGTCGTCGCTCAGGTAGCGCGCTACCGTCGTGGCATACGATATGCTGCCGGACGCCTCCTTGATGCCCCACGCGTTGGGGTGCTTGCTCAGGCGCGCGACGTTGCGCTCGGAGATGGAGCAGCCGGTGCGGCCGGGGATGTTGTAGAGGATGCATGGGACGTCCACCGCGTCGAGCACTGTGGTGAAGTGACGGTAGATGCCCTCCTCGTTCGACTTGTTGTAGTACGGGGTGATGAGCAGGAGGCCGTCAATCCCCAGCTTCTGCAGGCCAAGGCTCTTGTTGAGGCTCTCTGCCGTCGCGTTCGACCCCGAGCCGCCGATGACGGGAACGCGGCCGGCGACACGGTCGATGACGCACTTTGCGACCGCGAAGTCCTCCTCGTCGGTCATGGTTGACGACTCGCCCGTGGTGCCCAGGACGAGGATGCTGTCCGTCCCGTTGGCGAGGTGGAAGTCGACAAGGCGTTCGAGCGCGTCGAAGTCCACGCTCTGGTCCTCGTTGAAGGGGGTGACGAGTGCGACGATCGATCCGCGGAGGTTGGTCATGTCCATTGAAAGCTCCTTTGCGATGCCGGCGGTTTCGTGACCGCCGTTTAAGGTGTTCGAGAAGATCTTGGGCCAGCCAGTCGCGGGTGCGACCGCGTCAGCTCGGCGCCCCTTAAGGACGCGCGGGCTTGGCCTTGCCCGCCGACTCCGCGGCGGGCGCTCCCCATCCCTCCAGAACATCGAGGGTCGCAAAGTAGTCTTCCGGGGTCTCGGCACGACGAATCATTTCCACCGAGCCATCCTCGTGTAGCAGGAGCTCCGCATGGCGGAGCCTGCCGTTGTAGTTGTAGCCCATGCAGTGTCCGTGTGCGCCCGTGTCGTGAATGAAGAGCAGGTCGCCAGGATGGCACTCGGGAAGGGGCCTTGCGTTCGCGAGCCTGTCTGAGTTCTCGCAGAGCGCACCCGTGACGTCGTACACGTGGTCGGCCGGTTCTCCCTCGTGGCCGACGACCGTGATGTGGTGATAGGCGTCGTAGAGCATCGGGCGCATGAGGTCGGAGGCACAGGCGTCGACGCCCAGATAGTCGTGGTAGATGTGCTTCTCGTGGATGACGCGTGTCACGAGGGCGCCATGCGGTCCCGTGATGAAGCGACCCATCTCCGTGTATACGGAGACGTCTCCCATTCCCGCGGGTGCGAGGACGTCCTCGTATGCCCTACGGACACCCTCCGCAATGGCGAAGATGTCGTTCGGGCGCTCCTCCGGACGGTAGTCGATTCCGACGCCACCCGAGAGGTTGACGAACGTCACGTGGGCACCCAGCTTTTCGTGAAGTCTGGCAGCAACGTCGAACAGCGTGCGTGCGAGGGTGGGGTAGTACTCGTTAGTCACCGTGTTCGAGGCAAGGAGCGCGTGGATGCCGAAGTCGCGCACGCCCAGTCCCATGAGGCGACGCACGGCATCGAACAGCTGCTCTTCTGTCATACCGAACTTTGCCTCCGACGGTTTGCCGAAGATACCGTTCGCGAAGGGGAACTCGCCGGGATTGAGCCTGAGGCTCACGGTCCGGGGAACCTCGTCCACCGCGTCGAGCAGGGTGTCGATGTGCGTGACGTCATCCAGGTTAATGGTGGCTCCCAGTCGTGCGGCGTGGGCGAACTCCTGGGAGGGGGTGTCGTTTGAGGAGAACATGATCTTCTCGCCTCGGACACCGAGCCTTTCAGCCATCTGAAGCTCGCATTCCGACGAGACGTCGAGGCCGAAGCCCATGTCGAGGAGCATCTGGATGATCCTGGGGTTGGGACACGCTTTTACGGCGTAGAACTCACGATAGCCGGGGTTCCAGCCGAACGCGTCCAGCACCGACTGTGCGGTGGAGCGGATGCCCGCCTCGTCGTAAAGGTAGAACGGCGTGGGGTACGTGGAGGCAATGTCCTCCAGCTGCCGTGCCGTTGCGAAGGGGGTCTTGCGTCCCATGTATCCTCCTACGCGGCCATCCTTTGCGACGGTCCCGTGGCCGTGGTCGCGTGGGGATAGCGCACCTGACTTTTGCCAGACAGTCCCCGGGGTATTTCCCCGGGTCCCACCCCGCATATGTGCCCATCGGCGGGGTTCGGCGGATTTGGCCTCCCTTGGGGATCGATGCCTGCCGGCTAGCCCCAAGCTCTTCGTATCCGCGCCTCTATCGTTGGGGCAAGTGTAGCGGGTGTCCCACGGAAGCGCACGATTGGCCACGGCTTTGCCACACTCCGTTAACATTTGCGCGTCGCCTATGAGGAGCCGGCATCGCCTGCTTCCGATTCGTTTCCCTTGCGGCACACTGCGATCTCGTGCGATAGAATGCGCGTTGCCGTTGGCTAAGGGGCCCTGGCGCTTGGACGGGAGGAAATAATGGCTGGCATCGAGACGCTTAGGAAGTGGCGCCGGGACCTTCACGAGGTTCCGGAGTGCGACTTCGACCTGCCCCAGACGCTTGCCTATGTTAAGGAGCAGCTTGAGCCCATGGCTGCACGCTGCGACTGCATGTCGGTCTTCCCTCCCGCCCGTTCCACCGTGTGCGCCTTCTTCGACCGCGGAGGCTCTGCGGTGACGGCGCTCCGGACCGACATGGACGCCCTCCCCGTTCGCGAGGAGACGGGGGCGCCCTACTCGTCTCGTCACGAAGGACGCATGCATGCGTGCGGGCATGACGGGCACATGGCCATGGCCCTGGGAGCATGCGACTGGATGGCAAGCAATCCCGACCGACTTGCTCGCAGCGTCCTGGTGGTGTTCCAGCCGGCGGAGGAGACCACGGGAGGCGCGCGACAGGTCTGCCAGAGTGGCGTGTTCGAGCGCTTGGGCGTCGATCGCATCTTCGGGTTTCATCTATGGCCGGACCTCCCATCGGCTTGCGTGGCGACTCGCTCTGGCGCGCTGCTTGCGGCAAGCAACGAGACGACCGTGGAGTTTCGGGGGCGCGCATCCCACATCGCAAAGTCTCGACAGGGGAGGGATGCACTCCTTGCTGCGTGCATGTTCGTTCCCGAGGCATACCGCTTCATGGACGAGCGGTCCCAGGAGGAGCCGTGCCTGCTGAAGTTCGGGCACATGGAAGCCGGTGAGGTTCGCAACCAAATAGCGGCGTCCGCCCGCGTCGAGGGAAGCCTCCGGACGTTCTCTGCCGAGATGGGAAGACGTTGCCGAGACGAGCTTCCTCGCATTGCGGAGGAGGTCGCCACGGAGGTGGGCTGCACGGCGGAGACGACCTTCAGCGAGGGGTACCCTCCCGTCGTGAACGACGAGAACGTGACCTCTTGGGCGCGCGAGGTTCTTTCCAAGGCGGGCATCGACGTCCACGACGTGCCAGAGCCCCTGCTGATTGCGGAGGACTTCTCGTGGTACCAACAGCGGCTGCCTGGCACCTTCTTCCTGCTTGGGACGGGTACGGGCACGCCGCTGCATGCGAGTACGTTCGACTTCGACGAATCGATACTGATGCGTGGCGTCGAGGTCTATCGCCGGCTCGTAACGGCTCCCCTCTAGCGGCGAAGGTCTGTGACGAACCGCTCCAGCCTGGAGAGCCCTTCCGAAAGCGTCCTATCGTCGGTGGCGTAGCTCAGGCGAACGTGGCCGGGGCAGCCGAAGACCGATCCTGGGACAAGCGCCACCCCAGCCTCGCGGATGGCCCGCTCGCAGAACTCCTCGTCGCTTTCGCAGAGCCCCGCGACGCTTGGAAACGCATAGAATGCCCCCTCCGGAACGATGCAGGCAAGGCCTATTCTCTCGAGTGCCGCGAGCGTGATTGTGCGGCGGGCACGGTATCGCTCGCGCATGGGCGTCGTATCGGTCTGCAGCGCCTGCACCGCCGCGTCTTGGGTGAACGAGACGACGCAGGAGACGGCGTACTGATGAACCTTCGCGACCTGAGACGCGACCTCGGGATCTGCGGTGAGCCAGCCCAGGCGCCAGCCGGTCATGGCCCAGGGCTTCGAGAGGCTGTTCACCACGATGGTTCTGTCGGCAAGTTCTGGGTGGAGCCTTGCGAACCCATGACCGCGTAGGCCCTCGTCGTATACCAGCTCCTCGTATACGTCGTCGCAGACTACGTAGAAGCCGCTCCTGGAGGCGAGGTTCGCCACCGCATCGAGGCTCTTCTCGTCCAGAACGCAGCCTGTCGGGTTGTTTGGCGACGTGAGCACGATTGCCTTCGTCCCGGGGGTCACCGCTGCTGCCAGCTTCTTGGCGTCAATCTGGAAGCCGTCCTCGGAGGTGTCGAGGGTCACGACGCGCGCGCGGGCGAGAAGGGCGATGGACTCGTAGAGTACGAACGCCGGCGTGGGTACGATGACCTCGTCTCCGGGGTTGAGGAGTGCGGTCAGGGTGCTAAACAGCGCCTCGGTTGCCCCGTTGGTCACGATGACCTGTTCGGGGCTCACCGGAAGACCCGTGCGGGAGCATCTGTCGGCGATTGCCTGACGTAGGACTGCCGTGCCGTTGTTGGGCGGGTAGCGCGTCTTTCCTGCGGCAAGGCTCTGACCGACACGCTCGCGTATGGCGACGGGCGTCACCTCGCCAGGCTCCCCGAGTGTGAGCGATATGCACCCCGGCGTCGCTGCGGCAAGCGCCGAGAAACGCCTGATGGCCGAGGGGCGAAGTCCCTCCAGCGCGTGGTTGAGTTCGAGTGACATGCCCCCACCTTCCATCGTCGGCGTGAT
>CACWMM010000033.1:0-22281 GCA_902761955.1 uncultured Olsenella sp. | reverse complement strand
GCCGTGAACGACGACATCGTGGGCTGGGTGGACGTCGTGGGGACGAGCATGAGCTTTCCCGTGTACCAGGGCAAGACCAACAACACGTACCTGCGCACGTCCGCGACGGGCGAGTACAGCGTGGGCGGTCAGGTGTTCCTGGACTGCAAGAACACGAAGCCGGGCATGGTGGACGCGCAGTCGCTGATCTACGGACACCACCTGAACGACGGCCAGATGTTCGCGCCGCTGGACGACCTTAAGGAGCAGGGGAACTTCGACAAGGTGAAGACGGTCTGGTACGTGGACCGCAACAACAAGGCATGGGAGCTCGAGCCGCTGCTGCTGTACATCATCAAGAGCGACTACGACGACGACCTGCGCACGTTCACGTTTGCGTCGAACGACGAGTTCCACGCGTACCTGAACAAGATGCTGGCGAAGGCGGTGGCGAAGCGCTCCGACGCGCAGCAGGTCATAGGCGGCACGAGCCACGTGCTCACGCTCGTGACGTGCAACTACGACTTTGGCCACGGCCGCGCCGTCATGCTGTGCGTGCCAAAGAGCGAGGCCGCGGCGGCGACGGGGGCCCAGGCGCAGGACGCGTCGACCTCAGGGGCGACCTCCGGCACCACGAACGGCTCCTAGGGAACGGAAGACGCGCCTGCCCACGGGTGCGTCGCGTAAACAATGCGCGCGTAAGGCGCCGCGCACGCGGCGGCGCCGATGGAACTTGATAGACTTGTGGCATACGCTGCAGCCGGTGCGCGGGGCCCGTGCCTTGCGCGACACACGGAGGAGAAGAGCATGGAGACTCAGTCCAAGCACATTACCTACGCCGACGCCGGCGTGGACGTAGACGAGGGCGCACGTGCGGTGGACGCCATCAAGGCGGCCGTGAAGGAGACGAACCGTCCGGAGGTCATTGGCGGCCTGGGCGGGTTTGGTTCGTGCTTCAGCATGAAGGGCTTCAAGGACAGGGAGGACCCCGTGCTCGTGTCCGGCACCGACGGCGTGGGCACGAAGCTCGCCATCGCCCAGCTGCTGGACCGCCACGAGACGGTGGGCGAGGACCTTGTGGCCATGTGCGTGGACGACGTGGTGCCCATCGGCGCCGAGCCGCTGTTCTTCCTGGACTACGTTGCGATTGGAAAGCTGCGTGCCGAGCACGTTGCCAAGATCGTGAAGGGCATCGCGAACGGCTGCAAGAAGTCCGGCTGCGCCCTGGTGGGCGGCGAGATGGCCGAGCACCCCGGCGTGATGAACCCGGACGACTACGACCTTGCCGGCTTTGTGGTGGGCGTGGTCGACCGCCCGAAGATGATTGGCCCGCACCTGGTGCACGAGGGCGACGTGATCTTGGGCCTGCCGAGCTCCGGCATCCACTCCAACGGCTACAGCCTGGTGCGCAAGGTCGCCATCGAGGGCAAGACGGTCGAGGAGCTGGAGACCCCGCTTCCCGAGCTGGGCGGCGAGTCGCTTGCGGATGCCGTGATGCGTCCGACCACGATCTATGCTGGCGGTCTTGTGGCGGCCCTCAAGGCCGGTGCCCCCATCCACGCGATGGCGCACATCACGGGCGGCGGCATCACCGAGAACCTGAACCGCGCGCTTCCCTCCAACGTGGACGCCGTGGTGGACCGTGGCGGCGCCGACGGCCCCGCGTGGGACGTGCCACCCATTATCGACTACTGCGTGAAGGCGGCCGGCCTCACCCCGGACGAGGCGTACAAGACGTTCAACATGGGCGTGGGCATGAGCATCATCTGCGACCCGAACGACGTGGACGAGGTTTGCGAGGACCTGGTGGCCCAGGGCTTTGCGCCGTTTGTGATGGGCGAGTGCGTGAAGGGCGAGGGCAAGGTGACCTACCGATGAGCCAGGAGCGCAAGCCCATACGGCTGGGCGTCCTCATCAGCGGCAGCGGCACGAACCTGCAGGCCATAATCGACAGGATCGCCGCAGGCGCGCTCGACGCGGAGGTCGCGATTGTCATCTCTTCTCGCCCCAGCGCATATGGCCTGAAGCGCGCGGAGGCCGCGGGCATCCAGACCATGAGCCTGAGCAAGGAGGTGTACGCCGACCCGATCACGGCGGACGAGGCGATCGCCTCCACGCTGGTGCGCGAGAAGGTCGACTACGTGATCATGGCGGGCTACATGCGCATGGTGCACGCGCCGATCCTGCGCACGTTCGAGAACCGCGTCGTGAACCTGCATCCGGCGCTGCTGCCCAGCTTCAAGGGCGCGCACGCCATCCAGGACGCGTTTGACTACGGCGTGAAGGTCACGGGCGTGACCGTTCACTTTGCGGACGACAAGTACGACTGCGGTCCGATCATTGCGCAGCGCGCGCTGCCCGTGCGGGAGGACTGGGACGTGGACACGCTCGAGGCGCACATCCACGAGATCGAGCACGAGCTGTACCCCGACACCATCCAGCTGCTGGCGGAGGGTCGCGTGCACGTGGAGGGCAACAAGGTCGTGGTCGACCCGCCGGCGGGCGCGTAACGGCGCGACGCCGCGTGCAGACAACTGAAAGATTGACGTGAGAGCAGGGGCGTCCCTACCAGGACGTCCTGTTTTCGTCCATAACGGTAAGCGTCTGGTGGTCCACCAGGTAGAAGCCCACGAGCTCCGCATCGCCCTCGCCGTTGGGATACGTGCGTTCCAACACGAGCTCCTGCGCCGTGCCGGAAGGCTGCTGTGACTCGCCGTTGTCTCTCAGCTCGTACCCAACCTCGACGGTCCTGCCGTTCACGGTTTGGTCCTGCGTGCCCAGACTTGCATATGCATGGCCCTTGGCATCGTAGTCGAGCGTGGGCTCGCTTGCACCGGGTACGATGCCTCGCTCTTGCAGATACCTTGCGACCGCGCGCATCTGGTCTGCAAGTGCGGACGCACTGTCGGCGTCGGACGTGCCGGAATCGGACGCGTTGGAGCTGATTGGATTTGAAGAGGCATCTTCATATTCCGTTGCGGACGTCGAGCTATCGGTCGTACCAGTGCCAGCGTCGCTGCTGTCTGCAGCCGTCTTGCGTTCTACCTTGGTGTCATAGTCCTGCGCTGGCGACCACTCCTGCATCACGATGAAACCGCGCGTGCGCCAATACGTGGTGGAACGAGCTGCGCCGTAGCCGTTTTCCATGTCGAGCGCGACGTAGTCGTACGGGCGTCCGTCGGCTGAATCGCTCCGTACGCCGCGCGCGATGATGCGCTCTGTTCCATCCGTCGCGAAGATCGTCCCTATAGCGACAACAAGCGCAAGACAAGTGACAGCCATGACCACAAGGCATGAGCCCACGACTTGTGCGACCTTGCGCCCGCGCGTTTTCGGTGCATCCTGGCGCATGCGCCACCGGGCGAGAAGAACGACGCCCGCGATCGCGAGCGCCACCGCAGGCGCCAACTGTCCGTGGCGTCGACCCCGGTGGCGACGCCTGCGAAGAGAAGACAGTGCGCCAGCATGACGGAGAGCGAGACTGCCAAAAGCGGTTTGTGGCGGCGCGGTTGCAGCGCGCTTGCGCAGACGTCGCGCATGGTTACGTCCTCAGGCGCGCGGCCGTCTGCGGCGTCTTGCGCCCAGCCAAGGACCACGTTATCGGGAGGAAAGCCTGCGTTTTTCTCGCCCGTGATGCCCGCGTAGCGTATCACTGCGTTGTGGGCGTCTTCTTGCAGCTGTATTGCCGTGACGGCCTGTAGCAGGTACAGGAGCTTCAGGCGGTTGGGGTTCAGGTTGGACGTGTCTACGCGCGCGAGTGCGTCGCCGGCTAGGCGGGGCTGCCCTCTGAGGATGTCTAGCCGCGCAAGAGCGAGCAGGAACCGTGGCGTGGTGCCTGCGGAGCGGCGTCCCTTGCGGAACACGCGCAGCACGTAGTCGTGGCGAACGTTTGGCTCCAGGCGGAGCGACGCGCGACCGAACGCCGCGCCGGCCGCATACTCGAGGCCGCGCCCGAGGACGAGTGCGGAAAGCGTGATGCAAAGGATGGCCGTGATTGCGGCGCCAAGCGAGGTGGCCGCCCACCAGATTGCGCACCATGCGAGACCGGCAAACGCGAGCGCCGCCGCCGTGACGCGCAGGAGGATGACCGTGGCGAGGGCGCCGTCCGCAAGCCTGCGCCCGCGGGGATCGTACGGATAGTCGCGCGGGAGGGGAGTGCCAAGGTCGTAGGGACTTACGGTTTCGCGTGCGCAACTTGCAGCTGCCTTGCGCTCGTCTTTTCGTGCGTCACCACCGTGCATGGCACAACCTCCCGACCTTTGCGCTGGTTACAGACCATGTGGGGGCTGCGGCGCAAGGCTCGCGTCCTTCTCGCCCGGCGCGGCGTGCGTCACGTGCGCACCCTGGGACTTGCGTCGCTTGTGCTGTTTGGGGTGCGCTGCGGAAAGGCGCCGGCCACCGTCAAACGTGATGTCGCCCCAAGCATACAGGAACGGGACGGCCACGATCAGGCAGAAAAACGCCTCAAACAGCGCGCCCGCGTCGCTGAGTGGCGTGTCCCACGCGGCATGGCTCAGCAGCGGCACAAACAACAGCAGAAACCCGCGCACGCGGCGGCGCTGGCAGAACAGCAGCCAGATCGCGACGGCCACGAGCGCCGTGTACGTCCAGTGCGAGACGAGTGCGCCGGAGATGCGGTCGTCGAGCGTGACCGGCACTGCGGTCTCGAACCCGTGGTGCCCGGCGACGATCTGGTCCTCTATATAGCCGAGGTCCTCAGAAAACTGGAAGCCCATGCCCACGCACATGCCGCCGGCGAGCCAGTCGCGCCCGTCGCGGCGACCGACCAGGCTCAGCACCGCCAGAACGGTGAGGAGCTTGAGGGTCTCTTCAACCAGCGGTAGCAGGGCGTCCGCGGCATCGTTGAGCTCGCCGGCGATCCAGCTGGGAATGAACAGGCCGCTCGCGAACGCCAGCACCACTAACCAGCGCGGCACGCCTGCACGCAGACGCGTGTAGCGCACGAACAGGAAGAACGGCACCAGGTATATGAGCAGGAGCGAGAAGCACAGCAGCATGGTCTGGTAGTGCGCCGCGAGCTGCGACGCGTGATGGATGGTGCCGCGGTCCATGTTGCCGAACGTCGCGAACGGCCCCACGAGGAACAGGAACAGAAACACGGACAGCCCCACCCACCAACGGCGGCTGTGGTAGCCAAACGGGTTGCGACTAAGCGTCGCCTCGCTTTTTGATGTCATGAACATGCCTCTTTACGTACGAATCGCCAAGCTTCGGCCCCCGAGGCGGGGCCGAAGACAGGCTGGCACTTAGTTGGGCCGCGGGCAATGCCCGCGGCCCAAATCGTCGCAATAATGATGGAATCGCCACGCAGCGTGACGACGCTCTCCACGTGCTTTGTGTGCGGGAACATGTCCACGGGCACCGCGGACTCCATCGCATAGCCGTGCTGGCGGAGAAGTGCGAGGTCGCGTGCCTGCGTCTTCACGTTGCAGCTCACGTAGACCACGCGGCTGGGGGCGAGGTGCGCCACGCCCGCCAGGAACTCCGGCGTCGAGCCTGCGCGCGGCGGGTCCATCACCACCACGTCGAACCCGGCATCGCGCCTGCCACGAGCGACGTCCTCCATGTAGGCCGTGGCGTCCGCGCGCACAAACTCGCAGCTGCCTGCCAGACCGTTTGCCTTGGCGTTGCCACGCGCCATCCGCACGGCGCCCGCCACCTGCTCCACGCCCACTACGGCGATGCTTGCGCCCGCGGCGCGCGCCTGCGACGCCGCGCAGATGCCGATGGTGCCGCAGCCGCAGTATGCGTCTAGCACGCGCATGCCCCCGCGCAGCCGCGCGCCGTCCACGGCCAGCTGGTACAGGACCTCCGTCTGGCGGGGGTTCGTCTGATAGAAGCTCGTGGGGCCAATGCGGAACGTGCAGCCCAACAGCGCGTCCTCCATGGTGCCGGGCCCCATGAGCGTGCGGCACTCGCGCCCCAGGATCGCGTTCGTCCGGCGCTGGTTCACGTTGAGCACGATGGACGTGACCTCAGGGTGCAGCCGCGCCATGCGCCGCACGAACTCGTCCTCGCGCGGCAGGCGCTGACCGTTTGCGACCACGGTCAGCAGCACGTCGTCCGTGGCGTACCCGCAGCGCACGACGGCGTGGCGCAGCGTGCCGCGCCCGCGGTCCTCCTGGTACGGGCGTATGCCCAGCTCCTGTGCCACGTGCGCAACGTCCTCCAGGATGCCGCGCGCCCGCGGGTCCTCAACCAGGCAGCTGCCGCACGCCACGATGCGGTGCGTGCCCGCGCTATAGAAGCCGGAGCGCACGCGCCCGCCCTTGCCGGGCGCAAACGGCGTCGCGGCCTTGTGGCGGTACGCAACGGGCTCGTCCATCCCGCGGATTGCCCCCACGGAGCACCCGTCCTCCCGCGCCATGCCGCCCAGCAGACCCTCCACCAGCTCCTGCTTGCGCCGGAGCTGGATGGGGTACGGAACGGCAAGCCACTCGCAGCCGCCGCACGACTTTGCGATGGGGCAGGTGTAGGTCTTGTAGCCCATGTAACCTCGCGAACGTACGTGGTCCTTGCGGGCGCGTGCCCGCGTTCTTCTCTGCAATTGTAGCGGCGAGCCGGGCGAGAAGGACCGCGGCCTTTGCCCGGATGTGTGCGGCGCGTGCGCGTGCCGCGGGGGAGGGCCCCAGTTCTTCTCGCCCGCGCGATTTGTGGCGGCTGAGGCAACATTTGTTGTCAATCGTGCGTGTATGTACGTTGCATGGCGATTTGGGTAGTAGTAAGCTAGGCAAAGTTTTTGAATGGGAGTCGAAAACTGGGGCAGTGCCCGGGACTCCCGAAAGAGAGGAAGTGCCTATGCAGTCCAAGATCGCGCACGCTGCGGAGCGCAAGGCCTTCAGCGTGGTGCTCGACAAGATCATTGCGAGTGCCTCCGGCGAAGACCGCGAGAAGAACATCGACCATCTGATCGACATGGCGGAGAAGCTCCTGAAGGACACTTCGCCCGGCGCCATCCGCGGCCTGAGGAAGGGCCTGCGTCCCGGCTCCAAGTGGGAGAAGTTCCTGTTCAGCGTGATCGACGAGACCGATCCCCACGTGCTGAAGACGGCGATCCTGAACGGTGGCTACGAGGCGGCGTTCCGCGGCCTGCGCAACACCACCGCCAACGCGGACAAGTACCAGTGCAACGTGCCCTGGATCATCCTGTTCGACCCGACGAGCGCGTGCAACAAGCACTGCGTGGGCTGCTGGGCCGCCGACTACGGCAACCGCCTGAACCTGACGTACGACGAGATGGACAGCCTGGTGAGCCAGGCCGAGGACCTGGGCACCCACCTGTTCATGCTCACGGGCGGCGAGCCGCTGGTGCGCAAGGAGGACGTGCTCAAGCTGGCCGAGAAGCACAACACCAGCCTGTTCAACATCTTCACGAACGCGTCTTTGGTGGACGACGCCTTCTGCGAGAGGGTCCAGAAGCTGGGCAACATCGTGTTCAGCGTGTCGCTTGAGTCCTACGAGCCCAGCGTGAACGACGGCCGGCGCGGCGACGGCTCGTTCCGGGAGGTCATGGACGCGTTCGACCGCATGCACAAGCACGGCCTGCTGTACGGCACCTCCACGTGCTACACGCGCGCGAACACCGAGCGCGTGAGCTCCGACGAGTTCTTCAAGCTCCTCATCGATAAGGGCTGCCGCTACGCCTGGTACTTCCACTACATGCCCGTGGGCGAGGGTGCGAACGCGGACCTCATGCCCACCGTGGAGCAGCGCGAGTACATGTTCAACCGCATCCGCTGGGTGCGTTCCGTGGGCGACGAGGGCTACCCGATCTTCGCGATGGACTTCCAGAACGACGGCGAGTTCGTGGGCGGCTGCATCGCCGGCGGCCGCGTGTACTGCCACGTGAA
Organism: uncultured Olsenella sp.; assembly: GCA_902761955.1. Taxonomy (GTDB): domain Bacteria; phylum Actinomycetota; class Coriobacteriia; order Coriobacteriales; family Atopobiaceae; genus Parafannyhessea. Next base: position 14,431 of record CACWMM010000033.1, on the reverse strand, counting down.
CGCCCGCGGCGACGTTGAGCCGTGCGTCTTCATCCACTACTCCAACGCGAACTTCAAGGAGAACGGCAACTGGCTCGAGTGCCTGCACCAGCCCATCTTCCAGGCGTACCGCGCGCACTACCCCTGGAACGACAACCTGCTGGAGCCGTGCCCCATGCTCGAGAACTCCGGCCTGCTGACGCAGATCGTGGACGAGGCGGACGCGAAGTGCACCGAGTACGTGACGCCGGAGTCCGCGGCGGACGTGTGCGCACGCACGAAGCCGTACGCGGAGGCGTGGGCGCCGAAGGCCGAGGAGCTGTGGCTGAACATGTACCCCGACGGCAAGAAGCACTACGAGGACGCCATGTCGCAGGAGAAGATCTCGGTCAAGGCCAAGGTCATCGCCGAGGAGGACGCCCAGAACGAGGCCGTCGTCGACTAGCGGCCATGCGGCCAGCGTATGGCGCCCGCTTGCGGCGGGTGGCATGACCCCCGGGGGGTGTCCCTAGGGGAGAAGAGCGACAACCAGGACCCGGTGCCAACCATGGCGCCGGGTCCTTCTCGTCCAGACGCCCCTGCGGGTAGCCGCCCGTGCGGCAACGCATGCGGCGGCTGCGCGCGGCGGACACGCGTGGTGGACACGTGCGGCGTTACGCGCGGTGCGCTGCGATTTAACACGTCTTCATCAAGTTCTGTAGCGTCGCGGTAACATGCGCGCGGGAAGCTTCTGCCATACGATGCGACCAGAGTGGAGGCAGCATGGCAGACGGCGTAGATTCACTCATGTACGACCTTGGGGCCGGCAAATCGGCCATCCGCGAGGTGTTCGAGCAGACCATGGAGCTCAAGCAGCAGGGCGTGACCGACTTTTGGGACTACTCCATCGGCAACCCCAACGTGCCCGTGGCACCGCAGGTGACCGAGGCCATTCGCGAGGCGCTTGAGGACTACGAGTCCATCGACCTGCACGGATACCCGCCCAACAACGGCTACCTCACCACGAGGCAGGCCGTGGCAGCAAACCTCAACCGCAGGTTTGACGCGCACGCCTGCGCCGGCGAGATCGCCATGACCGCGGGCTGCGCGGGCGCCATCAGCTCTACCATCGCCGCGACAACCAGGGCCGGCGAGGAGGTCATCATTCCCACGCCGTACTACGCGGAGTACCGCATGTGGGTGCAGGCGTGGCACTGCAACGTGGTGGAGGTGCCCACGGAGCCCGAGACCTTCCAGCTGGACATCGACGCGATCGAGGAGGCCATCAACCCCAAGACGCGCATGGTCATCATCAACACGCCAAACAACCCCACGGGCGCCGTGTACACGAAGGACTCCATAATCGCGCTTGCCGCGCTGCTGCGCCGCAAGTCGAAGGAGCTGGGGCAGACCATCTACCTGCTTTCCGACGAGCCGTACCGCGAGATCGTGTACGACGGCAAGCAGAACCCATGGATCGCGGCGTACTACGAGAACACCATCGTGTGCTACAGCTGGTCGAAGTCGCTCTCGCTCGCGGGCGAGCGCGTGGGCTACGTGTGGGTGCCCGGCACCGTGCGCCACGCGGAGCGCGTGTACGACGCGATCCTGGGCGCGCAGCGCGTGACCGCGACGGTCATGAACAGCCTGTTCAACCGCGTGTTGGAGAAGTGCGTGGACCTTCCGGCCCCCGTGGAGGAGTATGCGCGCAAGAGGGACCTGCTCTACGGCGGCCTCACGGACATAGGCTACGACGTGGTGCATCCCGACGGCGCGTTCTACCTGTGGGTTCGTGCCCTGGAGCCCGACGACGACGCGTTCCAGGCGCGCGCGGCGAACGAGCAGCGGCTCTACGTGGTGGGCTCGCGCGACTTTGCGTGCCGGAGCTACTTCCGCCTGAGCTACTGCGTGAGCGACGAGTGCATCAAGACCTCGCTCCCGGCGTTCCAGAGGCTGTTCGAATCGTACGGCGGCTACACCTGGTAGCGTCCACGGAGCGGCAGACGGCGTTTGTCCGATGAATCGCTCGGCATCCCGTTGCTTATGGGTATGGTGATTCCACGACGCTTTATGCGTGGCTCGTTATAGCGCGGTGGCTCGCCGTTGCGACTGCGGCGAGGCCTCCGCATGATGCGGCTCGAGGAGGAACCATGGCTACAAGCACTGGGAAAGTGAAGAACCTCGCACTCGTGGGCCAAGGCGGCGTGGGCAAGACCATGCTGGCCGAGGCCATGCTCCACCTTTCGGGCAAGACGTCCCGCCTGGGTGGACACGCCGGCACCAAGCCCACGCTTGACTACGACAGCGAGGAAAGCGAGCGAGGTTTTTCCATCTCCACTACGATCGCCCCGGTAGAGTGGGAGGGCACGAGGATCAACGTGCTCGACGCGCCGTGCTACCCGGACTTCGTTGGCGACGCGTACGGAGCGCTTGCCGCCGCGGAGACGGCCGTCTTCGTGGTGGACGCCGCGTCCGGCCCCGGCACCATCACCACGCGCCTGTGGTTTGCGGCCGAGGACCTGAGCATCGCCCGCGCGCTGTTCATCAACCGTCTTGACAGGACGGATGCCGACTGGGACACCGCGCTTCTGACCGCGCAGGACCGCTACGGCAACCGCCTTGTGCCCGTGACGATGCCCATGGGCTCCGGAGAGGCGTTTGGCGGCATCATCGACGTGGTGCACATGAAGGCGCGCCACCTTGTGGACGGCAAGCCCGTGGTCGAGGACGTACCGGCGGACTTTCAGGAGGCCGCCGAGGCCGCGCACGCGCAGCTCGTGGAGCTTGCGGTCGAGGCCGACGACGAGCTGATGATGAAGTACCTCGACGGCGAGGAGATCACCCAGGAGGAGCTCGAGGGGCTCTTGGGCAAGGCCATCACCAACCGCGTGATCGTCCCCGTGTTCGCAGGCTCCTGCGTGCGCGAGGAGGGCGTCATATCGCTCATGAGCGACGTGGCGGAGTGGTTCCCGACCATGGCGGACTACGGCCGCGTGCCGCTGGTGAACGGCGAGGAGCTTGACATATCGCCTGACGACGACCGCCCGGTGGCCTTCGTCTTCAAGACGCTGCAGGACCAGCAGAACGGAAAGCTCTCGTTCGTGAAGGTGCTTGCGGGCACCATCACGCCCGGCACGGAGCTCATCAACGCGCGCACCCGCAAGGGCGAGCGCCTGGGCCACCTGTACCAGATGTGCGGTCACGACATGCAGGACATGAAGTCCGTCGCGTCCGGAGACGTGTGCGTGGTGCCGAAGCTGGACGCCATGACCGGCGACACGCTTTCCGTCACGGGCAAGGTCGAGGCGGCGGAGTTCCGCTTCCCGAACTCCCTGTACCGCGTCGCCATCGAGCCGGACGCGCGCGGAAGCGAGGGCAAGGTCTACGCGTTTCTGGAGAAGGCCGCGGACGCCGATCCCACGATCTCCGTCTCGCGCGACGAGGAGACTGGCCAGACCGTGATATCCGCCATCGGAGAAGCGCAGGTATCCGTCCTTCTGGACCGTCTTGAGGAGCGCGCCGGCGTCACGGCCCACACCGTGAAGCTCGCCATCCCGTACCGCGAGACCATCCGCCGCGTTGCCAGTGCCCAGGGCCGCCACAAGAAGCAGACCGGCGGTGCCGGCCAGTACGGCGACTGCTGGCTGCGCGTGGAGCCCAACCCCGGCGCCGGCTACGAGTTTGTGGACGAGGTCGTGGGCGGCCACGTGCCGAGGAACTTCATCCCCGCCATCGACAAGGGCGTTCAGGAGACCATGAGGGACGGCGTGCTCGCCGGCTTCCCGATGATCGACATCAAGGTGGCCGTGTACGACGGCTCGTACCACCCCGTCGACTCCAACGAGATGGCCTTCAAGACCGCGGCGCGCATTGGCTTCCAGAAGGCCGTGGCGCAGGCCGAGCCCGTGCTGCTCGAGCCCATGGCGCACCTGAGCGTGACCGTGCCCGACAGCTACGCCGGCTCCGTGATGGGCGACATCAGCGCCTCGCGCGGCCGCGTCGAGGGCATGAACGCCGCGTCCGGCGCCGCGGAGAGCGGCTACACCACGATCGACGCGACGGTGCCGTACGCCGAGGTGACCGACTACGCCACGCGCCTGCGCTCGCTCTCGCGCGGCACGGGCGAGTTCGAGCTTGAGGTCTCTGGCTACGAGCAGGTGCCGCACGACGTGCAGCAGAAGCTCGCGGAGGAGTACCAGGAGAAGCGCGCGTCCGGCCAGAAGTAGCGCGTGAAGCGGCGCGGCCGTGCGCGGGGCGCAAGGCTTCGCGCGTGCCGTGACGACATGAGGTGAGGGCTGGGCCCCCGGCGCCGTGCGCGCTGGGGGGCCCGCTGCTACGCTGCAGGTGCGGGGCGCCCGGCCGCGCGGGGGGCATAAAAGTTGCTATTGGCTTAACGTGCCGGCCGCGGCGGCTGCCCTTCTCGCCCCGCTGGGGTACCATGCGCTCACGAGCGATAACGAAGGAGGGCCCATGACCGAGATTCCCGCCGGCTACTCGTCCGAGCTGGACACCTACGACACCCAGCGCGCCATCGAGCGCATCAAGCACATCTTCCTGGCAAAGCTGTGCGCCGCGCTGCACCTGGTGCGCGTGACCGCGCCTCTGGTGGTTGACCCCGCGACGGGCGTGAACGACAACCTGAACGGCGTGGAGCGGCCCGTTGGCTTTGACGTGCCCGCCATTGGCAAGGACGCCGAGGTGGTGCAGTCGCTGGCGAAGTGGAAGCGCGTGGCGCTGAGGCGCTACGACTTCAAGGTGGGCAAGGGCATCGTGTGCGACATGAACGCCATCCGCCGCGACGAGGAGCTGGACAACCTGCACTCCATCTACGTGGACCAGTGGGACTGGGAGAAGGTCATCGACGTTGACCAGCGCACGCCGGAGTACCTGGAGTCCGTGGTGAGCCGCATCGTGACGGCGATCTGCGGGACGCTGGACGAGCTGAAGTGGGCGTACCCCCAGCTGGACGTTGAGCTGGAGCGAGACGTGACGTTTGTGGGCGCCCAGGAGCTGGAGGACCTGTACCCGGACCTTGCGCCCGAGGAGCGCGAGCAGCGCTTCGTGCGCGAGCACCACACGACGTTTGTGCGCGGGATCGGCGGCAAGCTGCGCAGCGGGAAGCCGCACGACGGCCGCGCGCCGGACTACGACGACTGGGAGCTGAACGGCGACCTGCTGTTTTGGGACGAGACGCTTGGCCGCGCGCTTGAGGTGAGCTCCATGGGCATCCGCGTGAGCCCGGAGTCGCTGGACCGCCAGCTGACGCTTGCGGGCTGCGACGACAGGCGCGAGCTGCCGTTCCACGAGGCGCTCTTGGCCGGCGAGCTGCCGTACACCATAGGCGGCGGCATTGGCCAGAGCCGCCTGTGCATGCTGCTTCTGGCGAAGGCCCACGTGGGCGAGGTGCAGGCCTCGATCTGGGACGAGCAGACGGTGGCTGCGTGCGAGGCTGCGGGGGTCATGCTGCTGTAGCGGCGGTGGCTTTTCTCGCCCGGCGCGCGACGCGTCAGATGTCGTATCATCTTGCTGTCTAGGCGACGCAGCGCGCCTTGAACGGCAACGCGGGGCGCGCTTGCAAACGAGAGGGGTTTCCCATGCTAAGTGCGGTTCAGATAAAGCCCGACGTCTATTGGGTTGGCGCCGTCGACTGGAATGCCCGCAGCTTCCACGGCTACAGCACCGAGGACGGCATCACGTACAACGCGTACCTGATCATGGACGAGAAGGTCACGCTGATCGACACGGCGAAGATCACGTTCAAGGACGAGCTGCTTGCCAGGATCTCGAGCGTGATCGACCCGTCGAAGATCGACGTCCTGGTGTGCAACCACGTCGAGATGGACCACTCCGGCAACGTGCCGACCATCAAGGAGCTGAACCCGAACGTGCGCATCCTGGCGTCCGCGCCGCAGGGCGTGAAGGGCCTGACCGCGCACTACCACGACCTTGGCTTCGAGGGCGTGAAGACCGGCGATACGCTCAACATCGGCAAGCGCACGCTGACGTTTGTGCAGACACCCATGGTGCACTGGCCGGACAACATGGTCACGTACGACGCGTACGACAAGATCCTGTTCTCGAACGACGCGTTTGGCCAGCACTTTGCGAGCTCGACGCGCTTTGACGACGAGAATGACCTGGGCGAGGTCATGAAGCAGGCCCGTAAGTACTACGCGAACATCGTGCAGCCGTACCGCATGCAGGCCATGAACGCCGTGAAGGCCGTGCGCAAGCTCGGCCCGGACGCCATCGACATCATCGCGCCCGCGCACGGCGTGTGCTGGCGCAGCCACGTGGCGGACATCCTGGACGCGTACGAGAACGTGTACACCTCTGGCAAGCTGGAGGAGAAGGCGCTGGTGGCGTACGACTCCATGTGGGGCTCGACGGACAAGATGGCCCACGCGATTGCCGACGGCTTTTTGGCGGCCGGCGTGCCCGTGCGTCTGATGGACGTGAAGTGCACCCACATTTCCGACGTGATGGAGGAGTTCCTGGACTGCAAGTACGTGGCCATGGGCTCACCCACGCTGAACAGTCAGATGATGCCGCCGATGGCGGAGCTGATCACGTACATGAAGGGCCTCTCGCCTAAGAACGAGGGCCGCGTGGGCATCCCGTTTGGCAGCTACGGATGGGCGCCGCTTGGCCCGAAGAGCATCGCGTCCGAGCTTGAGGGCGTGGGCTTCGAGCTGCCGCTGGGCACCCTGGCCTGCAACTGGATTCCCGACCAGGCCTACCTGGACGACCTGCGCCAGAAGGTCGTGGACCTGGCGAAGTAGGCGGGCGCCCGCGGCTGGTTAGACCGCGTGCAACCATAGTTTTAACTCATGAGGAAGGGCTCCCGGCAAAACGTCGGGAGCTCCTTTTTTGCCTGGGTCCGCACCCTGTGACGACTCATCTGCCCGTTGTGAGAAATCGCCGCGAATGTGAGGCACTCTATCTACGTTTGTGCGAATGAGTGGCAAAAGTGTCATGAAAACAGTACACTTTTGACATGACGAAGTTTAACGACATATGGGAGATTGCCATTGACGCCCACGGACTTATAACGTCCGCGGAGGCTCGTGCGCTTGGAATCAGCAACCACGAGTTGGTCGAGTACGCACGTCGCGGCAAGCTCGAACGAGTGGGTCATGGGGTCTATCGCCTCGTAAGACGTGTGCCTGAAGATGCTGACTCCTACGCCCTTGCGGTAAAGATGGCGGGACCAGGAGCCTACCTCTACGGCGAATCCGTGATGGCTTTGCTTGGCTTGGTGCCGACTGACCCTTCCCGCGTATTCGTTGCGACTCCTCGGAGAGTTCGCAGGTCTCTGCCCAGGGGGGTTCGAGTGGTGCGGGTGCCAGGTGGTGAACCAGGCACCGTCTACGACGGAATTCCCTCTCAGAAAGTGGCGTTAGCGATACGTTCTGCGGAGTCTGTTGTCGGCAGGACGCGCCTTCTTGAGGCTGCTCGAGAGGGGCGTAGGCTCGGCTATGTGCGCAGTGGCGAACTGGAGGCCCTGGAGGAGGAGTATGGGTATGGTAAAGAAACCTAATAGTAGACGCAATTTGGACATGGCCATACGTCGCGCGTTTGGGGACGATAGGTTTGTGCAAATGAGAACACTTATCGCAAACACTATCGTGGCGCATATGCTCCCCGATGGCGTAATTAAGGGTGGAAGCGGCCTCAAGATGAGGCTGGGGGACGAGGGCACTCGCTTTACTTCCGATCTCGATACCGCCACCCCGTCCTCTGCGGAGGCCTATGCCGAGGGGCTTGAGAAGTCCCTCGAAGAGGGCTGGGAGGACTTTACTGGCTTCGTGGTGCCTAGGGAGCCGGCGCATCCCAAAACTGTACCCGCCGAGTATGTGATGCGACCGTTTGACGTGAAGCTAAGTTATTGTGGACAGCCGTGGTGCACGGTTCGGCTGGAGGTGGGCTGCGACGAAATTGGTGATGCAGAGCAGGCCGACATTGAGCTTTCGTCGGACATTGCAGCGGCCTTCGTAAAGATTGGCCTTCCCGAGCCAGGCCCTGTTCCCCTCATGATTGGCCCATATCAAATTGCTCAAAAGCTGCATGGCGTCAGCGCGTTGGGAAGCGACAGGGTGCGCGACCTCGTTGATTTGCAGCTCACGGCAAGAGAGGTAGACATTGACTATGGCATCACGCGAACAGTGTGTGAGAGGCTCTTCTCGTATCGTAAGCTTCAGGAATGGCCGCCCACGGTGGTAAAGGGCAGCGGCTGGGATAGCATCTATGCTGCGGAGTCTATGGGGCTCGATGTCCTGCCTACTGTTGACGATGCCGTTTCGTGGACGAACGATCTTATAGCTAGAATTGCTGGGGCGACTGAGGCGGGCTGCGAAGCTGGGTTGTAACGCGCTCGGGCGAAGGCTTGCACGAGCATCTGCCCGTTGTGGGAATTCGCCGCAAATACGTGGCGTTCCCCCGCGCGCAATGCGGATAACGGCGTCTGCGCGGATGCGGCTCGGGTAGAATTGTCACTACTGCGGCCCAAGTCGCATCGCGCCGCATGCGGCGGCGCTTGGCATCTGGCTAGGAGGTTGCGCGGACGCGCATGGACATAGCACTCTCGATTATCGTCACGTTCCTGCTCACACTGGTCAACGGCTACTTCTCGATGTCCGAGATGGCGCTTTCGACGGCGAAGAAGGTCCTTCTCGACCACGAGGCCGAGGAGGGCGACCCGAAGGCGGCCAAGGCCGCGGAGGTCATCGACGACCCCACGGGCTTCCTTGCCGCGATCCAGGTTGCGATCACGCTCGTCGGGTTCTTCTCGTCCGCGTTTGCCGCGACGAACCTCTCCGGCCCGCTTGCGGGGTGGCTCGAGGGCTTCGGCATGTCTACGGGCGCCGCAAACGCGCTGGCCACGGTGCTCATCACGCTGATCGTCTCGTACTTCTCCATCGTGGTGGGCGAGCTCGTGCCCAAGCGCATCGCCATGAGCGAGGCCGAGAAGGTCTCGAAGAGCGTGGCCGGACCCATCGGCGGGTTCGCGAGGGTCGCGCGGCCGCTGGTCTGGCTTACGGGCGCAAGCGCGAACGGCCTGGCAAAGCTCATGCACGTGAAGAGCCCGGAGGACCGCCAGGACGTTTCCGAGGACGAGATCCGCTACATGGTGACGGACTCCGACGAGCTGACCGACCAAGAGAAGTCCATGATCCACGACGTCATCGATCTGGGCGACGCCATCGCGCGCGAGGTCATGGTGCCGCGCGTGGACATGACGCTCATCGAGGACACGGCCACGCTGGGCGAGGCCCTGGACGTGATGCGCCGCACCGGCTACTCGCGCCTGCCCATCTACCACCGCTCCGTGGACCGCGTGGTGGGCATCGCGCACATCAAGGACATCATCGACCCCATCCTGAACGGCGCGAAGGACGAGCCCATCGTGCGCCACATGCGCGAGGCGGACTACGTGCCGGACACCAAGGACATTATCCCGCTGCTTTCCGAGATGCAGACGGCACACGACCAGATGGTCATCGTGGTGGACGAGTACGGCGGCACGGCCGGCATCATCACGGTGGAGGACATCGTGGAGGAGGTCGTGGGCGAGATCGAGGACGAGTTCGACCCGGACAACAAGTACCTGACGCAGCTTTCCGACAGGGAGTGGCTCGTGGATGGCAGGTTCTCCATCGACGACGCCATCGAGCTGGGCTGGCCCATCGAGGACAGCGAGGAGTACGAGACGATCGCCGGCTTTGTTCTTGAGCTTGCGGACAAGCTGCCGCGCCCCGGCGACGTGTTCCACAAGGACGGCTACACGTTCCGCGTGCAGTCCATGCGCGGCCGCCGCTTGGCCATGCTGCGCGTGACGGCGCCGGAGCCCAAACAGGAGCCCATGGACGACGCGAGGGACGCAAAGGACGCGCGCCGCGCCAAGGGCGAGAAGGACGCGGCCACGTCCGACTGACGCCCGGCCGCAAACGTGGCGCCTTTTGCGCGGGTACACGCAAGACCCGCGTGCCGCGTGCCAGTTTTACTACAATGAGAGTCACGTTCGAGTGAATACAGGCGGAAGGTCAAACCCGATGGCACAGCTCATGGACATCAAGCGCGTAGAGATTGGGCCAGAGAACCTCACGGCGCGCGTGCGCATTGCGGACGGCGCCCCGCTGATGACGAGCGAGGACCTTCAGGGCACCACGCGCGTCTATCGGCTGCTTCCGCACATCATCGAGCACGCCTGCCTGGGCGACGCCGGCGACACGTTCAAGGCGTGCATGGGCAACACCGAGCTCGCGCACCTGCTGGAGCACGTGACCGTGGAGCTTCTGGCCCAGACGGACATCGCGGGCGACATCACGTCTGGACGCACGTTTCCCATCGAAGGCGACCCGCGCAGCTTTGACGTAGAGATCTCCTGCAAGGACGACGTGCTCACCGTCGCGGCGCTGCTGAGCGCGGTGTGGATTCTTGACTGGGCGTACACGGACGGCGGCGACCCCGTGCCTGACGTGGACGCAACGGTTGACGGCCTCAGAAACCTCGTTGCGTCGCTTGGTGACGAGCCGGGCACCTCTTACAAGGAGAAGGTCAAGGGCGAGATCCTGGCCGATGTCCAGCGCGAGTACCAGGAGGCGCTTGCCATGCGCGAGCAGGAGATTGCCCAGCGCGAGGAGGAGATCGAGGTCGCGCGCTCCGAGGCGGAGGCTGCGGCCCGCGAGCGTGCGGAGGAGCGCGCCCGCGAGCGCGCGAGGCTCGAGGAGGAGCGTCGTCGCGCCGAGGAGGAGGCGCGTGCAGCGCAGGAGGCCGCGCGCCAGGAGGAGCGTGCCCGTCGCGAGCAGGAGGAGGCTGCGGAGGCCGCCCGCCGTGCGGAGGAAGACCGCCTGTTCGAGGAGGTCGCCCGCGAGGCCGAGCGCCGCACCACCGTGCTCATGCCGGATGAGGGCCGCGAGTCGCCGGAGGCCGTGCAGGCCTCGCGCGACCTGCCTGACGCCGCCGTCATTGAGTGGCAGCCAAAGGACGTCGCCCCCGAGCCGCAGGCAGAGCCCGAGGCGGCGCCGGACGCCGCGACCGCTGCGGGCGAGAAGGACGAGGCCCCTGTGCCGGAGCCAGTCCCTAGCGACGAGGCGGCGTCGGAGCCCGAGGCCCACTACGCGGCCCCGTGGGAGGACGAGCCCGAGCAGCCGGCAACGCCCGCCGACGCGGAAGCCGATGCCAAGGCCGATGCGGAGCCGCTGCCCGACGCGGCGGACACTTCGGGGAGCGAGGGGCATATTCCCGGTCCCCAAAGGGTACGATAGAGAAAACCTGCACAGGCGGCGTCCTACGGTCACCACGTGTGCGGTAGTGCAAGGCTCGTTTGGATAGTAGGATGACTGGCGCGTGCCAGGTTCTGAAGGAGGACGACATGAGCGCAAAGGGCGCATTCGGATTCGTTGCAGGTGGCATTCTTGGTGCGGCGGCTGGCGTGGTGGCAGGCATCCTGCTGGCGCCCCGCTCCGGCGCGGAGAGCAGGGCCATGGCGGCGGACGCCATGAACGACGCCTGGGACACCGCGGTCGACTCCTACGAGCGCGGCTCCCGCGTGGTGAGCGAGAAGATCGGCTCCCGTCCCGGCATGGACGTCACGGCCGACGAGCTACGCGCGAAGGTCGACCTCGCGCGCGAGCGCATGGAGCAGCTGCGCGACTCGCTGTCCGATGCGGTGACCACCACGTCATCCCAGGTGCAGGACGTCGTCAACACCGCCGCGGACAAGGTCGTCACCGCAACCGACGCCGCCGCTCCCGCAAGCGAGACCCAGGCGGAGGGCGTCCACGTAGAGGTTGTGGACGGCAACGCCGAGGAGTAGCCCTTCTCGTCCAAACGTACGGGAAGTCGGGCGTGGTGTGCACCCTGCACCACGCCCGTTGCGTTAGGGTGCGGCGCCCGTACGGCGCAGCCCGCATGGAGGTTGGTTCGATGCTTCGCGTCGCAGACGTCGTCGGTCTTAAGGTGTTCAAGCGCAAGAAGACCCGCAAGGGCGAGGAGAAGTACTCCAAGCTCGGCAAGGTCCACATGGCGGTGTTCTCGCCGGACGGCATGAGCGTCATCGGCTTTACCGTCAAGCGCCCGGACGTCGTCGGCATGGTCAAGCGCCCGGACTTCTTCATGGCGCGCGACGCGTTTGGCGTGATCGAGAGGGGCCTTCTGCTCACGGACGAGCGCGACGGCGTGGACGATCGCGCGCGCGAGCGCCTGGGGATCGACTGGGACGCGTGCATCATGTGGACCGGTATGGACGCCCGCACGTCGGACGGCAAGGACCTTGGCTACGTCAACAATGCCGTGTTCGACGCGCAGACGGGCAGGGTGCAAAAGTTCTGCGTGGGCGATGGCAGCGTCGCGCAGTCGCTCGTGGGCTCGCTCGAGATTCCCGCGGACATGGTCCGCGGCTACGGCAAGGGCTACATGATCGTTGACCCCAAGGCAGCCACCCTCAAGCTCAGCGGTGGCGCGGCCGCCGTCGCGGGCGAGGGCTACGCAAAGGCAAAGGTAGCTGGCAAGAAGACCGCAAGAAAGGCCGGGGCCGCCGCGTCAGTCGCCGTGGACAAGGGCTCGTTTGCGCTTGGCCGTGCGCTTGGCAAGGCAAAGCGCGCCATCGACGACGCCCGCGCCGATTCCGCGCAGGAAGAGGCCCCACAGGAGCAGCTTCCCGCAAGGCAGGCGGCAGACGTGAGCATCTCTGCTCCCAGCGAGCCCGCGACGCTGCGCATGTCGCAAGACGAGCGCGAGCAGCGCGCCGATTCCATCAAGACGTACGCGCCGGAGGGCGAGAAGAACGCGGCTCCCGCGGCCGATGCGGCTGCCACCGCGCAGGCCGCCACAAAGTCGCAGCCCGCAAGGCAGGCAACCGCAAGCAAGCCTGCGGCAAAGAAGGCGCCCGCAAAGCCCGCAAACAAGAAGAAGAGCACCTCGGACGCCGCGGCACGTGCCGTCGGCAAGGAGCTGGGCAAGATGGGGAGCATGTTTGGCTCGTTCATGGACGAGTACAAGAAGGCCAGCAAGTAGCGCAAGCAGCGGGCGTCGCGGTCTTGCAGCCCGCTAGAATCCCAGTGCCTGCAGCACGAACATGATGATGGTGAACACGGTCACCGCCACAATCGTGAGCCAGGTCAGGGAGTTCCACACGCGCCCGTTTGCGTGGCCGCGCATCACGTGGCGGTCGCTTGCGATAAACACCATGCATACCAGCAGGATGGGCAGCATAACGCCGTTGATGACCTGCGAAACCATCATGATGCCAAACAGGCTGACGTTGGGGATCATGATGATGACGGCGGAAAGTATGGTGATGGCCGTGATGATGCCGCGGTAGACCGGCGCCTCGCGCCACGTGCGGTCCGCGCCGCGCTCCCAGCCAAACGCCTCGCACACCGCGCTCGCGGTGATGCCCGGCAGCACGCACGCCGCGAGGAACGAGGCCCCTACCAGGCCAATCGCAAACAGGAGCGACGAGTACTGCCCAGCGAGCGGCACAAGCGCCTTTGCGGCGTCCGCGGCGGTGTTGATCTTGATTCCCGCGGGAAACAGAACCGTTCCCGTGGTGAGGATGATGAACCACGTGACGATCTCCGCCGCGATAGCACCCGATATGTTGTCCACGCGCTGGCCGGGGATGTCACTCGCATCGAGGTTCTTCTCCACCACGTTGCTCGAGACCATGAAGATCATGTACGGCGAGATAGTGGTGCCGATGTTCGCCACCAAAAGCGACACGTAATGTGGGTCGCTCGAGAAACTGGGCACCACGGTGTCGTGCAGCGCGGTGAGCCAGTCCGGCTTCGCCAGGAAGCCAGCCGCAATGTAGGTCAGAAAGACGCAGCTCAGCGCAAGGAGCACCTTTTCTATCCTACGATACGAGCCGCTCATGGCGAGCATCCACGTCACGATGGCGCTTACGGGCACGCTCACCTGCAGGGGAACGCCAAACAGCTGCATGCCAGAGGCGATGCCAGCAAACTCGGAAAGCGTGACGGCAAAGTTCGACACAATAAGCGAGAGCATCGCCACGGCGCTCACGCGCACGCCAAAGCGCTCGCGAATGAGCGACGCGAAGCCCTTTCCCGTGGCGCAGCCCATGCGGGCCGCGGTCTCCTGCACCACGATGAGCAGTAGGCACATGATGGGAACGGTCCAGATCATGCCAAGCCCGTAGGTTGCGCCCGTGGTGGAGTACGTCGCGATGCCGCCGGCGTCGTTTCCCGCAAACGCGGTCAGGAGCCCCGGCCCCATGGACGCGAGTATGGCTGCCAGCTGCGCCTTCCTGCGCGCGTCCGTCTTGCCCGCCATGCTATGCGCCCCAGACGCCCAAAAGGATGCAGCAGACAACCGCAAACACCACAAGCGCAATCGTCATGGCAACCAGGGAAAGCGTCATGCCCGAGGTCTCCAGGTTCTTCTCGTCACGCTTCCTCAGAACCGTAAGGTAGACGGGAATGCTGATGAAAGATATCAGGATGCTCAC
>CACWMM010000032.1:0-17686 GCA_902761955.1 uncultured Olsenella sp. | reverse complement strand
AGTCCTCGTTCTTCTCGCCTTCACTGCCTATGGCAACCACGTGCGCGCCCAGGCCGAGCAGGTCAGGAACGCGGCGATTGCCCGCTATGGCGGCGAGGTTGTGAGCCTTGTGGTCTCGAATTCGGCCCTCGAGCCGGGGCAAGTGGTGGGCGAGAAGGACGTGTCCGTGCGGGACTGGGTGGCGGACCTTGCACCTCAGGGCGCGCTCACGAGCCTGGACGACGTTGTTGGCCGCGAGGTAACCGTGCCCGTGAGCAAGAACGCCCCCGTCACGAAGCTCGCGTTCAGGGACTCTTCGGAGCTTGCGGACATCCCGTCGGGTCACGTGGCCATGAGCGTGCCCGTCAACGACAAGCTTGGCGTGACGAAAGGCGTTCCGCAGGGAACGAGGCTGATTGCCTACGAGGTCACGGACGAGGGATCGAAACCGCTGAGCGAGGACGTGACGGTGCTGTCGGCGCCAAGCTCCTCGAGCTCGATGGGTGTGACGGCGCAGATTTCCCTTGCCGTGCCCGCAGACGACGTCTCCTCGCTCCTGGATGCAAGCGGGAGGGGAGACTTGAGGCTCGTGATGCCTGCCGATGACGTCAAGCAGCCCGAGGAGGTTGCGGTGGCGCCAGAGTCCAAGGCTGATAAGACCGAGGAGGGTTCCGGGGATGTTGCCGAGGGGAGCCCCCGAAGCCTGGCCGATGAATCGAGGTAGGGAGGCGCTGGGGATGGCGGACAGATGGCTGGGATGGACTTCGGAGGGAAGCCGGGCCGACATTCGAAGGGCCTTGATGTCACTTCGACCGAAAGCGACGCTTGCGTTCGCATCGAGTGCCGAGGACCTCCGGGAACGTGTGACGGGCTCGGTTGGAACGCCATGGGGAGTAATCGTTGGACTGAGCGAGTCGGGCGTTTCGGATATGAACCTTGCGGCTGCCGTGGCGCATGATGGCATGGCGGGAAGCGTGGTCCTCGTTACGCGCAACGCCTCGGGGTCACTTCGCTCGAGGGCGGCACAGGCCGGCATAGACACCGTGATCGATATGGGGGAGGTCGATGCCGCGGTCGCGGTGGCTCGCAACAAGGGGAGCGCGGGGGGCGTTCGGACAGACGATGCCACCGCGTCCGCGGCGGAAGGGGCCAAGCCTCCATGCGATTCAGATGACGTTCCGTTCGCTCTGGACGAGCCCGACGGGCTCTCCTGGAGTGAGATGACCATGGCATCTGCCGGCCCTGCGGAAGGGGGCCGTGGGTCGACGCTCGTGTTCGTCTCTGGGAGGGGTGGCGTGGGCAAGACCACCATCGCGTCGGAGTGTGCCGTCGTGGCGAGCTCGTGGGGTATGAGCGTGGCGGTGGTTGACCTCGATCTTTCCTGCGGAAACGTGTATGCGGGATTTGGCGTGGGGACTCCCGTCGACCTTGCGAAGCTTGGGGCCAACGGGGTTCCGTCGATCGAGACCATGGGCAGGAGCTGCGTTCGTCTTGCGAACGACTCGTGCCTCTGGGGCCCCTGCGAGAGGCCGGAGATGGCAGAGCAGGTCATGCCGCACGTCGGTCGCCTGCTTGAGTACCTGGTGCAGAGGTATCAGCTTGTCCTAGTTGACACCTCGACGACGTTTACCGATGCGGTTGCCGAGGCCGTGCAGAAGGCGGACCGCGTGTTCGTGGTTCACGACGGCGCTCCTGGATCGATCGGCTCCGCGGGAAGGACGAGCTCGCTTGTGGTACGCCTCGGCGTTGCGAGGACTCGGATGGTGCGCGTTGAGAACGTCGCCAACCCAAGGGCGAAGTCCAGCCTCGTGCCCGGCATCAGCCAGAGGGGGCTGGAGGGTGCGCCGTTCTTCCAGGTAATCGATGGTGGACCTGAAGTGCAGGAGGTTGCGGCTGCGGGAGGGATACGGGAGCTCGTGAGGGAGGGCGGTCCGATGGTACAGAGCGTCAAGGTCATGCTTGCGAGGACGCTAGCCGAACTTGGTGCCCTGCCACCTGACGAGGACGCACGGCTTGCCGCCAACGTCGAGGCCAAAAAGCCCAAGTTCAAGTTCTTCTCGCGAAGGGCGGAGGTGGTCTGATGTCTGTTCTGGAAAGGGTGAAGACGCACGAGGCCGTTGCGCTCGGCGTCGTGGGCGAGGAAGCGACAAACAGGTCGGATTATCGGAGGCTTCGGGAGGACCTGCGTCACGAGCTGGTGGGGAGGCTTGGTCTCTCGGCGATTGCCTCCATGCTCCAGTCCGTGAAGGCAAGCGAGGTCCGGGAGGAGCTCGCGGTCACCTGCCAGGCGATACTGAACGAAGCGCACTTCTCGTCGCTCCTGCAGAGCGAGCAGGACCAAGTGACGAGGGAGGTGCTGGATGACATCTGTGGCCTGGGTCCCATACAGAGCCTCCTGGACGACGACGGAGTGAGCGAGATCATGATCAACGGGACGGGTGCCCTGTTCTTCGAGCGAGATGGGCGCATCCACTCCGCGGAGTCGGTGTTCGAGTCCAAGGAGCAGATCATGATGGTGATAGACAGGATCCTCGCTCCCTTGGGACGCCGACTCGATAGGACGAACCCGCTTGTCGATGCCCGCCTTGCAAACGGCGACCGAGTGAACGCGGTTTCAGACACCATTGCCATAAACGGCCCAGCGGTCACCATTAGAAAGTTCTCCGACCGCATCACGACGCTTGACAGGCTCGTCGAGCTTGGCTCGATTCCGGGATGGTATGCGACGCTCCTTTCCTGGGCAGTGCACGCGAGGCAGGATATTGCAGTCGCGGGCGGGACCGGTTCGGGAAAGACGACCCTGCTTAACGCTCTGAGCACTCAGATTGGTCTACAGGAGCGAATCGTGACCATCGAGGACTCCGCCGAGCTCAAGTTTGACTCTCATCCCGACGTGGTGCGACTGGAGGCGCGGTCGGCCTCCATCGAGGGAACCGGCGAGGTAACCATCCGCGACCTCGTGAAGAACGCGTTGCGCATGCGGCCTGACCGGATTGTAGTGGGAGAGTGCCGCGGCGAGGAGACGATTGACATGTTGCAGGCCATGAATACCGGGCATGACGGATCGCTGACCACGCTGCACGCGGGGTCGGCGCAGGAGGCGATACTGAGGCTCGTGCTTATGGCCAGGTTTGGCATGGACCTTCCGACCGACATCATCGAGGAGCAGATCGCGTCGGCCCTAGACCTGCTCGTGATGTCCGCGCGATTCCCGGACGGCATCCGTCGAATCACGTCGCTGAGCGAGGTGTCCAGGGCAGATTCCGGGGGAGTGATGCTTCGAGAGTGCGTCCGCTACGACCAGGCGAGAGGGACGTGGGAACTCGTCTCGGAGCCCAGTTTCATAGGAGAGGCCATTCGGATTGGCGCGCTTAGGACTGAGGAGGTGGAGAGATGGAGACGATGTATGCCATCCTTGGCAGCCTGACGACGTTTCTCGCGGTGCTTGTGCTCCATGGGGGACGACTGGGGACGAGTCCTAAGAGCTTGCTGCGCCGGAAGGTGATGAGGTATGTGAGGGTCCTCCTTGGCGCTCTCGGGGCTTCTCGCGTGGTCAATGCACTAGACTCCACGGACTCTTGGCACGCTCTTGGCGAGGAAATCGTCGTGTCCGCACGGGGTGGCCAAGGAGGCTCGGGCTCGTGGACCCTTCCGGAGGGCCTGGTAAGGACTTCGGGGCAGGGGGTGGCTGCCGTAATCGTCGGTGATGCATTGCTTGCCCTCGTCCTCTGTCTTGTCGCCTTGTCTCCCATCGGCGTACCCATAGCAATGGCGGTGGCGCTCGCTGGCGTACCGATATGGCATCAGGCACAGCTTCGCCGCATCGAACGGGAGCTGACCCAGGAGATGCCAGGCGTGTTCCGAACCCTTGCCATGGCCATTGGGTCTGGCGAGACGCTGGCCCAGGCAATCGAATATCTTGGGGCGCACGAGGGAGGGCATGCCGCGAAGCCCTTTGCAAGGGCCTCGCTTCGAATGAGGTGCGGGGAGTCTGCGGAGGAGGCGCTTATGGAACTGTCGAGGGAGCTTGAGGCGCCGGGAGTTGGCTTGCTCACGACCGCACTTCTCATCTCGCAAAGGACGGGAAGCCCCCTCAAGTCGCTTTTTGGGCATGCGGCGAAGATGGTTGAGAGACAAGGTGAGTTCGAGAGGATGCTTGAGGTCAAGACGGCGCAGGTGAGACTCTCCGTCAGAATCGTCTGTGGGCTCCCGGTAATCATGATCGCTGCCCTCTCGATCCTTTCCCCGGACTTCCGGGCCGGACTCGCGACACTTCCCGGGATGGTGAGTGTAATGACTGCGGTCGTGATGGACGCTTTCGCGCTAATCATCATCAGGCGACTCATGAGGGGGGTCGTATGATGGACTTGGCGTACGTGGGTGGGTGCTTGTCGGTGTCGACGGCTGCATTCGCGATGACGTTCGGCCTACTGGGGCATCGCTCTTCTCACGAGCTCGACCACGCAGGCGGGTTGGGAGAACGCCTTGAGTCCATCGTAAGCCGGATGAGCTCGCTGCCTGCCATAAGGGAGCTAGAGCGCAAGGGCAGAGAAAGCGAGGCCAGGCGGGCATGCCTCCGCTCTCTCCCGACGTTCCTGGACGTGGTGACCTTGGGGCTTTCGTCTGGGCTCTCGTTCGATGCGGCGCTCTCCCTTTATTGCGAACGCTATGAGGACGACCTGTCCTCGGCATTTGGAGAGGCGCTGCTCTCGTGGCAAATCGGTGCGGAGAGCAGGTCGTCCGCGCTCGATAGGCTTGCTGAAGAGTTGGATGTAGGTGCGCTGAAGAGCTTCTCGTCGACAGTGTCCCAAGCCCTCAAGTTTGGATCGCCCCTTGCATCGGCCCTCGAGTCCCAAGCGCAGGCAATAAGGGAGGAGCAGAGGTCTCAATTGGAAGAGGAGATTGAGAAGGTTCCCGTGAAGATGCTCATCCCCTTGGGCACCTTGATCGTGCCGGCGATGCTTTTATCAATCCTGGGGCCGCTTATTGGCTCGAGCCTCGCAATGACATGAAGGTCATGTAGTCATACGAAAGGGCGCTTGTCCGGAGGGGAGGGGCGGCACATCAGTCGTATCTATCGAAATCAGAGGAAGGCAGTGAGATGGAGCAGTTGAGGATGGGGATGGAAGACGTAGCCTGGGGCGTTTGGGAGACCTTACGTGACGAAGACGGGCAGGGGACAACGGAGTACGCCATTCTAGTTGGAGTCCTGGTGGTAATTGCAATTCTCTCGATCATCACCTTCAAGGGAAAGGTCCAGCAGCTCTGGGACGCGATATCGAGTGGAATAGGGGCTCTTTAGGCTATGACTGTCAGGGGAAGGGGCTCTAGACTCGTCCCCTTGGCCCTATTCGTACTCTTGGTCAGTTGCGTGGCGACGGCAACACATTGCCGTCGCCAGGTGGAAGGCAACGCGGGTCGAGAAGTGATTGCTGAGACGGGCGCGCACGGGCGAGGAGGCAAATCCGTCCCTGAGGAGAACTCTGGCAAGAGAGTGAGCCTGAAGAAGAAAGGCGACAGAGATGGTGACGACTCGCCGTCGCACGTCTCACGGCCTTCTTCCTCGCCTTCAACAGAAGATGGCGTGAGGGACTATACGTCGAAAGCCAGTTTGCAAGATACGGCCACGCAGCTCTTGGAGGAGTACGCACGGGCGGGGAAGTGTGTGCTTGTGCGTGCGGGCTACCTCGACCTGCTTGGGAACAACTGGTCCTGTACGGTTGTCGGAGACGGATGGGTGGACACGGTCGTCGTGAGGGGAGCCGAAGATTCGAGAAAGTCGGAGGTCAAGGTCGTACGGATGGATGTGAAGGAATGGGAGGAGGGAGTCCCCAGGTGAGCCATATGGAGGCCAAGGATGATGGAAGCCATCTTGTTCGAACCACGTACAGTGTCTTGCTTGACACAAAAGGACAGTCAACCGTCGAGTACGCGCTGGTACTTTTTGCCTTCCTTGCGATCGTCGTTGCGCTTTCACGGGTCGTCAGCTATGCGGGTGACGGAAGATTGTATGCGACGATTATCGGGTCAGGATCGCACTCGTTGGAGGGCGACGTCCTCTCGGTCTTTCAGGACGTTCTTCTTTACTGAGCTTGCGGAATCAACGTCTGGCCAGGCGACGATTGAGGCAGCTGTCCTCTTGCCCACCCTCATGCTTGTGATCGCGCTGCTTGTCCAACCGGTCTGCATCATCTATACGCGCGCGGCCATGAGGTCTGCTGCCGCCGAGGCGGCAAGGGCGATTGCGACCGACTATGACGGAGACCTGTCGGACTGCAGGTCGTATGTGCTCAGACGTCTTGAGGCTGTTCCCGATGTCCCTCTCTTTCACTCTGGTGGCGCATCAGACTGGTCGATTTCGCTCAGTAGGGGTGGAAGGGGCGTGAACGTCGAAGTCGTCGGGCATGTTCGCCCACTTCCCCTTCTTGGGGTTGCTTTGGCTGCATTCTCCGAGAGCGACGGTAAGGGGATAGTCCTGAGAGAGTCCCTAAGGGAAGAGGTGCGGCCGAGTTGGATAAGGGGGACCTATGGAGACTGGCAGCGGTTGTGGGCATAGAAGGGCCGATTGTAGGGTCTACGTCCTGGATGCATTCATCGATGGCGAGGGCGGTTACACCACCGTTGCCGTTGCCGTCGCTCTCCTCATGAGCATCGCTCTCGCGTTTGGTGTGGCTGCTGCTCAGTGGAGTCATGCCAGGGCGGCTGATGTGCAGGAGGTTGCGGATGCGGCCGCAATGTCTGGGGAAAACTGCGTCGCGGCCTTCTCGACTGTCGCGCAGGTGTTGGATGCCTGCGTTTTGAGTATGGGTCTCCTTGGAGCGATCGTGTATGGCGCGGGAATGATCGTGGCGGCGATTCCGGTTCTTCAGCATGGAGCGCCGAAGATTCTCGAGGTGGGTAGGAGAATTCTCGAGTGTCGGAAGAAGTTTGCGAAGTCGGCTTCACAAGGCCTCGAGCGGCTTGAGAAGACGCTTCCCGCTCTCATTGTGGCAAATTCGGCATCGACGGTATCGGCGAATTCATCTGGAAGCCTGAGCTATGCCGGGCTTGCAGTTCCGTACCCACAGGAGTCGAAGTCTGACTTCAGCCATTTACTAGACGAGGTTGACGGAAAGGAGATGGAAAAGGCTGCCGAGGAACTCAGGGAGGCGTCGGCCAGAAAGAAGGAGGCGATTGACAGGGCGAATGTCGCAAAGGAGAAAGGCTGGCATGCGGACAACGTCGGTACGTGTATGAGGGAACGAGCACAGTCCCTTGCGAAACTAACGGAAGGGCAGAACCCGATGTATCCAAGCCCGAGCGCCTGGAAGTTCGACTTTGCGCGCAGAAGGGCTGTCAACTATTACGTTGCTCGGGCAACGTCCAACGTGATTGACGCGGGTTCTGCCGACGAGCTTCAGCGCTCATGTGCGCGTGGGGTTTTCTACCGGTATGCAGCCAAGGAGCTCTCGAATGCGCGGTGCGAGGAGGGCGAAGTCGTTGATATTCAGTTGCCCGAGCTGCCCCATACGACTCGGATGGTGATGGAGACCGAGCTCTATTCGACGGCCATCTGGCCCTGCACGAGCGAGGAGACGGGAACGACGCTGCATTGCTCGCTTGAATGCCCCGGTGCAACCGGGCCGTTTGCTGGCAATGCCTCACTTGCAGACATAGATTCGGGCTCGGTTGCTTATTGCGAGACGTGCCGTATGAATGCGGTGGCCATGGGAAACGTCGCGGATGCGTCAACGAATATCAATAACGGCTTCGAACACTACTGGAGGATTGTGGTAGAGGCGTCAAAAGACTACCAGCAGGCGAAGGAAGACGAGAAGAAGGCGGAGGAGGACATGAAGAAGGCGGCGGAGAAAAGCGGGTCTGCATTCGAGAGGGCGATGAGCATGCTTGCGGTCGAAAGGCCGCGCCTTTGCCCGCCCGGCGCGTACGGATGCATCGGTTTTGTTGTGAGAGATGCCGCTGAGCTTCCTCGTGGACTGTCAAGCACCTTTCTCGAGTCAGGGGTCCTTCCGGCAGGTGTCGCAATCTCAGGTGCCGCGTTGGCACCTGACGACGATACGGATGGCCACAATGTTCTCGCAAGCGTTTTCGACGGTCTAGAAAGGTCGGATAGGACGCTTTTCTCCGGACTGCTTGATGGCATCGGAGACCTATGGGGATCGCTTTTGGTCGGCTATGGGTCTGCATATGGAAGCGTCAGCCAAGCTGCCAACAAATTCTTTGATGATATAGGAGGTGTGTTTGGGGAAAAGGTTGCGAGCTGGATGCGAAGGAAGGTCAAGGATGTCGTGTTAAAGGCGGGGTTCGAGCCCTCGGACATGAGACTGAGAAAGCCCGTGCTGACGAACACCCAGCACATCTTGGATAGAGCCGGAGTGACGAAGACGGCGGAAGTGAGGTCGTTCATACAGTCCCTGCCGCATGACCAACGTGGAATCATCAAGACGTGCCGTTCCAAACTGGTATCTCTGATGGGGGAAAACGGCAAGGTTACCATCGCGGAGATTCCGATTCCCGGAATGGAGGGGGCATCGATTCCCCTGACGATAGACCTCTCGACTCTCGCGGAGGCGATTCCATGAGGAGGTGCGGAGAGGTTCATGATTCCGGTCAGATGACTGTTGAGCTTGCGGCTATGCTGCCTGTCATCATCGTCGTCGCCCTCATTGTGTATAACCTGGCGAAATATGCCGAGGTGTGCTCCACATTCGACAGGATCTCTCTCGATGCGGCGGTGTCTCATGGAGTCTCTCCGTCTGGTACGCAGAGTAGGGGTGCTGCCGTCTCCGAGATCGAGGGCGTGATACGGAAAGCCCTGAATTCAAGTACGTGTGACGTTACGGTATCTGCAAGCGATGCTGCCTCTGCGGTCGAGAGGGACGGTCTGAGCTTCCCCCTTTCGCCTCTGCTCACTACCTATAGGTGCACTCTCACATTCCATCCTTGGCCTACGACCATATCCGTGGCCGGAGTCGGCTATGCCGCACCTATTTCGTTACAGCACGAGAGAACCATTACCGTCGACCGTTTTAGACCTGGGGTGGTGATCTGATTGCAACTCGTACACGTTTGGACAAGACACTTCGACTTCGGGAGTTTTGAAGTCCTGGACTCGCCCTTGCAAAAGGCGAAGGGCCTTCTTCGCGATTCGGGGGGACGGCAAGTCATGCTTAGGAGGTGCTCGTCCATCCACACCCTCTGCATGCGCTATCCCATAGACATCGCATTCGTCAAGAGGGATGGCAGCGTCATCCTGTCGGAGAGGATGGTCCGCCCTGGGAGGATAGTGCGAGCCCGTGGGGCAGCATTCGTTCTGGAGCGTCCTGGTAGCGACTCACCTTGGCCCGCGGCGAACGAGACCCTGACCATGGAAGAAACCTGCAGCTGAGAAGGAGTGTGACATCGATGAAAGATTCGGGTGCAATGGGGGTTGTCGCCGGACGCGAGGCCTCGGTCGGCTTCATGGGCAAGGCAGGGAAGGCGAAGACGAAGATATGTCCGAACTGCGGCGAAGAACTGTTTGCGGACATGGACGTCTGCTATGGGTGCCTCTATGATTTCTCCAGACCGCCTGGTCCTATGTCGGCGATGTGCCTTGGCCAACCGGCAGGCGAGGGAGGAGATGGTGGGGCTTGCGCCCAAAGCGTTCACGAAAGCGTGAGCGGGAATGGCACGAGTAGCAAAGACTCGTCCGACTTGGATGCGACGATGCCATTGGATATCCCCTCCTCTAACCTTCCCCGCTGGAAGAGGAAGATGCTTTGGGTGAGGTCACCCGACATGGAGGTGAAGATTCCGGTTCCCGAGTCCGAGTTGACGGTTGGACGTGATCAGTGCTGTGATGTGGTTCTGCACTCGATGGCCGTTTCGCGTAGGCACGTAGGGTTCAAGTGTTTGCCGGAAGGACTTAGGGTTAGGAATCTGGGGGCTAAGAACCTGGCGACAGTGGGAGGAAGAGAGGTGCAGGACTCCTGCATTCTTGGACATGGGCAGACCGTCAACGTCTGCGGCACTCTCTTCACCTTTGTTACATCCGATGAGTAGAGGCCTGGTTGAGCATGAGAAGGGGGTGAATCCACTTCTGGATTCACCCCCAAACGGCAAACAGACGAAGCTAGGACCAGAGGAACCAGAGCTACATCGGCATCGAAGTGGTCTGGACGTAGGCACGCGTGAGGTACTTCTGGTCGAGACTGAACAGTCCCTGAGGCGTGCTGCCAAATAGCTTGTAGTCGGTAATCATGTCCGAGGCGTTCGACTCCTCCTCGCCCTGCTCGTTCACGAACCAGTCGAGCATCTTTATGGTGCGGAAGTCGTGAGCGTCGTAGGCTGCCTGGTAGCACTTGTTGATAAGGCTCGTCACGTATTGCTCGTGCTCGTAACCAGCTTCGAGAGGCTCGAGGTCGTTTGAGAACGTCTTGTCTGGCTTGTCAATCGCTTCCATCGTCGGCTTGAAGTCGTTGTCCAACAGATAGCGGCGGAGGATCTTAGCGTGGTCGACCTCCTCCTGGACCTGAATCATGTACCAGTTCGCATAGCCCTTGAGCCCACGGTCCTCGTAATAGTCCGCGAACGTGAGATAGAGATATGCGCTATAAAGCTCCTTGTTGATTTGCTCGTTGAGCACGCTCGATACGCTCTTGTCCAGTGCCATGCAAATCCACTCCTTGTCGTATGGATACCGTTATCCGCTGGCCTGACATACACATTGCAGTCTATACCCATGTCTCTGGTATATTTTCGAGCAACGACGTGGGAACCAGAAAGAATGGGAGACTCGATGGTCGCTCGAATCGCAAAGTTCCGACGCGACAGACTGTCCTTGATGGCAGTCATCGCAGCATTTGCTCTTGCAACCGCCTTCATCGTCACCATGTTGGTAACGGCAGGCGTCGCGCTTGCAGATGAGTACTCGATTGGCAGGGTCGATATAGACGCGACTGTGAGAAGCGATGGGTCGGTCGTTGTCAGCGAGGTACGAGAGTTCAGTTTCGACGGAGACTTCCATGGGGTCTATTGGAAGATTCCGAAAGGGGAGTACGAAGGGGCCTCTATTAGCCCCGAGGTGAGCAAGGTCGGTGAGATTGGGTCAGGAGGGTCGTTCCGGGAATTTAAGCAAGTACAGGTGGGCGATGCCGATTACGGTCAGAATGGCACGTACCTCGTGACAGACGAGGGCTCGTATGTGAAGGTGAAGATTTATTCTGCGCATAGTGACGACACGGCCGACTTCGCCATCACGTACACAGACCAGAACTTGGCGCGCAGGTACGCGGATACGTCCGAGCTCTATTGGAAGTTCGTGAGCGATGGTTGGGACGTGGAGAGCGAGAACGTGACCTGCACGGTTCACCTTCCCGTTACCGACGGGGAGGAGGCCAAGGCGGGCAAGAACGTGAGGGCTTGGGGACACGGCCCTCTCGACGCCTCTCTTCGTTTCAAGGGAAACGACATCATCTACACGGTCCCCGGGGTTGGTGGTGATGAGTTCGCCGAGGCGAGAATAGTGTTTCCCGCTGCCTGGCTAGCGAACGCGACGGCGTCGAACAAGAAGGTCCTGAACACAGTCCTCGACGAGGAACGGAAGTGGGCTGACGAGGCGAACGAACGCCGTACTCAGGCTCGCGTGGTGAGCTATGCGGCCCTTGGTATAGGCGTCCTGGTGGCCCTCCTTGCGGGAGCGGTGTCTGTTAGCAAGCTTTCCTCGTATAAGAGGCGACACACGCCCCAGTTCGACGACAAGTACTTCCGCGACGTGCCGACCGATGATCACCCGGCCGTTCTGGGTGCCCTGCTGAACGACGGTGAGCCAACGGACGATGACATGTCTGCCGCGCTCGTGCGGTTGACTGACATCGGAGCGCTTAAGCTCGAAAAGGTCGCGGTTGAGAGCAGGGGGGTGTTCGGCCGCAAGAAGTCGGAGGATGACTACGCTCTGACGAGGGCGGGAAACACGAGGGACGTAGCTGCGAGCAAGAGCGCAATTGCAATCGATCGCTCAACCCTCAAGTTCTTCGACAAGGTGCTCTCCAAGTGCAAGGGTCGCGAGAACGGCACCTTGTACTTCTCGGACTTTGAGAAGGTGGCGAAAGACAAGCCAGAGGCATACAACGACGCATACGAGAACTGGAAGACCGACGTCAAGGCGCAGGCCGAGCAGCGAGGGTTCTTCGTCGACAAGAATTCGAACGGGCAGGGGCTGGTTGTTGGTGCGATGGCGCTTGACATTCTTGTGGCGGCAGCCCTGCTGTTCATGACGATTGCGGAAGTGCTGCCAGTGGGCTGGGGCTTGGGGGTGGTTCTGCTACTTGCGGTGTCCGCGGTACTTGGCTTCGTGATTCTGAGGCGCATGGACAACCTGTCGGAGGAGGCGGTTGAGGTCATCGCGAAGCTGAAGGCTCTGAAGCGGTGGCTCAAGGACTTTACGCGACTGGAGGAGGCCGTTCCCCAGGACGTGATTCTCTGGAACAGGCTTCTTGTGATGGCCGTCTCGCTTGGCGTGGCGGAAGAGGTAATCGAGCAGCTGAAGGTTGCCGCGCCACAGGTCCTGGAGGACCCGGTCGTCGCTCCGGTGTACGGGTGGTACATGTATCCCCACACCGCGCTGGGAAGCCCCGCATCGCGCCTTGGATCCTCGGTCACCTCGTCTCACAAGGTCAGCTCTGCTGCGTTGGCCGCATCTTCGATGAGCTCCGGCGGAGGCGGCGGTGGCGGTTTCTCTGGTGGCGGAGGCGGCGGCTTCGGCGGTGGAGGAGGCGGAGGCGCCTTCTAGCTGTCGCTGAAACGACGCAGGTACCGGAAAGGCTTCACCTCACATACCTATCTACCTGCGGACTTCAAATTCTCTCCATCTGATTTGAAAAAGTTCGTTGACGCCCGCGAAATCTTTGATATATTAAACAAGCTTGCAAGCGAGCAAGTAACGGCTGGGTAGCTCAGTTGGTAGAGCAGGGGACTGAAAATCCCCGTGTCAGGGGTTCGATTCCCTTCCCCGCCACCATGAAGAAAAGGCCCCGTACCTGCGGAAACGCGGTGCGGGGCTTCTTCGTAGGCAATGTTATGAGGCAACCTGCCCCAGAGCTGCCACGAATCTGCCCCGCGCCCGGACCTGCTATCGAGCTGCCGTCGGGTTTCCTTTCGAGGGCACCTTGCGCGACGTGCGTGCCATCTCCACCGTTGGCGAGACGCCGCGGCCTCTTCTAGTACCTAACCCTGAAGTCGGACTCGCCTTCGACGGGAGGGATGTCGTCCTTCTCGTCTATTACGTACTCGATGGGGTAGTGCGCATAGGCGCGCGCGAATGCGCCGAAGAACGCGGATATCTGCTCTTGCGTGCCCTGGAGCTCCATGGTGACGGTTTGCCAGTCGGGTTCGTTACGGACCCATCCGGTGCATCCGACGGAGTTGGCGCAGCGCGAGGAGGTCCAACGGAAGCCGACGCCCTGCACTTCTCCCCTGAAGACGAGGTGGAGCCTGCGAACGTCGCTGGCGGCGGCGTGTTGTGCCGCGTTGTTGGAGGAGCTGTTGCCGGAGGAGTCGCGGCCGTCCGCGATGTCGGTGTGGAGCATGTGGGCCTCCATGTCTTGGCGATTTGCCTATTAGCCGTACAATATCACCATCCAAATCGATCTTAGCGAGGACAGGTTCATATGAAGGCCAAGTTCAACCTGATGACAGACTCGACGTGCGACTTCTCGATCCAGGACATCGAGAGGTCGGGGCTCACGTTCCTTCCCTTCACCTATACGGAGGCCGGAAAGCCCGACGGCGGCCTTTCGGGGCTGGACGACCTGTTCCAGTCCGTGAGCGCCCACGACTTCTATGAGCGCATCCGCTGGGGCGCGACCCCCAAGACGTCCCAGCCGTCGCAGCTGGTGTACGAAGAGGCGTTCCGCAAGGCGGCGGAGCTGGACGTCCCCACCGTGCTGATGACGATCTCGAGCGGAATCTCTGGCGGTTACAACGGCGCCTGCACGGCGCTCGACCGCGTGCAGGAGGAGCTGGGCCGCGAACTGCCCATCTACATTGTGGACACGCTGCTGGCATCCACGTCCTTCTACCTGTTGCTTGAGGAGGGTGTGCGCCAGCGCGACCGCGGACTTACCGCACAGGAGTTCGTGCGCTGGGCTGAGGACGCGCGCTATCACGTGTGGACCATCTTCATGGTGGACAACCTGGACACGCTGCACCGCGGCGGCCGCATTCCCAAGTCCGTCGCGCTCGTCTCGTCCGCGCTGGACGCGAAGCCGCTGCTGTCCTGGAAGCTGAACGGCGAGCTCACGATCCTGGGCGTGACGCGCGGCCGCAAGAAGGGCATGCGCAAGATGAAGGAGTACTACGAGAAGCACCGCTCGCAGCTGCAGTACCCGGCCGTGGCGGCCATCGGCAACGCGGACTGCGAGAACGACGGCCTGCGCCTGGGCGCCATGGTGGCTGACATAGACGACTCCGCGCGCATCCTCACGTCCACCATCGGGCCTACGATCGGCTGCCACGTGGGGCCGGGCATGCTCTCGTGCTGCTTCTGGGGCGAGGACCGTCGCGAGAAGCAGAACGCGATCGCCGGCAAGGTCAAGGGCGTCCGCCAGGGATAGCCCACGGGGAGCTGAGTTGCGAATGGACATGAGCAGAAGGGGCTTCCTCGCGCTTGCGGGGGCGGCGTCGGCCATGGGGCTTGCCGCCTGCATGGGCGACGGGAAGTCTGACAAGCCTGAGGACGTGAAGGTCAACCTGAACGAGTACAAGAAGCTCGCGATCGATGACTCCGCCTGGAACTACGACGAGACGAACGACTGCTACTACCAGCTGGGCCTTCCGTATTGCACGGACCCGGCGGCCGGCAACTACGAGTCGCTTGCGATCTACGTCCCCGGCGCCTACTTCAAGGGCGAGAAGAGCGGGAGCACCTATCGCTGCAAGATCGCGCCAGACGCAAGGGTTGGCTCGTTCACGCCGAAGACCGCGCCCGTGGTCATGCCCATAAACTCCGCGCGCCTCTCCGCGCAGAGCTGCCCGACGGCGTACTCGTACGATGGGCTGGGGACGTACCTGAAGAAGGGCCTCGTGTACGTGTACGCGGGGTTCCGCGGTCGCTCCGGCGGCTACGTGAGCGACTCGAGCGAGCAGTACTCCGGCGGCGCGCCGTGGCCGGTGGTGGACCTGAAGGCTGCGGTGCGCTACCTGCGCTACAACGCCGAGAGCCTGCCGTGCAACGCGAAGCGCCTGTTCGTGTTTGGCTACGGCGCGGGCGGCGGTGTGTCCGCGTGCCTGGGCGCCCTGGGCGACTGCGGCATCTTCACGCCGTACCTCTCCAAGATCGGAGCGGCCATGCACGATGCGGACGGCAAGTCTATATCCGACCGGGTGTTTGGCTCGGCGTCGTGGTGCCCCATAACGTCGTACGACACGGCCGACAGCGGCTACGAGTGGATGATGGGGCAGTTTGCGGACGACGGCGCCCGCGCGGACGGCCAGTGGACGAAGGCGCTTTCCGACGACCTTGCGACCGCGTACGGCAAGCTCGTGAACGAGCTTGGCCTCACCGGCGCGGACGACAAGGCCCTGAAGCTTGAGCCCGTGCAGGACGGCAGCTACCTTTCCGGCACGTACTATGACTACATGCTCCAGACGATCGAGGGCTCCGCGGAGAAGTTCTTCTCGACCACGAGCTTTCCCTACACCTACACTCCCGGCCGCCTGGTGGACCCGGCGTTTCCCGGCGACCCCAACATCAACTCGGACAGCGCGGTCGAGATCGACGTGATGACCGGCGCGGTGGAGGACGCTTCAGGCGGCGCGGGCGAGAAGGACGCGGCCTCGGCGGCCGACGGTACGGCCGCGGCTTCGGGCGCGTCGTCGCAGGCGGGCTCCGCCGCGGCGGACGGCAACGCGGGCGCGACGGCGGACGGCTCTGCAGCGGCACAGTCGGGCGACGCCGGCGCGGGGACGTCCGCCGCAAGGGGCGTGACCGTGGTGCAGTCCACGGTGTACAACGACGCGGAGAGCTACGTGAGCGCGCTGAACGGGGACGACCGGTGGATCACGTACAGTCCGAGCGCCGGTGGCGTGACCATCACGAGCATGTGGGACTTCGTGAAGCACTGCCGTCCCGCTCAGAAAGGCGTGTGCGCGTTTGACGCGCTGGACCGCTCCACCACGTCCAACCAGCTGTTTGGCGTGGACGACGAGTCGAGCCTGCACTTTGACGAGACGGTGGCGACCCTTCTGGGCGACAACGCGGACAAGTACTCCGACCTGAAGGGCTGGAAGGACGACCTGGTGAGCGACTGGGCGCAGGACATCGTGAAGCTGGACTCGCTCAAGACGGACATGCAGAGCCGCGTGAACGCGATGAACCCGCTGTACGCCCTGAGCGGGCGCTATGCCGGCTTTGGCTCGTGCGAGGTGGCGCCGCACTGGCGCATCAACACGGGGCTGTTCCAATCCGCGACGGCGCTGTGTGCGGACGTGAACCTGGCGGTCGCGCTTGGCGCGTACGACGGGGTGAAGGACGTGGCGTTCACGCCCGTGTGGGGCAGGGGCTTCGAGCTTGCCGAGGCGTCCGGCGACGCGCAGGAGAACTTCGTGAGCTGGGTGACAGACTGCTGCAAGTAACTACCGTACATAGAGAAATGCACTAAACTACACTACTTGTAGTGCATACGCAAGGCATATTGCCGGTTTGGTGGCATTTTTTTCGCTAATGTGCTAAGCTAAGTAGCATATTGCGCGAAAGGAGCATGCCACATGTACAAAGTTGGCCAGTACGTAGTTCATCCGGGACAAGGCGTCTGCAAGGTGGAGGCCATCGAGGACGATCCGCAGGCCACGTACATGCTCATGCCCGTTGGAGGGCGCCATCCCATGCGCATCAGCTTCCCGGTGGCGAGCGAGGGGCGGCTTCGTCCCGTCATCGGTCGCAAGCAGGCGGAGCAGATCATAGGCGAGTACACGGAGCTTCCGCTGGAGGAGCTTTCCTCCCGCAGCAACGCGCTTGAGGAGGAGCGCTTCAAGACGGAGCTGCGCCGCGGCAGCTGCAGGGACGCCGTGCGCATCGCGAAGACGTTCCGCACCCGGATCGAGCAGGTCAAGGCGTCCAACAAGCGGCCGCCCGTTGCATACGAGCGCATCTTCAAGCAGGCGAGCGAACGCTCCCTGCAGGAGCTGGCGGTCGCCATGGGCGTCTCCGAGGACGACGTGGTGCAGCTGCTGAAGGCAAGCGAGGAGGACGCCCGCAACAACTAGGGCGCCTCGTTCTTCTCCCCGGCACCTGGGCATGGCAGCTGGTACGCGCTGCCATGCCGGGCCGTGCGTCGCGCCCACGTTTCGAAATGGGCTCAATGCCGGTGCGGCAGGTATGGCCGCCGCGTCCCTTGGATACAATGGTTGCAACTATCGCCGCACGACCGCCCGTCGGCCGTGACACACCGATTGGGGACGAATGGCAATCACGAACGAAGACTCCAAGAACCGCGCGATCATCACCGTCCTGGGCAGCGACCGCTCGGGCATCGTTGCCGCCGTGGCGACGGCCCTGTCGCAGCACGACGCGAACATTCTGGACATATCGCAGACCATACTGCAGGGCACGTTCACGATGACCATGCTCGTGGACCTGGGCCCGTCTGACGTGGAGTTCTCGAAGCTGCAGCAGCAGCTGGACTCGCTGTCGAAGGAGATCGGCGTCCAGATCACCATGCAGCGCGAA